>DATHQJ010000177.1:0-5722 GCA_035482825.1 Binatus sp. (SeqCode) | reverse complement strand
CGTTCCGCTACGGTCATCGGCGTGCTCGAACCTTCTGTGCCGTATCCCGCGGAGACCGAAATTATCGGCAACCTGGTCATTAGCCCGCATCATCTTTCCGCCACGATGGTCACCGGCCGGATCCATCGCATGACCGAACTTTTCGGTAAGCTTGCTCCCGGCGCCACTCTGGACCAGGCGCGCAACGAGTTGCGCACGGTGTACGCTGGAATGGTGAAGGACCATCCCGATGCGTACCCCGATAACTTCGGCTACCGAATTGATGCCAGGATGCTCCGGGATGAGATTACTTCCGGCGCGCGCACCGTCTTGCTCGTGCTTCTCGCGGCTTCGGGACTGGTCTTCATCATCGCCTGCTCGAACGTGGCTAACCTGATTCTGGCGCGGACGGTTCGCCGCGAGGGCGAACTCGCGATCCGCGCCGCGATGGGCGCCAACACTTGGGCGCTGCGCCACATGTTGTTAGCCGAAAGCCTTCTGCTTTGCTGCGCCGGCGCGGCCATCGGCGTAATCATCGCGCAGCCATTGGTCACCATCCTGGCTCGATACGCCTCGCGCTTCTCCGTTCGCGCGCTGGATTTGACGGTGGATTTCAGTATGCTCTGGGTGGGAGTGGCGCTGGCCATCGTCGCCGCGGTGATTCTGGCATTTGTGCCGCGCCTGCCGTCGGCGAACTCATCGAATGGCATGAACCTCTCGGGCGGCAGCGTCCGCATCACCAGCAGCACCGGCCGCCGCCAGCGCATCTTCGCCGTCACCCAAATCGCCGCGTCTTTCATACTACTCGCGGGCGCCAGCGTGTTGATTACTACGCTGGTCGCGTTGCAAAGGACCCAGACCGGCTTCGATACGCGCCGCGTCCTGGTCGTCGACGTTCCGGCGCCGTCCGATGGAAGAACGCCGCAGCAAGTCGTCGATTTTTACAAGGAATCGGTGCGTCAAATCGATGCGCTGCCCGGAGTTACCGACACGGCTGTCGGCATGATCGCTCCTTGGCGCGATACGGGCGGCGGCTTCGGCGTGGGCCTGCAATTTTCTGGTGATGGTCACGTCCATGATAAAGACGATGCTCGCGCGCTGTGGCGCACGATTTCTCCCGGTTTTTTTACCTCGCTCGGCGTTCCTATCATTGCCGGAAGGGACTTCAACGCGCTCGATGACCAGAACGCAGAGCCGGTCGTGATCGTTAGCGCGACTCTGGCGCGGCAGATGTTTCCCGGTCAGGATCCGATCAATCGGCATGTGTATTGGACCGATCCCGTGCTCGAATTCGCTACCGGCACTGCCACCGAAAAGGCGCGACTTACGTCGCCGCACCGAATTATTGGGGTCGCCGCCGACATGGACGACGAACACATCGTTCCGGTGCCCAGCGCCACCATTTATGGCGCATTGGCAGACGGCGGAATGTTCGGCGGTCACGTCTTCATCCACACCATGGGAAATCCTTATTCGCTGGTGACGCCGGTCACGAAAATTATTCGGGATATGGCCGCTGATGAACCGGTGGAGAACGCCGCCACGCTGGAAGACATTCGCGCGAAGGTGCTGGCTCCGGATCGCTTGAACTCGCTGGTCTTTGGCGTGTTCGCCACGGTCGCGTTGCTCATCGCGATCGTTGGCGTCGCCGGAGTGCTGGCGTTTTCGGTCAGCGCACGGACCCGCGAATTCGGGATCCGTATGGCGCTTGGCTCTCAGCCGGGAAATCTACTCAGAGGTGTTGTCACCGAAGGCCTGGTGATGGCTGCTGTTGGCATCGTGGCCGGCGCGGTGTTCGGGCTCGTCGTTGTGCGCGTGGCAGGCAGTTATTTCGGCGATCTAAAAATGCCGGGCGCATGGCCCGCGATCGTTTCTGCGTTTGTGCTGTTAGTCGCGGCGGTAGTCGCTTCGATGCTCCCGGCGGCACGCGCCGCCCGCGTCGACGTAATGCAAGCTCTGCGCTCGGAATGATTTTTCCCGGCGCCACGGTTTTTCCATAAGACGACGAAATTCTGAGCTCGATGACGAAGCGATAGTTTACGTCGCTTTTCAACAGCCGTTCGTAAGCCTCATTGGGCTCCCACGAGCGTCATCTGAGCCCGGCCGCGGTCAAAGCCGGCTTAGTTAGGACCGATCGGCTGGCTTGAGAAACGCAAACAACAACACATCGAGCGGGGCTACTTCCCGTTACCAATGCGCGCATGATAGCTCCTTGTCGGTGCCCCTCTTAATCAATGGGCTTCAATACATCAGTTTTATTTCCACAAACTGCTCGGTCCCACTCAACTGAAATTCGGCTTCGTCAAAGTTGGGTGGCCCCATCTTCTTCTTTGGATTGTTCGAAGCGCCATAACCTTCTTTCGGCATGCCCATAAAGTTCTTGTCGAGCTTCTCGTTCATGTTTTCGTCATGAAACACAGACACCGCATAGACGCCGGTGCGAAGGTCGGCGAACACAACTTGCGCACTCAACGTTTGCGGGTCAATGTCGGCGGCTTGCGTGTGGACTGCCTGCGAGGCGTCGTTAGGGAAGCCTTTGCCGTCGCGAAAGAGAGCCGCTCGAATCTTCCCTTTGGCGTTGCGAGCGCCAGTCACATGAACGGTCAAGGTTGCGGTGCCGGTTGTCTGTGCTTCGAGCGGTCCCGGCAATGCAGAGGCTACGGTCAAGAACAAGCCCACTGACAGGGCGGCAATAATCTCGAAACGACAGTATGCGAATGTTCTTCGAATCACTTGAATTCTCCTTTTCGTCTTCATTTGCTTCAGCGGGCGATCAGCATGAAGAACGTTCTCATCGGGCTGGGCATCTGTGGGGCAAACTCGCGGAACAAGTTTCCGGCTGCGGCGAATCCAAACCGAAGCGAGGCTCTTTGTCCCGCATGAGTGACATCGTTAAAGCCGGCAGGAAGGTAGGCATTGCCTACAAATCCGCCGGCTGCGGCTCCTACGAAGTTCGATATTGCCAGCATAGGATGTCCGGAGTTCGAGCGATCCACGACGGTGAAGCTGATGGCATGGATGCTTCTTGCGAAAAGGCTGCGGCTGCTGGAAGGGACGTAGCGCGGATCTTCTCGCGTGATCACACCCGTCGCAAATCTCGCAGTCTGAAAGCTGACCCGCTCGGCGAGCGCATCTCCATAGTTTCGTCCAAACGCTTCAGCCCCTTGCCTCCACTCTGAAGGGTACTGAGTCGCACCTTTGCCCGGGGGATTCGCCATGCGCAGGCCTGCACGGAAGGCGGGTGCGGTTAAGGCGCTGGAATTGAAATACGTCTCGGTCAAGTAGTAGTCGACCTTATCTTCGAGGTTGATCCCGGCCCTTATCGCCGATGCTCGTAGCGCGACAGGATCAATCTCCGCGGAAGATGGAGGCGGATCAGCTTCCGTTTGACCGAGTACGGTAGAGTCCCTAGATCCTGCAGAAATGGTCTGCGATGAAGGAGCCTCAGGAAGCGGTTTGGCTGCGTCTTGCCCGGAAGCGATCGCTGGAATGATCAACAGAGCGAGCACTGAGATGGTAGTTGCGTTTTTCATATGTTCTCCTAATCGGACAAGATCTGAAGTGCCAATGTGAATGCTTGTCTTCTTCTGTTTCGGTTCCTTACGCGCAGCACCGTGATCAACACTGAAATTACGAACCCTGCGGCCAGAGAGCCCGCGGCAGCAACGGTCTTCGTGTCCGGATGGACCACGGACTGCCCGCGGAGGGCCTGCCAGGTCAGCATCAGAATCAAGCCCAGGTAGGTCACGCCAGCAGACCAAACCAGCGCGAGCCGATCGCTCGTACTCAAAAGAGCAACAAGCCCTTTCCGCCTGGTCAGCAGCCAACCGAGGAGCGGCAAGACCTGCAGGGCGTGCAAGCCCACGAAGTGGGCAACTCTCAGGTCGCCGCCCACAGTGCTCCATCCCAAGACCGGAAGACCGGGGCCGCCATCCCTGACTCCGACGCTGTGCGCCCCGACAATGCGGGGACCGTATCCGCCCGCGATTCTAGCCACTCGCTCAGGCGTAGGAATCACCATGAAAAACGCGGTTGCCATGCCGATCGCCGAGATGAGCAATCCCAGTCGCAACGACCATGCCAAGGCGCGGTCCGGCATCCGCTGGAGCAGCAGCATGATCGCGAGCAGCAGATTCATCATCCAAACGAGGACAATGAAGGCTCCCATCGTGAACCAAAGAGCGGTATTGAGTGTCGTGGTCTGATTAAAGTGGCTGGTTGTGCCGCGCGCCGCCTGCGTGAGGATGACTACCATCTCTACGATCAAGCTGGCGGTTGTGACATTGGCCAACAGACGAACCAGACGAGGCCGATTCTCGACGAACCTGAGCATCCAGACGAAAGTGAAGCAATAAATACTGACCGAGATAGCAAACTTGGCTGGTTTGAGCCAGGCGGGGGTTCCCGTGATGACGCGATGGTCAACGAAAATGCCCAATAGGGTAGCGACGAACGTGATCAGCATGGTTACAGCCATGATGGTCAACGCTGGGTTGACGGCAAATGCGGAACGCAGAAAGCGCCACAATCCTCTTCTTTGTGGGCTCCGAACTTGACCTTGGCCGGTGAATGATTTCATGTCCTCGCTCCTTTCTCTCTGCACTAAGTGGCACTCTGAACAGGTTTTTGGGCCGATGTCGGCCATGTCGCTCGTGTGGAGCGAACGACGAGGTAGAACAGGAAGCCTGCGGGTCCCAGCATCAGCGTCAGGACAAGTACCGGCGCCATCAGCCAAGAACTGGTCCGACGTTCTTGGCTGTCGAGATAAATCCAACGGCCAACGAACACGTCAAAGGCGAGAAAGTGAGCCCATGCGATGGTTGCGCCGGCGGGCGAACCCAGGAGCGCCTCAACGCCAGGGAGCGTCGGTCGCGAAACGGCTGGCCAAATCGCGCCCAGTCGCGGAAGCACGAGCCCGGCATACAAGATGGCGGGCGCAGCGCTCACGAAGGGGGATCGAATGAACCGCGCAGTCCACCGCCAGCGCGGCAGGAGAATCATCAAGGCCCAGATTGGCAGGACCAACAGATTACTGGCTCGGAAAAGCAAGTCCATATGTCCCCCTTTACGAACGTTTACGGCTCCATCGAGAGCCGGATCGGGCGGCAAATCGAGTGTTTCGGAATGTCATAGCTGCTCTCCATTTGTCGTTCTTCTGCATGTTGCGTGTGTCAACATCTTATTGCTCAGATGTTGCGCGTGTCAACATGGTTGCAAATAAAAGTTGGTTTGCAAATCTCAGTGCAGATGGGGGCATGTTGCTCATGCCAACAATAGGTTGTATGCTGCTGGCTAGAATGCGTCCACGAAAGCCTTACCACCACGCCCATCTGGAAGAAACTCTGTTGAAAACGGCAATTCAGTTGATCGGCGAGGTCGGTCCCGCGGGCTTTACTTTGAGGGAAGTCGCCCGGCGCGCAGGCGTCTCCCACAACGCCCCTTATCGGCACTTTGCGGATCGGGAAAAACTTTTGGCAGCCGTCGCTGCCCAGGGATTCCGGGAGTTGACCCGGGCCATGCGCGACGCCACCCAGGGGCAAGCGGAGCCTCTGGATGGACTGAAAGTCGCCGGACTCGCCTACATCGAGTTCGCTCTCCGTCGACCGGAGCACTTTGCGGTGATGTTCGATGCGCCGGTTGCGAAGCGCACGAGTTCGGACCAGGCCGAAGCCGCCGAAGAGGCCTTCGGGACGTTGTCGGCCTTCGTCAAGGCATGTCAGGACAAGAGACAACTGCCCGCTGG
>DATHQJ010000176.1:0-9352 GCA_035482825.1 Binatus sp. (SeqCode) | reverse complement strand
TACGTCGACGTCGAGAACGGCACCAAGACCGTCAAGGACCTCACTTTCGGCAATCCCACGCCCGAAGGCCTCGTCCTGACGACGATGGATTCCGCAATCAACTGGATGCGTAAGAGTTCGATCTGGCCCATGACGTTTGGCCTGGCCTGCTGTGCCATTGAGATGATGTCGATGGGCGCGTCGCGCTTTGATATTGCCCGCTTCGGCGCCGAAGTATTCCGCCCGTCGCCGCGGCAGAGCGACTTGATGATCATTGCCGGCCGCGTGTCCAATAAAATGGCGCCGGTCATCCGCCAGTTGTGGGAGCAGATGCCGGAGCCCAAGTGGGTGATCTCCATGGGCGCCTGCGCAACTTCGGGCGGAGTATTCCAGAATTACGCGCTGGTGCAGAGCGTGAATCAGGTCATTCCTGTCGACATCTACGTCCCTGGTTGCCCGCCGCGCCCCGAACAGTTGATCTACGCTATTACGCTGTTGCAGGAGAAAATCCAGAAAGAGCGCGGCACCATCAAGAAAGCTTTGAACCTGGTGTAATCAGCCGTACGAAACGGCGTTTCTAAACCAAGGGCCGAAGACCTAATACCCGAGACCGAGCACCCGCCCGGCAGCCCGCCTCAGATTCCCGCATCACACGCTCCGAACGGCGTTATAATATGGCGAAGTCGCCCCTGGGGTGTTTTATGCAACATCTTCGCGTCGCGTCCCTCCTGCTTCTCCCCGTTCTTCTTCCGGCGATCCTTGTCAGAGGACAATCAATCACACCGGTTCCAGGCCAGGACCAGTCGTCGCCGGCGGCGACAAACCAACCGTCGCCTACAACGCCGCCGTCCGCCGCGCCGGCGCAGCCCATTCCTGCCAACGCTCCGCGCATGTCGAAGCAGACGCGTTATGAAATCATCCGCGACTTCGAGACCCAGATTGTTTACGCCCGCGCATTTTTCCCCATGGGGGCGAAGGGAATCAAACTGAAAGAGGGGGTCACCACTCCCAACGGTCCGCAATTGCAGCAGGATCTCGCCCTCTTCGGACCGGCCGTGCGACCCGGCGATCCGACGCACATCTCGTTTGTGCAGATTAAAGACGACCACATTCACTTCGATCTCAACGGCGGTCCGGTTCATCGCAAGAAATGGTACGAACACATCACGGTTTCCGGCGCCAACGCTGAGGTTCCGATCGCGCCCAATCAATCGCCGCCCAATCCCCACGGAACTTATCTAGATGTCTACTTCAACAAATACGTTCCGGAGATGTCGGCCGCGCAGCTGCGCAATCTGCTCTATCCCGTGCTCGATTTCAACGCGCGCAACAAAGAGGAAGCCTATCTCGATACCGTGCCTCCGAAAGTAAAAGAGGCGATTCAGGCGCACCACGTGCTGGTCGGCATGAACACGGAAATGGTGCTGCACGCCAAAGGCAAGGCGCCGAAGAAGGTGCGGGAGCGAGACGGCGAGACTGAATACGAAGAATGGATCTACGGCGAGGCGCCGCAGGACGTGGACTTCGTCCGCATCGTTGCCGACGAAGTGGTGCGCGTCGAAACCATGAAAACCGGTGGCCAGAAGATCGTGCGTACCGAAAAAGAAGTAATCCTCGAGAAACCGGACAAAGATACTGAGGCCAAGCAGGAGGACCGGCCGGCAAACGCTCCCAGCTTGCGCCGTCCGGGAGAAAATTCCGAGGACGTCCCGAAGCCCGCCGACGGGGGTTCGCGGGTCCCAGTCGCTCCTCCGCCCGGCACTCCGCAGTCACCTGGTGACCCAGGTCCCGGCGACATCGTCGCCGGCAATCACTGAGGCGATGTGGGGCGGACACTCCCTTCGACTCCGCTCTGTCGAAAATCCCCACTTCTCGCGCAAAGGACGCGCGAGAAATGGGGCACCCGGGATTTTCATTTCCTTTGATGGCCTGCAGGCCCATGGACACTCAGGGCAGGCTCTGTCCGCCAAATTTGTCCGCCAAATGCCGGAAGCATAGTCACTGCGAAGGAAAACATGAGCGGCTTCTTAAACCGCCGCTCCACAATTTATTTCGCCGCCACTGCTGACGCCACATCCGCGAAAGAAAACGCCAGTGAAACGTTCGCATGCTCCTGCCCGTCCACTTCCACATAAGGGTAGACAAAGTAGTTCAGCGGCTTGCCCTCCTGCGCTGGATTCAGCCGCAGATCGCGGCCCATGCTGAACTGCACGCGGTTCACGTCGTGCGAGCCAAAGAAATACTCGCGCTGCTCCGGGTGCTTCCACGCTTCGGAAATGTCGACCGGAATCCATCCCTTGCCATCGATGTAGAAATCCGACCAGCAATGGTAGCCCGCGATCTCGGCGGAATGCTTGTCGGGGGGCAGCGGGAACCCGATCTCGAAGCGCGCCGGAATGCCCTGCGAGCGCGCCATCGCGATGAACAGGGAGTGGAAATCGGTGCAGTTGCCTTTCTTCGCATCGCAGGCATAGAGCACGTCGCCATGTCCCCAGCCCGTGCCGGTCTTGTCGTAACGCATGGTGGTGAAGACGTAGTCGTAAATGGCGCGAGCCTTGTCGAGAGGCTGCGTCTTGCCCTGGGTCACCTTCAGCGCAAGATCCGCAGGCAGCCCGGTGATGGGTACCAGCGCGTCGGGCTGGAGGTCTTCGCTTCGTTCCATACTTGTTAGAGACGCGGCCACCATGTGCGGGGAGGAGTTGAGAGCCACACGTTCGTGTCGGACTACGTCGTATTCCACGTCGAAGTGCAATTCGGGCTGAGTCGCGCCAGTGGTCTCGGCAAAATAAATTTCGTTGCCGTATTTCGACTCGCGGGTTTTCTTTACCGGTAGATCGCCCTTGGCCGAGACTATTTTCACTTCCTGATAAGCATCCGACTGGGCCGCCGGAATCCAGATGCGCACCTTTTTTCCGGTCGGAAGATTCTTTACCGTAAAGCCATAGTGAAATGTGAAATGGCGCGCGTCCTGAGCGAGAGACGCGAGGTTGAATATAAACAGGGACAGCAAGACGCAGAGTTTCCACAACATAGGTGGCTTCCTTTTCAGATCTCCGGCCACTCACAACTGGCCGCTGGCAACTGGGTTTGAAAACGACACACGGGCGTCTCAGTAGGAGAGTCGTCAAGTGAAGCCGCGCTTCGGGATGCGCATGAGGAAAAGATGCAGGATAGAATTCCCGCGATGCGGTATTTTAGCAGGACTTCGTTTTGACGGGGAGGGAACATGATCTCGAGGAAAGACGCCGTTGTTCTGGCTAGCCGTACGCTTGCCACCCTATTGATCGTGTGGACGCTGGGCGAGGCCTCTTACCTGCCATCGCGTCTGTACTCGTACCTCCACTACCTCAACCATGAGCCGGCTTCGTCCGGTATTGACTACCTGCGTCACGATTACCTCATCCAACTCGGTTTTCTGGTCGCGCGCATCGTCGGCTACTCGCTAATGGCGCGGTGGCTCTATCAAGGCGGTGCGGACATCGAGGAGCTATTACTGCCTGCACCCGAAGGCGACGCTGCTCAGAGTTGACGCAAAACGACGAAGGAAAACCACATCCGGTAGAATCACCCCATGCCCGCCGCCATCCAATGCCGCGACTTGCGCAAGACCTACGACGGCAAGCTCGAGGCCGTGCGCGGCCTGAATCTCGAGATCGAGACTGGGGAGTGCTTCGGCCTGCTCGGGCCGAACGGAGCAGGGAAGACCACGACCATCGAAATTCTCGAAGGCCTGCTCGCACCCACGTCCGGCGAAGTATCGATCCTGGGCCACCACTGGCGTGAGGATGAACGCGAGATGCGCGAGTGGCTCGGCATCTCGCTGCAGGAGACGCGTCTCTCGGAAAAGCTGACCGTGCGCGAAACCATTGAACTCTTCGCCAGCTTTTATCGCGAGCCGCGTTCGCCGGATGAAGTTCTCGAACAGCTGCAACTCACCGAGAAAGCCGACTCGTGGGTGGGGAAGCTCTCTGGTGGACAGCGCCAGCGCCTCGCGGTCGCGACCGCGCTGGTGTGCAATCCGAAGATTCTGTTTCTTGACGAGCCCACGACCGGACTCGACCCGCAAAGCCGCCGCCAGCTCTGGGACATTATTCGCGCTTTTCAGCGCGATGGCGGCACGGTGATGCTCACCACCCATTACATGGACGAAGCCGAGCGCTTGTGCGATCGCCTCGCCATCGTCGATCAGGGCCAGATCATCGCCGAAGGTTCGCCCGCGGATTTGATCGAACGCCTGGGCGGACATCATGTGGTGGAATTTTCGGTAAGCGGCGATGCCGCGTCGAAGTCTTCGAAGGACGCTTGGACCGGATTACCCAGCGTCGAATCCGTCCGCGAAGACGACGGTATGTTCGCCTTAAACGTAAAGCAACCGCACATGACGATCCCCGCGCTGCTCGAAGCCATCGACCAGCAGGGAAGTCAGCTGCAGCATCTCACCACGCGCCAGGCCAGCCTCGAAGATGTATTCGTACGCTTGACGGGACGGCATCTGCGGGAGGAGTGAGGGATAAGGAACGGATGAAAATGAGTCAGGCGAACAAATACGCAGTCTTGGTTGCGCTGATCCTATTGGCGTCATGCAGTTGGGGTCAGGCCGTGGAACAACATTTCGCGCCCTTCGAACAGTGGAAAGCCGCCGTTCTGGGTGGAGATTCCTCCGCCTTGAAGGACCTCTACAGCATCGATCCGGCGGCGCAGGTCAGCGTGGGCGTGGTGAAGAGCACCGCCGACGCCGACGCGAGTTTCTGGCTCGGCCTGAAAGTTCGCAGCATGAAGACTGAAGCTGTTCGCAACGAAATCCGCCATGGCCATATCAGCTACATTTTCCGGGCGGAGGTCCAGCCTGCCGATGGACCGGCCATCAGCATCACCGACGATCAGTCCTGGCAACAGCAGGGCGACCACTGGCGCATCATTTCGGTTGAACGCACCGACGCTCCACGCCTGAAGCAGCCCTCCGACATGAGGAAGAATATTTATCCGGCCGATGCCGATGCTCATGCCGAGATCAAGGAAGCCGAGGAGAAAGCGGCGCAGGCTCACAAGCGCCTGCTCCTGGTCTTCGGTGCGAACTGGTGCTTCGACTGCCACGTGCTCGATCTCGCGTTTCAACGCCCGGATCTGGCGCCCATTCTCGTCGCGAACTACGAAGTCGTTCACATTGACCTCGGCCCCGACGGGAAAAAAAATGCAGACCTGGTGCAGCAGTACGATATCCCGCTGAACAAAGGCATTCCTGCGCTGGCAGTCGCCGAGAGCGGTGGCAAACTGGTAGTCAGCCAGAAAAATGGCGAGTTCGAAGACGCCCGCGGCCTGACCCCGGAAGTACTGCAGGAGTTTCTGAACCGATGGAGACCGTAGGGACGACACAACTCGGGAATTCGAATCGCAATATCATTCGAATGGACTATCGCTGAAAATCCATGAGCCTCGCTCAAGAAGCACCCGTAACTCGCGCAACAAAAACACCGCCCCGCAACGGTCGCTGGTCCGGCTACAGCCACATCCTCGGGGCGCGCATGCTCGAACTCAAGCGTGAGCCGGAAGTGGTCTTCTGGGTCTTTGTATTCCCGTTGTTGCTCGCTCTCGGCCTGGGTATCGCCTTCCGCAACAAGCCCGCGGACGCCGCATCCATCGCCATCGTGTCAGGATCAGGCTCGCAGGACGCGCAAGCCCTTCTGGCGCGTTCACTGCAGCAGGATCTTTTCAAGATTCAGATGCTGCCCGCCGAGGAGGCGGAAAAAGCCTTCCGCCTCGGAAAATTCGATCTGGTCATCGAACCTGACGGCAAGGGAGGATTCGAATATCGCTACGATCCCGCGCGTCCCGAAAGCGTGCTCGCCAAAGCCGAGGCCAACGACGCCCTACAATCCGCTGCTGGACGCAAAGATGTAGTCGCGACCAAGGCGGTTACTTCGTCCGAGCCCGGCTCCCGCTACATCGATTTCCTCATCCCCGGCCTGCTCGGCATGAATCTGATGAACTCCGGCATGTGGGGCATCGGTTTCGCCTTGGTCGACATGCGCCAGCGCAAACTGCTCAAACGCTTCGTGGCCACGCCCATGCGGCGCGGAGATTTCCTGCTCGCCATCATGACCAGCCGCCTGTTGCTGATGGTGATCGAGATCGGCCTCTTACTGGTCTTCGGCGTCATCTTCTTTCACATGCGCGTTCTTGGGTCAGTATTCTCGATCGCACTGATCGGCGGCCTGGGCTCGCTCACCTTCGGCGGCGTCGGCCTGCTGACCGCCAGCCGCGCGCAAAAAATCGAGAGCATCAGCGGACTCATCAACCTGGTCATGATGCCCATGTGGATTTTCTCCGGCGTCTTCTTTTCCTACGAACGATTCCCGGCGGTGATCCATCCGCTAATCAAGGCGCTGCCGCTCACCGCCTTGAATGACGCCCTGCGCGCCAGTATCCTCGAAGGCACGCCGCTCACGCAGCAATGGCCGCGCCTGCTGATTCTGGCTCTGTGGGGTGGAATCTCGTTTGTGCTGGCGCTGAAGTGGTTCCGCTGGACTTAGGGTGGGAATTAGGGATTTACTCTTAGGGCCCCGCCAAGGCCTCGCTCGCAAGTCTTGGGAGAAGTTACGAACGAGGCCATCTGCGGTGCTTGCGAATGACTGCAGTTACGACTTGACTAGCTTGGCAGCTTGTTTCCGCACTTTTGCCCAGCGTAGCCTTTGCGCATCGGCGATCCGCTTGCGAGCTTCTTTGCTCAAGGTACGACCAGTTGTCTTGAGCGACTTCCCGCCAGCATGGCCGAGCGCATCCAGCGCTTTCCCCACTCTTCCCATCTCTTTTTCGAGGCGAGAGTACTCGTTCCGCAGGGACTTCACTACCTGGTTCAAGTTGATCATTTACACCCCCTCATAAGTCAACACTAACATGGGGGAGCCGAAACGCAGAAGCAAGATTAGAGAGCTGCCGGGCTTCTAGTGCCAGTTGGTCATTGTGGAACCGACTCAACCCATACCACTCCGTGCACTTTTGTCCAGTCGTCAGTTTCTCGATTGAAGACCACTTCCCGCCGTGCGTCAGAATATCGCGTATCGATCAGCCGGAACGTCAGAATCGTATACATCACGTTGCCGTCCGCATCGTAGTCTTTCCGGTAGGTCACTCCGTAGCAGACGTAGAGGTGGGACCGCCACTGCATCAGCATGGGATGCTTTTGTTGCAGAGTCTCGAGCAGCAGATAGCTATTGAGAGCGTCCGGCGCAATGTACTTTGCCGTGACCATGATCGGGCGCCCGTCGCTCAGCAGATGACGCCCCTGCAGTTTGGCGGCGATGTCCGGCAGCGACGCCGGATCCGCTCTTTGCAGGCTGTCCTCCAGCGCCGAATCTTTTCCGCAGCAGACTTCTCGATCCTGCAGGATAGTGCCGAGCGACGACAACAGGACGTCAGACCGTTCCTTGCTCGATGCCTGCAGCGTCGGCAAATCGCTGACGTGAACCTCGAGGTTAATGTAGGACTCCTGCCCGGAGGCGCACGCACCCAGCGCCAGACACGAAATCGCGATGAACTTGATAACTCGAGGAAAGGCGGACCGAGAGACGCAGAGCTGCGGCATCAGACACCCCCTGCGTCTTCTATGTTAGCTAAGTGCAGCGTAAATATCTGTAAAACTGTTGTAAGGAATGGTCAGTGCCGAGCCGCGCTACTATCCGATGCTGGGCAGAAATTTCGGAGCCTGCCGTGCCTTAGTCGCCTGCTCGAACGAGTAAGCCAACTTGATTAATCCAGGCTCACTCCAGGCGCGCCCAAAGAATGAAATACCCACCGGCAATCCGGAGAGAAAACCCGCAGTCACATTGATGTTGGGATATCCCGCAACTGCCGCCGCGTTCGAACTGCCCCCTGCGGAGTGGTCACCGTTGATCAGATCAGTAAGCCACGCCGGCCCGCCCGTAGGAGCAACTATCGCATCTAGTTGATGCTGATCCATCAGCGCGTCAATACCCTCGGTCCGGGCCAGCTGATGATTCTTGGCCAGAGCATCCACATATTCCTTCTCGGTAAGTGGGCCCTTGGCCTGGGCTTTCAGGAATAAATCCTGCCCGAAGTATGGCATCTCTTTCTGCCGGTTGCGCTCGTTGAAGTCGATGACGTCCTGCAACGTGCGTACGGGAGCGCCCGGTCCGAGTCGCGCCAGATAGGCGTTTAAATCAGCCTTCAGCTCGTACATGAAGACGAGCAACTCGCTCTCGTCGAACTTGCCGAGGGTCGGTATGTCGGCGGGATCGACCAGCGTCGCGCCTAGCTGTTTCATCACTGCGAGCGCCTGCTCCATCAGCGCATCCACGGTGTCGCTGAAGCCAAAATACTTTCGCGCCACGCCGATGCGCGCGCCCTTCAAACCATTCGGATCGCAATACTGCGCATAGTCGGTGTGCGACTGCCCTGCGCTGGCCGCCGTCGCCGCGTCGTCTGGATCGACTCCGGTGAGCGCGCCCAGAAGAATCGCCGCATCGCGCACCGTACGGCACATGGGACCGGCGCCATCCTGACTATGCGAGATTGGAATAATCCCCGCCCGGCTGACCAGCCCCACGGTCGGCTTGATCCCGGCCAGCCCGTTCGACGACGACGGACAAACGATCGACCCATCGGTTTCGGTTCCAATTCCAACCGCCGCCAGGTTCGCGGAAATCCCGGCGCCCGTGCCGGAACTCGATCCGCACGGATTGCGGTCGAGCGCATACGGATTCTTCGTCAGCCCACCGCGCCCGCTCCAGCCGCTGGTCGAATGACTGGACCGGATATTCGCCCACTCGCTGAGATTGGTTTTGCCCAGAATCACTGCGCCTGCGGCACGCAGCTTCTGCGCCACAAAAGAATCCTTCGGCGGTTTCGACCCCACCAGCGCCAGCGACCCCGCCGTGGTCATCATCTGGTCGGCGGTGTCGATGTTGTCTTTGATCAGTACCGGAATCCCGTGCAGTGGCCCGCGCGGGCCTTTAGCTTTGCGCTCCTGATCAAGCGCTTGGGCGATCGAGAGTGCGTCCGGATTAAGCTCAATGATCGCATTCAGCGCCGGGCCGCCCTTATCAGCAGCCGGCTTATCGACCTCGTCAATCCGCGCTCGATATTTCTCAACCAGAGATCGCGCGGTAAACTTCCCGGATTTCATCCCATCCTGCAGTTCCGCAATCGTGACCTCCTCCAGCTCAAACGGCTTTATCTCCGGAGCCGGAGATTCCCCCGGCGGCGTAACAATGCGGCCCGCGCCCAGTGCGGGATACAACGCGGCGGTTCCACCAGCAGTGAACGCAGCTTGCAGGAACTTGCGGCGTGAAGGATCGGATTTAGATGGGGTCATAGTCTCCCGGGGACCTGGACGAGAAGTAAACTACAAGCCGAC
>DATHQJ010000175.1:0-10332 GCA_035482825.1 Binatus sp. (SeqCode) | reverse complement strand
GATTTCAGCGCCGACCTGCTCGCGAAGTGCGCCCACCAGCTCATCGTCACATCCGCGATCCTCAATGCCACCGGTCAACTGGAACAGATTTCGATGAAGCAGTCGCCCGATCCGCAGATCAACGGTCCACTGATCGAAGCTCTAAAAAACTGGACGTTCCAACCCGCGCTCGTCGACGGGAAACCGGTGGCGCTCAAAATCCTGATGGGAATCCACTTGTCGGGAAAATAACGGGCGCTCGAAGTTTGCCTTCCCGTCCTCCCTATCTGAGGGATCACGAAAGTACTGGCCTCCGCCTCGGAGTGCCATTCGTGATCCGGCAATTCGGTTAAACTGAAAACCTATGGCGACGCTCTCCTCCGAACCTTTTGCGGGCGCAGTGCCGAATCCGCGGAGCGAGGTCTTCAAGCGCATCCTGCGTTCTCGCTGGACGTTCGTGGCGCTGCAGGTGCTGGATCTATTCACGACCTTGGTGGCGTTTCATTTTGGCGCGTTCGAGATGAATCCGTTGGTCGCACGCCTCACAGTTCAGTTCGGATGGTTGCGGGGCGTGCTGATCAGCAAGCTCATCGCGGTGGCGATCGCGATGGGAGTCCGCAAACGCTTGTGGATCGTCAACATCCTATACACGGCAATCGTCGCCTGGAACCTGATGGTGATTATCGGCCTGTTTCTGCGGGGAAAATAAGCAGCGCCTCTGCATCCCTAAGCGCTCTGTCATGATTTCCGGAAGGTTTCGCGAACCATTATTCAGCCGCATCATAAAGCGGGCGGCTGAGAGCGCGGAAGCACGACTCTGGCCTGGCATCCCTTTTGATCGGTGCGATTCAGGAGTTCGATCGATCCTCCGTGGGCCTCGACGATCTGCCGCGAAAGCACCAGGCCGATTCCACTGCCCGCCGGCTTGGTGGTGTAGAAGGGAACGAACACGTTAGCGGGATTGCCCAGTCCGGGCCCGTTGTCTTCGATGGTAAGAAGCAGATCTCTATCGGCGAGTTCCCAGCGCACCACGACGATGGGTTTGCGGGCCGCCATGGAGGCGATTTCCGCCGCGCTGTCGGCGGGGACCGGGTGCTGTGGTTCGAGCGCAGCCTCGGCCGCATTGCGCACCAGGTTGATCAACATTTGCTCGACGAGGTCCGGATCGACCATCAAGTCCACGGGCGGACTGGGAAGCACCTGCACGGTCAGACTGGCCTCAAGGGCAGCGACCCGCTGAACAATCGGGGCAAGCTGAATCTTACGTAGGATCGGCGGTGGCATCTGGTTGAGTTGCCGATAGGCCTGGAGAAAGCGATTGAGGGAGTCGGCCCGGGCCTCAATAATCGAAAGCCCACGCTCGAAGTCGCCCCGCTGATCGGCTTCCAGCGCGGTGTGGGAGATCTGGGCCCGCAGAGTCCCAGCGATTGATTTAATCGGCGTGAGCGAGTTGTTGAGTTCGTGACCGAGCACGCGAATCAAACGTTGCCATGCTCCCCGTTCCTCCTCACGCAGAGCGCGGCTCACATCCGACAAAACGATCAGAGTGTGTGGCACACCTTTCTGGCGGAAGGAACTGCGCCGCACCAGCCAGCGCGCGTTCGGATCCTGGAAGTGCAGCGGGACCACGGTCTCACTTTCGGCTTTCATGCAGGCGGCCAGGCCGATTTCTTTGGCGGTGCGGCCGAGCAGTCTGACGGCAGGCTGCTGCAGCAGGCGTTCTCCAGCGGAGTTCACCAGCCGCAGAATCTGGTCGGGGTCAAAGGTAAAGAGCGGAACCTCGATTTCTTCGACTACACGGCGCAAAAGGGCGGCAGCTTCAATCGCGCGAATGCGCTGGTCCGCCAGCAGATCGGCCAGGGCATTTACCTCGATGGAGAGTTCCCCGAGCGCGTCATCGGTGGCGGCGCCGCGGGCGCGGAACGAGTAGTCCTCCTCGCGCAAGGCAGAGATTACATTGGCCAGCGTCTGCAGCGGGTGCGTGGTCTGCTCTTGAAGCGCCATCGCCAGCAGCCACCATACGAACAGTTCGGCGAACATCAGAACGAGTTTGGATTGCAACGTCCAGGATTGCAGCCAGATGAAAATGCCGCTGACCACTAGGGCGGGAAGGGCGACCAGAAAGGCGTACAGATTGATGCGCCGTTCGTATAAGAGGCGAACCCGTTTTTTCGGAGCTTTGCGCGCGCCGGGATTGGGGGTCCCTCGCGGGCTAGAGCCCATACTTCTCCATCCGGCGATAAAGTGCGCCACGGCTCAGCCCGAGAGTCTCGGCTGCCTGACTCACATTTCCCTGCGAGCGTTGCAAAGCCTTGCGAATTAGAATCGCCTCCACGGATTCGAGGCTGAGCTCCTCGAGGTTTTGGCTCTGCGGGCGCAGCATATCCAATCCCAGGTCGGCTCGCTGGATTTCGTTGCCCCGGCACATCAGAACCGCGCGTTCGAGCGTGTGCTCCAGTTCGCGAACATTGCCCGGCCATGCGTACTGCATGAGGAGTTGCAAGGCGGAAGCCTCGAAACCCTGAATCGGGCGGCGGTAACGGGTTGCGTAACGAGTCAGAAAATGTCCGGCGAGTGCGGGAATATCTTCGCGGCGTTCGCGCAGCGCGGGTACATGAATCTCGACGGTATTCAGGCGGAAGAGCAAGTCCTCACGAAATTGGCCGGATGCGCAGGCTGATCGAAGATCCGCATTGGTGGCGGAGACCACGCGTACGTCCACGCGCACCGCGCGGGATGATCCGACGCGTTCGATCTCCCCCGCCTCCAGCACCCGCAGCAGCTTGGCTTGCTGGCGCAGAGGAACATTGCCGATCTCGTCCAGGAAAATCGTGCCGCCGTCGGCCAGTTCAAACCGCCCAATGCGGTCGAAGCGGGCATCGGTGAACGCGCCCTTCACGTGCCCGAAAAGTTCGCTTTCAAAAAGCGCCTCGGGAACCGCCCCCGTGTTCACCGAGACCATGAGACGCGACGCGCGCCCGGATATGGCATGCAGCGTGCGCGCCACAACTTCCTTTCCGGTGCCGTGCTCACCCGTGATCAGGACATTCGCATCGGAGGGTCCAACACGAGTAATGGCTTCCAGCACGGGTTGCATAGCCGGGGCGGTGGCGATGAATTCGGGAAGTCCCTCGGCCTGCAGCAGGCGGTTCTGCGCGGCGAGCCGTTCGGCGCGCTGCAACGCGCGGCGCAGCTCAACCTGCGCCCGCAGGATCGAAAGCAAACGCTCATTCTCCCATGGTTTCTGGATGAAATCGCGAGCCCCGCGGCGCATGGCTTCGACCGCGAGTTCAATGTTAGCCCAGGCAGTCATGACGATGACCGGAGCAGTGCTGTCGAGTCCGACGATTTCAGAAAGAAGGTTCAGGCCTTCCTGCCCGGAGGTGGTATCGCGCGTGTAGTTCAGGTCGATGAGCAGGGCATCGTAGGTTCCCGTAGCCAGCGCATCGCGAACCAGCGCCGGGGATCGCGCGGTTTCCACGTCGTACCCCTGCGGCCGCAGCAGGAGTTCAAGAGCTTCGAGAACGTGCTGCTGATCGTCGGCCGCCAGGATGCGCGGCCGTTCCTGCCTGTCTTTATCAGGCCTGTCCTTCGTCGGAGCGATGGCGGAAAGTCCTCCGGATTTGGTGGAAGTCTGCATCTGAGCTATGGACTCGCGGCGCTGATCGTATCACCAACCACGCCGGTCACGGCATCTTGAAGCTGAATGCCATTATGTTCCAAAGTTGCGCCGGTTGCGCGATCAAGTTCAACTTTGGCTTTTTCAAAGATGGTCATCGCGGTGACAAGGTCGAGCTCCGCAAGCGAAAGATCGCGTTGCGCAGACAGCGTTTGATAGCTCGATCCCGACCCGAGGTCTTGTTCCTTCTTGGTGATATCGAATGTGCGCTGCGCAAGATCGCGCGCCTTGCGGGCCGCCTGTACCCGCGCGCCGGTTTGCTCGACCGCATATTGGGCGTTGCGGACTTCGATGCGCACCTGCTTCTTCAGTTGCTCGAGGCGGAGTTCTGCCTGCCGGTACTCGAGTTCGGAGCGGTACTGATCGGCCTTTGCCACGCGGTTGCGGAGCGGGATATTCAGATTCAATCCTACATAGTAATCGGGAGCGGAATTGTTGAAGGTGTTGGTCAGCGCTCCTGAAAAATCGGTCGGCACATTGGAAGTGCAGCCTGTCCCCGTGCAGAGAGGATTTAGCGGCCCAGCTAACCCGGAGCCGCCGTAGAACCCGACAACTGATAGCGAAGGCAGCAGGGCATTGCGCGCGGCACGGCGGCTGATCTGGCGGTTCACAAGGTCGACGTCGGACTCGGCCAGTTCGGGGCGGTCGTGCAACGCGGTCGCAATCAAATCCTGGATTGCCTGGCTGGCCTGGGCCTGCACGCCTTCCATTCGGTCCGTAGGAATGACGGGCATGGCTTCCAGCGTGGGATCGTCCAGGCTCTTGGTGACGGCGTTCTTGATCAGAGTCTCCTGCAGTTGCAGGCTGGTGCGGGCCACGGTCAATTCCTGATCACGCTTGGAAACCTCCGCCTCGGCGCGCAGGACGTCCATCTCGGGAATGCTTTCGAGCTGCAGTTGCTTACGGGCGTTGTCCAGGGTTTGCTCCGCGAAGGCGGAAGATTTTTCGTTGACCTGCGTCTGCTCGTACGCGCTGACCAGGTCCCAGTAAATATTTTCGATCTGCGTTACGGTAGCGATGACCTGGTCTTTAAAAGCGATGTCAGAAATCTTTTTGTTGTTGCTGGCGATGCGGAGATAACGCAAGTTCGGCCCAAATCCGAATCCGGCGAGAACCTCCTGCTGGAAGGTGAAGCGATACTGGGAGCTCAGAGCGGGCGACAGGTTCGTAAAAATGCTGTTCGTGGTCTGACGTGCGTTGTTGAAACTAACGGAAACGGTTGTGCCCGTGGCAAAGGATTGCAAGTAGTTGAAGTTGAACTGACCGGTGTTGGTCTGCAAGGTAGGCACGCCGTTTAGCGTCAGGTTGGAGAGCGGAAGCGTCTGATGTTCCTCTCCGCCATTTGCGCTGATAAAAGGATCGTAGGACGATACCGCGGTTCCAGCGCCCAGCGTGGACTGCACCAGTCCGGACGCGCCCGCTCCGGCTCCACCCGCTCCGCTGCTCGTGCCACCGGCGCCCGCGCCCGGAGCGCCCGTGCCAAAGCCACCCACACCGCCGCCGGGAGTTCCCTGGACCACGCCGGTATTAACACCGCGAAAAAATCCTCCGGCCTGAGTGCGGAGAATGTCAGTATTCGCAATCGGAAGATTGTAGCGAGCGATGGCCAGATCCAGATTGTTTTCGAGCGCGAGGTCGATGGCGTCTTTCAGTGAAAGGTAGAGCTTGCCGTCCCGAATGAGACGGTCAAGACGCGCCGAGTTCGCCAGCACCGGCGCGGGAACATAGTCCGGCGAGTAGGCATTCAGCGGGTTGTGCGATTTCGGCATGTCAAAACTCACAGGACCGCCGGCCTGAGGGGTTTGAGCAGCGGTGGTCTGTGCGCCTGCACTCGGCGTCGCGGCGGCCGGCGAAGGCGTTGCTGCCTGCCCCTGCATGGAAGCAGCCAGCATTCCATAAATACAAGTGAGGGCGATTCCCCGTCTCAAAAAAGTGGTCCCAGAAACATTCACGATGCACTGACCTCCGCCGATTGAGTGAGTGTTGGATTGGCCGTGTCACCCACCAGCCAACCGTCCCGCATTTGAATGGTGCGGCTGCCGTACGCCGCGTTCGCTTCGGAATGGGTTACTTGCACGATCGTTGTTCCTTGCTGATTCAGCCCACGGAACAACTCCATGATTTCCTTGGCCTGGCCGGAGTGCAGGTTGCCGGTGGGCTCATCGGCCAGCAGAAGCGGAGGTTTGTGAATGACGGCCCGTGCAATGCCGACAAGTTGCTGCTGTCCTCCCGAGAGTTGGTTGGGATACAGATCTTTTTTCCCGACGATCTGGAAACGATCGAGTGTGTCGGCGACCAGACCCTGCCGCTGACCGCGAGGGATGTCCTTATACGAAAGCGGCAGGTCGATGTTTTCCTGGACGGTGAGGTCGTCGAGCAAGTGGTAGCTCTGGAAAACGACGCCGACATTTTTCTTCGCCAGTTCACTGCGCTGCTTGCGTTTCAGATCGTGAACCCCTTGCTCGCGGAACCAGTACTCGCCCTCCCACTGGTCGTCGAGCAGCGCGAGCACGTTGAGCAATGACGATTTCCCCGCGCCCGAGGGCCCCATGACGGTGATGAACTCCCCTTCGCGAATGTCGAGGTTCACGCGGCGCAGCACCCACGTTCGTCCAGCGCCAGTCTTGTAGCTGCGATCGATATTTTTCAGTTGGATCATTTCACTCCCGTTTCCTGAATCAAGATTTCTATTCGTAGCGCAGAGCGACGATAGGATCGACCTTCATCGCCCGCCGTGCCGGGATGTAACCAGCCAAACCGGCGACGCTCATCAGCACAGCCGACACCGTAACAAAAGTCAGCGGATCGCTCGATCGAACTCCATAGAGCAGATGTGACAAGCTGGAGAGCATCCGCGTGAGTATCAGTGCTCCGACTGCACCGACCGCGATGCCCGCAAGAACTAATTTCAGCTCGTGCCCAATAAAGAGACGAAGCACACTTTGTTTGTCGGCGCCGAGCGCCATCCGAATCCCAATCTCCTGCACCCGCCGCGTAACGGAATACGAAATCGTGCCATAAATTCCAACTGCCGCCAGCAACAATGCCAGACCTGCAAACGAGCCAAGGAGAAGCATAGGGAAGCGCTGCCCAGACATGGAATCCGCAACGATCTGCCGCATGGTTTGTACGTTGTAGATGGGCTGGTCGGTGCCTGCCTGGTAGACCATCGCCTTGATCGCTGGAATGACAGTCGCAGGGGCGAGGGGCGTGCGAACGATTATGCTCGCGTCCGAATAATTGAGCGGGACCCATTGGTCCGGATCTTGATAGAGCGAATAGTACGTCTGATACTGATTGGCCACACCCGCGTCATTCAGTCCCGCATCCTTCACGTGGCCTGCCACGCCCACAATTGTGCAAGGGCCGAAGGCCGCGAATCCAGCCGTGATCGTATGTCCGATAGATTTTCCGTCAGGAAAAAACTTCCGCGCGAATTCACTGTCGATCACGGCGACGCAAGGCGACTTTGTCGTGTCCCCCTCGCTGAGGAAACGGCCTTGAAGCAGGGGGATCTCCATAGTTCGAAAATAATCCGGCCCGGTCAGAAACGCCTGTAGTCGTGGCGCCCCTTGCAGCGATTCGGGTTTTTGCGAGTCGATCCAAAACGGCAAGTACCCGCCCTGCCCGGTTAACGGAATGGCGGTAGTAAAATCCGCCGCCTGCACGCCGGGAATCTGGCGAATGCGTTCCAGCAATTGGCGGTATGCGATGCGAGTGCTCGAAGCCGTCTTGGTCAGTGAATGCGAGACCCCAACCTTGAAGGTGACGATGTTTTTTGTTTCGAAGCCCGGATTCACATCCCGCAAACGAAGAATTGTCCGAAACAGCAGGCCAGCGCCCACCAGCAGCACAAGCGTTAACGCCACTTGCATAACGACGAAACTGCTCTGAGTGCGCCGATGGGCGACGGTGGAACCGCGGCCACCCTCTTTGAGCGATGCCTGCGGCTCGGCGCTCCAACTCTTGAGAGCCGGTGAGAGCCCGAACAGAATTCCAGCCACGAGCGAGACCGCCAATGTGTAAAGCAGGACGGCCGCATTCACGCCGACGTCCTCGCTGCGCGGCAAAATTCCAGGCAACGCTGCCAACAGGGATCTGATTCCGAGAAATGCGATCACGATCCCCAGGCCGGCTCCGGCTAGCGAAAGAATCAAGCTCTCCGTCAATAGCTGCCGTGCCACGCGCGCGCGACTCGCACCGAGTGCCGAGCGAATTGCAAACTCACGATTGCGCGCCGCTGAACGGGCCAGCAGGAGATTAGCAACATTCGCGCATGCGATCAGCGAGACCAGCCCCACCGCGCCCAACAGAAGGCCGAGGGTTTGTCCCGCGTCCCCTACGATTGCTTGCTTTAGAGGCTCGACATAAGTTCCCAGATCCCGGTTGTCGCCAGGGTACTGACGATCGAGACTGTTCTGGATCGTACTCATCTCTGCTTGACCTTGCGATGCACTCACTCCAGGTTTCAGACGCGCGATAGTGAAGATGCCAGCGTGACTTGCCCGATTGTTTAGAATTAATGGATCGGACTGACCGAGCGGCGTATAAATATCGGCTTCCTCTTCGAGACGAAATTCGGGCGGGGCGACTCCAACGATCGCGTAATTCAGTCCGTCCACAGTGACGGTCCTGCCCAAGACTTCATGAGTGCCGGCGAACCGCTCCCGCCACAGACGATGGCTAATCACAACCGCCGGTGCTCCGCCGTGCTGATCTTCCTGCGGGCTGAATTCGCGGCCCAATGCCAGTTCCACTCCCAGCGTGCTGAAAAATCCCAACGAGATTTGACTGGAATTAAGGTGCGAAGCCGTGCCGGGAAAAGTCAGGTCAACTCCCTGCTGCCTGAACGCGGCCATGCGCTGAAATGAGCGAGCGTTGCGTTGCCAGTCCTGAAAGTTTGGGTATGAATCCCAGACGCGCGGAAAGCGCGGATTGTTTTCCCAGATCATGACCAGTCGATCCGGCTCGAAGAAACGCAGAGGCGCCAGCACTACGGCTTGCACGACGCTGAAGATCCCCGTGTTCGCGCCGATCCCGAGCGTCAAAGTGAGCACGGCCACGACTGTGAACCCAGGGTTCCTGCGCAACTGCCGCAGCGCGTAACGAACGTCTTGAATGACTCCATTCATTTTCTTCTCACTCGTAGCGCAACGCCACCATAGGATCGACTTTCGAGGCACGGCGCGCCGGGATGTAACAAGCCAGCAGTGCGACACTGACCAAAGCCATGGCAACCACTGCATAAGTCACGGGGTCGATCGGTTTAACGCCCACCAGGAACCCCGCGATTAATCGCGTCAGCCCAATCGCCAGGCCGATTCCAACAGCGACACCAATCAGCGTGAGCTTCAGTCCCAGTCCGCCGACGAGTCGGATTACGTCGGAGGGAAAAGCTCCCAAGGCAACCCGGATGCCGATCTCGTGTGTGCGTTCGCTGACGAAATACGACATCACTCCATAAATCCCGATCACCGCCAGCAGAACGGCGATGCCCGCAAAAATCCCGAACAGGTTCATATAAAACCGCGTATGTCCCATGGACTCCGCCAAGACCTGGTCCATGGTCCTGACATCCGTGACCGGTAGATCAGGATCCAGATCTGCTACTATTTTTTTCCCGGCGGTAGCCAGCCCTGCCACCTGATTCGTCAAGCCCGGCGCGGTTCGCAGCATGATTGTCGGACTAAGCAGAGGCGCCACCGCGCCGCCGGGAAAGATTGTCGGCTGCTGAAGAAATGAGACATAAACGAACGGCGGCACCGGTTGCCCTGGGCCGAAATGTCTTACGTCGCCTACAATACCAACGATCTGGCGGGGCCGGTCCTCCTCTACGGGGTAAGGGTCATAGCGCAGCAGCAGTTGCTGACCGATCGGATCTTCGTTCGGGAAATAACGGCGCACGAAGGCCTCGTTGACGACGACGGCCCAGGGAGCGCTTTGCGTGTCACGTTCTTCCAGATAGCGTCCCCTTCTGAGCGGAATCTTCAGGGTGCGGAAGAGGCTGGCACTCACGATGGAACGTATCGCCAAGGGCCTTCTGTCCGGCGTTGGCGCTGGATGACCAAGCACCGAAAAGGTAAGCTCCTCGTTGGGCGCGCCGCTGATTAGTCCCGCCGATTCGACTCCTGGCAAAGTGGTGGCTCTCTCGAGCGCTCTCTGACAAAACGCCGTGAGTAGCGGCAGTGGTTTTTCCATGTCGCCCCCGGGCACTCTCACCAAATATTTCCCCCCTTCTGGAAGCTGGATGGACATGGTGGTGACATTTTTCGGATCGAAACCGGGGTCGATCCGGTGCAGGCGCAGCATGGTGTTGATCATGAGGCCAGCACCTACCAGCAGCACCATGGCAAGAGCCACTTCCGACACGGCCAACGAATGGCGTACCAATCCGTGCGAGGCAGTTGAAGTCCTACCCTCGCCTTCGCGGAGAGCAAGGTTTAGATCGGGACGGGAGGCCTGAATCGCCGGCGCCAATCCGAAGAGGAACGCCGTAAGCATGGAAACGCCGAGCGTAAATAGCAGCACCGGGCCATCTACGCGGATTTCTCCGGAATTCGGAAACTCGCCGGCGAGGTTGCGAAATAGTTCGATCCCCGCAAATGAGATAACTATTCCAAGGCCTCCTCCAAGCAGCGCGAGCAGCCCACTCTCTGCGAGCAACTGCTGGATCA
>DATHQJ010000174.1:0-14486 GCA_035482825.1 Binatus sp. (SeqCode) | reverse complement strand
TTCTCTTTGGAGATCCTTCGCTTCGCTCAGGATTTCGGCGCGCGGCTCAGACGCCGCGCAAACACCTCAACTTTACCCTCCTCCCCGGAGGACTTCGCCAACAGGCCGCTCAAGCCTCCCCCTGAGCGGCCTGCTTTTTTTGTTTGGGACTTCCAGTCACTTTCAAGCCAATATCCAGCCTACGGCCAGATGTCGCATGGACAGCAGTGAGGAAGTATTCGGAAGAGTGTGCGGAGACGACGGAATCGATTTGTTCCCGACTTATCGACGACGACGGTAGGGGGGAAACGCGTTATTTCGGGGTGTCGTCCGGTTTCGCGGGCGTGGCCGGAGGCGGAGGGGACGATTTCAGCTTGGCCAGGGACGCATCCACGCGCTTCTTGAAATCGCCGGCGTCGTCGTTCCCCAATCCACTAAAGCCAGACTGGATTACCATCTCGCAGCCATCGCCCTTTGAATTCAGCGCGACCGAGTTGACGCGCTTCTGGCCAATTGCGCCAATCCCTATCGAGTACGACGCGGTCATCTCGGTGTTCTCCATCGACATAACCCCGTACTTGCCGGAATTTCGGAGAGTATCCTTCACCCCGGTCCACAATGTGCCGCATGGAATGGAATACATCTCGTTGTGCGTCTTGGCGAACGACGGCACCGCGACGATCAACAATATCAGGGCTGCCACGGCGAATCGCTTCATGGTGGATGCTTCCTCCTGAAACGTTGAATTGTACCATCGGCGCCAGGAATTTACTGTGAGCGGTAAGTGCTGGTTCCCTGGCTGGTTTCTTAACTCTTGGCCTCTGGCCCGGGGTTGAGTAGGATTGCAGCCATGTCTTCCACAACTCTTTCGCGGCGCTCGTTCCTGGCGATGTCCGCCATGTTGCCCTGGGCCTTGCGCGGCGCGGCATTGGCTGCGGCGTCAGGCTCGATTCCGGTTGGACTGGAACTCTACTCCGTCCGCGACGCCCTGAAGGCCGATCCCGAAGGCACGGTGCGCGCGGTCGCCCAAATGGGATATCAGGCAGTCGAGTTCTACGCCCCGTATTTCGAGTGGACCGAGACCCAAGCCAAGCAGATGCGCAAGCTGCTGGATGATCTCGGCATCCGCTGCTACTCCACCCACAACGATGCGGATTATCTCGACCCGAAGAATCTCACTCGGGTGCGCGACCTGAACCTGATTCTCGGCTGCAGGTATGTGGTGCTGGCCTGGATTGACCCGAAAACCGGGCTTGATGCCTGGAAGGCGGTTGCAGACAAACTGAACTCCGCCGCCGAGACCCTGGAACCCGCCGGTCTCAAGGCCGGCTACCACAATCATCAGGCCGAATGGGCGCCCCTGGGCGGCCAGCGCCCCATGGACATCCTCGCCAAAAACACCAGGCCTTCGATTATGTTGCAGTTGGATGTGGGAACCTGCCTGGAAGGCGGCGCCGACCCAGTCGCGTGGATCCGAGCCAACCCGGGGCGCATTCGGTCCATCCATTGTAAAGACTGGTCGCGCGACCCGGCCAAGGCCTACAAGGTGCTGTTCGGAGAAGGCGTGGCGGACTGGAAAGGTATTTTCCAGGCCGCCGAATCGGTCGGCGGAGTTGAGTATTATCTCGTCGAACAAGAGGGCAGCCGGTTCTCCGAGTTCGAAACCGCGCGCAAGTGCCTGGCCGCATTCCGGGCGACCCATGCTTGATCAACCGCCCGATTGACCCATGCTTGATTCGACCATGCTTGATTGAACGAAAAATCAATAGCGGTAAAATAGTCGTATGCGCAGATTGCTTCTGATTTCGTTGCTCACCTGCACCCTGGGAGCCTGGGCGCAGAACTCCGCCCCCTCAGACTCCCAGACTCCGAATACTCCATCCAAGCCTCCCGTGCGTACCCCGAGTCTCGCGCCCCCACGATCCGATCGGGTCAATGCCGCCGACCTCGACAACGGGCCCGGCGAGAGTTCGAGCAAAGATTCTCCCATCGACTTAAGTCCTCCTGCGGGCGACGACAAAGCGCACCCGCAAAGCTCCGAGGCTCTCATGGATGTGGAAGGCGGCAACGACGCCGGCCAGGTGCATCCCTGGAATCCGCACAAGGCAGCCAAGGATATTGAGGTGGGCGACTACTACTTCAAGGAGCGCAAGAACTATCGCGCCGCCGCTGACCGCTACCGTGAGGCGCTACTCTACAAAGAGAATGACGCGGTTGCCACATTCCGTCTGGCGTTGTGCCTGGAAAAAATGGATCAGCCTAACGAAGCCCTCAAGGAATACGAAAGCTACTTGAAGATCCTGCCCAGCGGCCCGCAGGCGGAACAAGCCCAGAAGGCAATTCAACGGTTGAAAGCTCCCGCCGCCAATGCCAAGGCCACCCCCTGAGCACCTGCGTCTTGCGGGTGAGCCGACAAGAACCTACGGCCGAGTGCGCTGGCGCAGTTTTTTCGCTTTCGATTTCTGACCGCCTCCGTCGCCATTTCCCACTCTGCTCTGCTTGCCCTCTCCCAGAATCAGGGTGCGCGGCCACTTCGGCCCGGAATGCTCAAAGTTCTTCGATCGCGCCGCCGAGTCGAGGATACCGTCGAATGCGTCCAGACACGCATGCACCGTCTGCACTCGCAGTTCGCCCTCGAAGCCACCCCGGATGATGAGCATGGCGGTTCCATGCATCAGCGACCACACCGCCAGCATGAGCCGGGTATGCTGCCGCGGACTTCCTCCCAGCCGTTTGGCCACGCGCTCCCGCATCAGTTTGAACGACGGCCACGGCTCATGCAGGGAAGGCGGCTTGGCCACTCCGTCAAACAGCACTTCGTAGGCGTGACTGTGCTGGAGAGCGAATTCCAACTGGGTCTGGACGGCTTCGCGCAGGGTGCGGGTGCGGGCCAGCGCGGCAAACAATTCGCGGCGGGTTTCCATGCGCAGCGAGCGCAGAATGTCGTCGCGGTCGCGGTAGCGCTCGTAGACCGTGGGCGTGGTGGTGCCCGCAGCCTTGGCCACGGCGCGCATGGTGAGCGCCTTTTCACCTCCGCGCGCCCACAACCGCGAGGCCGCGCCGAGAATTCGCTGTTCCAGATCAGGGTCGGGATGCCGGGGCACTGCTCCTCCAATAAGTATAAAATCGGCCTACTAAAGCGAATTAGTTGCTTGCACAACGTAATAGTAACGATGTATACTCTATGTAATCAGTAAGCAGGAACGACCTCGCAGGGTGGGTCCCGCCGGAACCGCGAATGTGGCAGTCCTCCCAAGTACGGTTCCCGGGACCCACCTGCGTTTTGCCCCCGATCAAAACCAACGAAGGAGCTGTAGATGGCACCAGGAACAAAGAAACAGATTGATATTGCCCGCCTTAAAGCCGATCTCGCCGCCGCCAGCGTCGAATTATTGAGCGCCCACTGCGCCGCCGACCGGGTTCGTCTCCAGTATTCTGCGCAGGACATTGTGGCCTTCGGCGAACGTAGAGCCCTGCAGCGCGCCATCACTTCGGCCGAAGCCCTACACCGCTTTTTTTCGCAAATCGAAGCCCAGATCAACAAAGAAGGCGGGACTCGCTAAGACGAATTCCCTTCGGACCCGGTCTTCCTTCCATAACGACACAGTGGCAAAAACCGAAGCGGCAGAACTCCAGCGGTAAAAGCTCTAACACACGAACTACTTCTCCACCCGGATGAATGCGCCGGTGGACGCGTTGACCGCAACCGTCAGCTTGGCGCCCTCCCGCACCGCGCCGTAAATGACGTGCCAGGTCAACTCGCTGGTATTGTGATTCCAGTCGCAAACGTAGATGACCGGTGTATCGGGGGCACCCTCCAGAATCTTGTCGCCGCCGTGCTTCTGCGCCGTGGCGAACGCCTGGTCGGAATCGATCTTCAGGAAGGCCATGTCGAACACCTGCATCGACGAGTTCGTCGGACTATAACTGTCTTCGATTCCAGGATTCACTCCAGGTGAGGCGGCCCCATCCGCCGCGCTGCCCGACCAGGTGTAGCTCTTCACCACGCGCCGCGCCGGCGATGCGAATCCACCGCGCCAGACCGCCCACTTGCCATCCTGCCCTTTGCCGTCGCTGGTTGCGGTGGACTCAAGCCGGAAAGGTTTCGCGTCCGGGTTCCAACTCCGCGCCGCGACATAAAGTTTCTGGAAGGCAGAACGTGCCGTGATGAGCTCGGGGCCTTTCGCTTCGGGCTTGGTCTCGGCCGTTTTGTCGGAATCCGACGAGCAAGCGGCGAGCAGAGCCAGCAGCAGCAGCATCGCGAGGGCGACTGGGCAAGCGGCAGACGCACGCTTCATGCCGGTCCGACCGCGCTCATTCCGACTGCTGAATCCCGGTATTTCCGCTGCTCTGGCGGAGTGCTCCGTAGGGGCGAGGCTGGCCGTCTTCATGAATATCCTTCCTGTGATAACGTGGATGAGTTTTGGTGGTTGTGCAACATTCTAACCGAAAGCTCGAAAAAGGTAAGTAACCCGCGTGGACCCTGGTCTTCATCGTCTGCAGGATGCGATCGCGTCGGCGGTGGCGGGATTATCGCCCGAGCAGTTGCGCGCGCACCCGCCGGGAAAGTGGTGTGCCAGCGAAATCGTGGAGCATTTGTATTTGACCTACACGGGAACCACCAAAGGATTTCAGCGCGTGACCGAAGCCGGCAAGCCGCTGGCCACGACGCAAAGCTGGGCGCAGCGCCGCCGGACGCTGGTGGTGTTGGGATTAGGCTACTTTCCTTCCGGCCGGGAATCTCCTGCAGTGGTGCGTCCGCGTGGACTGGAGCCGGAGAAGGTGGTGGGAGAAATTGGCGCCAAGATTTCGGAGATGGCTGACATCATAGCGCTCTGCGAAGAAAAGTTTGGGGCGCGCCGCAAACTCCTGGACCATCCGGTTCTGGGCCCGCTCACGGCAGCCCAATGGAGGAAGTTCCACCTGGTGCACGGCCTGCATCACGTAAAACAGATTCTCCGCCTGCGTAAGACCGCTGCAAAAACTTAGCGCGATGAGAAAGCAGCGCCGGCGTCAGGCCGGCAACCAAAAGATTCGCCGCAAAAAAAAGCGCCGGAGCCCGCCTCCGGCGCTTCAATTTCGCTACGGCTAACCACGTAACCGGCCTAGGGCTCGCGAACCGCAGCGGGTGCTCCAGCCTTGCGCGCCTCTTCCTGAGTATCCTCGAGTTTCTGCTTGGCGTCGTCGAGCGCTTTCTGTTTGTCGGCAATCTGCTGCTTATACTGGGCGTCCTGCTTGTCCCAATCGGCGGAGTTGCGCATGCGGTTGCCGGCATCGGCGTACATGGCGGCGGCGCGAATCTGGTATTCGCGCTGCAGCACGTCGAGTTCGCGGGTCAGCAAATCGATCTGTTCTTTTTGCGAGTTGAGTTTGTCGCCCCATTGCTTGGCGGCAGCCTCCTGGTTCGCCGGGTCGGCAGGACTCTTGGCGGCAGCAGTCAACGGAGCTTTCTCCGGGGTGGCAGCCTTGGCTTCAGTGCCAGTCTTGTCGTCCGCAGGCTTGGCGTCGCCGGCTTTGGCTTCGCCCGCGGCCGCGGCCGCGCCGTCGGAATCGACTGTCTTGGCCGTGGTATTCTCCGACACGGTGGCCGGCGTCTGGCCCACGATCGAGAGCTTGTCCTCCCGGGGCAGATTGTCGTTGTCGAACACTTTCGGTTTCGACACGGCTCCCGGATCCTTGCGGACCTGGCGCGCGTAGTCGCCCAGGGATGAGCCCGAGGTTGAGCCTGAAGAAGAGCCCGAGGAAGAATTCTGCGAGGTCGACGGAGTCTGATTCTGGGCGCTGGCTGGAAGGCCGGCCACGCCGAGAAGCAGCACGATTCCAATTCCACTGCACGCGATATGTTTCATGATTCCCACCTTTTCCCTTACGCTTTGTGTCTGTTCGCTTTCAGGTCAATCCACTTTCAGGTCAATCCACCGAAGTGCCGGCCGCCGCTCCCTGCGCGGCGCCCTTGGTCGTCAAAAATCCTCCAATACTGCGATCCAGTTGTGCCGCCTCGTGCGCAATGTCGCCCGCCAGTTGCACCGCCAGTTCGGGATCGCGGCTATTGGCGAGCTGCTGCGCGTAGCCGGAAATCGTAGCCAGCGAAGTGCGCAGCTGCAGCGCCATCTCGGCGGAAATCTCGCCATGCAGTTCCTGCTGGCGGCGAATGCGTTCCAGTTCGCTCAGATCGTTGATCAGGCAGGCCACGCCCAGCAGGCTGCCTTCCGGCTCCGGCACCGGAGAAATCGTGACCGCGATGAACCGCTTCTCTCCCGCCGGGGTCTCGTATTCCGCTTCCACTTCCCGCCGCTTGCTGTCTCCCCGCAACACCGAGCCGATCTCGTCGGCCACGCAGACCGGTTCGTCGCCAGCTTCATCCCCAGCGACCTCCGCTCCTGCTGGATTCCGCGGACTCACCACCGCTCCCCGGAAAATGTCGTCCGCTCCCATGCCGGTCGCGGTAACGAAACCCAGGATCGCCTTCGCCGAAGGATTCGCCGTCTTCACCAGCCCGTTGGTCCCAAACACCAGCACCCCGCAGGAAAGATTCGAAAGCACGGCATGGCTGAAATTGTCGCTGATGCGGGCCCGCTGCTGTTCCGCCTTCGATTGCACCTGCAGTTCGTGTTTCTGTTGCTTGAGTTGCTGGATCACCGTGTTGTACAAATGCAGCGGCAGAGTCTCCAGTGTGGGCGTCGGATTGGCCGAAAAATCGCGATCTTCCGCAATGCTCTTGCGCAGCGCGCGAATCAGGATCAGGCCCATCAAGAACGCCAGCGTGGCGCAGAAAAACACGAACGCGGCGCGCAGCAAGATTGGGTTGGCTATCAGCTTCACCACAGCCCTCCATACCAGTGCAGAAATTGATTGCCGAAGAAAAGCGCGATCAGCGCCATGCTTCCCAGAAAAACTCCAAACGGCATCTGATAATTCCGAAAGACCACCTGCGCCGACTGCCATCCCCGCCGCCGCGCCGCCTGCGCATTCGCCAGGCGCTTCATGAAGCGGTGCGTGCGTTTCAGCCACACCACGAACACTGTCGTCACCCCAAAAAATGATCCCGCCAGCGACGCCGTAAAAAGCGTAAAGATGGTCAACTTCATACCCAGAAACGCGCCCACCATCGCCATCAGCTTGACGTCTCCGAATCCCATGCCTTCGGTGCCGCGCCAGCGCAAATAAATCGCTCCCGCACCGTAAATGAAAGACGCACCCAAAGCCGCTCCCAGCAATGAATCGACCAGGGATACCAGCCGTGCCGAAATATCGCCGCTGAACGGCAAATTCAGCATCCCCGGCAGAAACCGAGACGCCAAATCGTCCACCGGAACCAGCAGGCTGAAGATCACGCCCAGCGCCAGCCCCGGCAGCGTCATCTTGTCCGGGAGCAGTTTGGTTTCGGCATCGGTGAAAATCAGCCCCAGCAGCAGAAACGCCAGCGTGCAATATTTCAGCGTCGAAAGCGTCAGCCCGAACTGCCAGTAGCAGCCCAGAAACAACAGCCCGGTGAGCAGCTCAATCAGCAGGTAGCGCGGCGAAATCGGAGTCTTGCACTGGCGGCAGCGCCCGCCCAGAATCAGCCAACTCAACACCGGAAGATTGTCGTAGAACGCGATCGGCTGCTTGCACTCCGGGCACGCCGAACGCGGCGTCACCACCGACAGCCCCAGCGGCAGGCGATGGATGCACACATTCAGAAAGCTGCCGAAGAGCAGCCCGAAGACGAAAATCGACGATGCCAAAACAGGATCCACGGGGTCTATGATGATCTCCCTCTAATGATTCCGCAGGCTCAACTCATACGCACGCGAGCCTCTCCTGAAGAACGCTGCAGTTCTGTATTCTTGGTTGGATTATAAGTGGATCAAGTGACCAGGACTAAGGTACTGAAGTCACTGTCCGAACGGCCAGGGGGTTCTAAGACACTGACCATGGGCCGGTTACTCTGCGGGATTAACTCGGGTACGACTGGCCAGCCAGGCGACGGTGGCGATCATGCCGAGCCATCCCATGGCTCGCACCACGGCGGCGATCTGCGTGTCGTGATCGAGGACGCCGAGGTTGGAGAAGATGCGGAAGAAATCATGCTCGACGAAGTCAGGATCGCCGGTCGTGACCAGGGGAAGGATTTGGGCGCGGGCGTCGGCCATGTAAGTTGCGGTGTAGAGCCAGTTTTCGAAAAAGAAAAACAGGCAGAAGACGAAACCGGCGACCTGACGCTGGGAGAAGAAATACGCGGCCAGAAGAAATGGAACCATCCACTGCAGGATCGTGCCTCCCCAGAGGCAGAGCGTGGGGCCAAACCATGCGAACAAATTGTGTCCGCCTTCGTGGACGACAAGGTTGGCGCTGTCGATGAAGAGATATCCGCCGTGGGCATTGAAAGCGTATGCAAGGAAGGCGATGTAGAAAACCAGCCACGCCACTACGGCCGGGCGGGAGACGGGCTTCCATGGTTCGTTCAGACACGTTTCGGCGAAGAACGATTGTAGAGATTCGAACATGCGAGCCTGGGGTGATTCTACGGGCGGGGATTTGCGCGGTGCAGATTACTATGGTGCGCGGGCGCTAAGGGCGGCCGCGGTGAGTGGGAGAGAAACCTGACCACAGAGGACACGGAGGATACACAGAGGAGCGGCTTATCGCCTAGTCAGAGTTTTCCTAGCTCAGGCCGCCATGACCAGGCAAGGAATCACTTGGTCCTGTCCGTCGCGTGAAGGCTGCGTTTCTTGTTAAAGTGATCTGAAGCGAGTCTTTCTGAACGACGTTTTCGTACTCGCGGTTGCGAGACGTAGCTAGCTGCTGTCTCTGCGGAATGATTTTTATGAAAGTTCGCCAGTGGATTACCGCGATTGTGCTGCTTTTGCTGGTGGCCGCGGCTATTGCGGGAATCGTGTGGACACGGGCGCTGCCGGCTCCGAACGAAGAGGCGGCTGCGACGCCGACGGGGAAGACGCTCGAACGGAAGGCGCCAGTCGCGCCCCGTCCGCTGGTGGACCAGCGTCCGCTGCAGACGGCGAAGCGGATGGCGGCCATCGCGGGGACTCCCGAAGAGCAAGCGCTGGCGCACCAGGCGGAAAAAGTCGGAGATCGTGAGGTCGATCTGGCTTTTTTCGATGCGCTGCGCACGGCGGAAGAAAATCCTCCACCGCTTTCACCGGAGGCGCGGCAGATTTCGGATCGCAAAAATAAAGCGGAACTGGCGCTAAAGGAGGATCAGGAAGGGATCACGCAGCTGGCGCGTAAGCTGGCGGCGGCCCCGGAAGCGCAGAAGGACAACCTGCAGGATCAGATCGACGTCGCCAAGGCGCAGATGGATCTGGACCAGGATGAACTGGACGACGTGGCGGAGGATTTGGAGCAGGCGGGCGGCGATCCGCAGTCGAAGATCAAGCGATTGCAGGCCGAGCATGAAGCGGGCGAGCATAGCGCGGAAGCGCCGGTAGGAGCTGGGGCCAATCCGCTGGAGCAGAATTATCAGACGCATACGCTGCTGAACGTATTCCGCGCGTGGCAGGCGCTGCGCGAGAAAACAATTCAATTGCAGGGTGCCGAGGAAGAAAGCAAGACCAAGCAACTCCGTTTGAACCAGCGGCACGAAGCTCTGACCGCACAAGTTGAGAAAGATAAGGAAAATCGCGAAGCTGCCAGGCAGCAAGCCAAGGGATTCGCGAAAAACAGCAACGCCGGCAGCCGGGAGGACTCGAAAGCCTCCGCGAAATCAGCCCTCGATTCGCTGAAGCAGTACACGCGCGATCAGAAGAATCTGGCCGACCTGGGCAAGCGGCTGCAGGACGAGCAGGAACTTACCGAGACTTATTCCAGCTGGATCGCGCTCATCGAGACTCGCGAGCGGGAGGCGCTGCACCACCTGATCGAGTCGCTGCTCTTGATTCTGTTGGTGCTGGTGGCGGTTTATATCGCTGACCGCCTGATCGAACGCCTCTTCACGGGCATGACGGCAGAGAACAAGCGGGTCGACACGCTGCGCTCGGTCGTGAAATTTGCGGCACAGGTCGTGGGGGCGATCGCGATTCTGTTCATTGTGCTTGGCATGCCTACGCAGACAACTACCGTCCTCGGCCTGGCGGGCGCGGGGCTGACAGTGGCGATGAAAGACTTCATCGTCGCATTTTTTGGATGGTTCGTGCTCATGGGCCGTAATGGAATTCGCGTGGGCGATTGGGTGGAGATCAACGGCGTGGGCGGAGAAGTGGTAGAAGTCGGATTACTGAAGACGGTTCTGCTGGAGACCGGCAGTTGGGCGGACTTGGGGCATCCCACGGGGCGGCGGGTTTCGTTCGTGAACAGCTTCGCCATCGAAGGTCATTTCTTCAACTTCACGACTTCAGGACAATGGATGTGGGATGAATTGCAGGTGCTGATTCCGCCGGGACAGGATCCGTATCCGATTATTGACGGCATCCAGAAACTCGTGGAGCAGGAGACCAAGACCAATGCCAGCAGCGCCGAAGCCGAGTGGCAGGAGGCGTCGGCGCGCTACCGGGTCAAGGCATTATCGGCAGTACCGGGGATCAATGTGGTTCCGACGGGGGCGGGGATCGAGGTGCACGTACGGTATATCACGCGCGCCTCCGAGCGGCACGAGGCGCGCAAGCGCCTGTATGAGGCGGTGGTGGAAATGATGCATGGGAAGCGGGAGGCGGTGAAGGGGTAGAGCTTCTAGCTTTCAGCTTTCAGCTTTCAGCTTCGAGTTCTGAGCTTTGAGCTCTGAGTTTCCAACTCTTATAGCTCTTAACTCGTAGCTCGTAGGTCGAAGCTCTCAGCTCCTGAAACGGCCGCGTGCGCCGCCGTGGAAGAGCGGCCCTTCAGGGCCGCGAAAATATCCAGGCGAATGAGGGCTTCAGCCCCTGTGATATCCATGACCAACAAAAATCAACTGGGCACTCTAATCGTGACCGGAGCGAGCCGTGGGATTGGCGCGGCCACCGCAACGCTCGCGGGGGAGCGGGGGTACGCCGTTGCGGTGAATTACTCCACGAGCGAGGCTGAGGCGCGCAGCGTTGTCGACGGAATTGTTGCGGAAGGCGGTCGGGCGGTGGCGATTCAATGCGACGTCTCGAACGAAGCGCAGATTATGCGGATGTTTGAGACCGCCGAGCGCGAACTCGGCCCGATCAAGGCGCTGGTGAACAACGCTGCGATCACGGGCGGATTCGCGCGGGTGGAAGAGGCTTCGAGCGCGGCGATTGCGCACATGCTCGCCGTGAATGTGACCGGGACGATTCTGTGCTCGCGCGAGGCAGTGCGGCGCATGTCGACGCGGCGAGGCGGAAGCGGCGGGGCAATCGTGAACATTTCATCGATCGCAGCCCGCACGGGAGCGGCGGGGGAGTGGGTGCATTATGCCGCGTCGAAGGGCGCGATCGACAGTTTCACGATCGGACTGGCGCGAGAAGTGGCAGCGGAGGGGATCCGCGTAAACGCCGTGGCGCCGGGATTGGTTGACACCGGACTGCACGCCGCGAATGGCGAGCCGGGCCGGCTGCAACGACTGATGGGAACAATTCCGATGGCGAGGCCAGGGACGCCGCACGAAATCGCGGAGGGGGTATTGTGGCTGCTGTCCTCGGCGGCTTCGTTTACGACCGGGGCGATTTTGGAGATCGGGGGTGGGCGGTAGGGGGGCAGTCGTTGATGGTTGGTGGTTCGCCAATCGCGCCTCGGCGCCGCTGCTGGGGCCTTCCATTTGCTCCGCGCGAAATCGTACTCTTGTCATTCCGACCCCCGAGCGCATGCGAGGGGCTGAGGAATCTCGGTTCTCGCGCTATCAACGCCTGATCGCGGATGCCCAAACTGGGTTCGGCGCTCAGCCTACTTCTCCAAGTTTTTCCTCAGGTAGGCCTTCACTTTTTCTGGCAGGCGAGACGCGTGCAGGACGTCGCGCAGTTGCGCGGGCGGGAGTCGGCGGGCGAATTCGAGGGCGCGCGCCAATGGCGTGAATTCGTTGCGCAAGAGGGCGGTGCGAATTTCGAGTCGTACGGACCATTTGGCGTGATGGCAAATTGCTTTGACGAAAGCGGGCGTCGCGGCTGGACGCAGCAGAGCTTTGACAATGGCGGTTTCGGTAAGGCGCGGATTCTCGAGCGCGGTTTGCCAGACGCGCGATTCTTTGTCGAGCAGCAGAGCCGCGGCGACCATGGTGGACGAACGGCGCGCCAGCGCAATGCGCTCCCCCAGCGTGATGGAGGCGATGCGGGAGACGAGCAGTTCGTCGGAAACGCGCTTCAGGTCGGCGGCGACTGCGGGGAGCAGCGAGAACTGCATGAGATCAAACGTGTAGAGTTCGCGGATCAGGCGCAGGGCGACGCGGCGCGGGGCGCGGGGATGTCCGGCGATCGCGATCCGGACCTTGCGCGACTTCATGACTGCGGCGTTGCGGGTGATTTGTTCGATCGACTCGGAAGTCAGTGTGCGATCTTTCAGTAGGGCCTGAGCGAGATCGGCGGTGAGGGTGTCAGGCGGAGGGTGGGTGCCGTCGGTCGCTGGCGCCGAGTCGGGTCGCGGTGATGAAACACGATCGTCGGATTGGGGCTCTTCTGGAATCATCCAGGTTATTGCCAAGGCTATCGTTGCTACCCGCCGGGCTGCGCCCGGCGGACAGCCGATGGCGGCTGTCCCACATTCGTCCTTAGTCTGTGTCCACACCACTTGTCGAAATGCTTAGAGCCGCGGCGGCTCGTCGTGCCATTTTTAGCGCGCCCTCGACGGGGTCGACGAACTGCGGATTTACTTCTACGCGCGAATCGAGGCGGCGCAGTTCATTGTAGAAATCTCCACTCGTCAGCGGAGCATGACGAAAGACGCCTCCGGTCATGGCCACCGGGACGGGACCGGTTTCACTCTTTTGAAAAAGGCGATGGACCACAGTGGCGGCGATTTGCGCGAGTTCCCTGCCGGCGCTGGATAGAACTTGTACGGCAAGAACGTCTTGACTGGCGGCGACGGCCGGAAAGAGTGCGGCGAAGTCGGGAGGAGGAATCGAGTTGGCGGCGCGGGCCAGGTCGGGGAGAGAGGTGACGCCCCAGGCTTTTTGGAGAGCTGCCGATAGTGAGTTGGGCTGCGGGGAGTCGCTGGCGAGAGCTTCTTCGCGGCGAGCGACGGACTTTGGATCGCTCGGGTAAAGATCGACGGGGCGCGGATCGGCGGCGCGCAGAACTGCTTTGACGGCAGCGCGGCCGATCCAGTGGGCGGAGCCTTCGTCGCCGATGGCGAATCCCCAGCCTCCCGCGCGGACCGTAGTTCCCTGCTGGTCGCGTCCGTAGGCAAACGATCCCGTGCCGGCATTGACAATCACACCTGGGCCGGCATCGAAGGCAGCCTCGAGGGCGATCTGCATGTCGCCAACAACGTCGATCGGAGTGGGGAGAATCTCAGCCAGGGAATGGCGGACGATCTCGGCCAATTCTGAACGTGCAGCCCCGGCCCCTCCGACGCAGGTGTGCGAAACTTGCGCGGGCGCAATGCCTGCGGCGGCGCAGGCTTGGCGCACCGACTGCTGCAGCGACTCTCGGGCCCGGGTCTCGCCGACGCGGACAATGTTGCTTGGCCCTGCAGTCGCGGTGGCGAGAAGTCGTGATTCGTCGCCCACTGCGCAGGTGGTTTTGGTCCCGCCTCCGTCGATTCCGAGATAGTAGGGCACGGGTTATTTCTAACATAGAGCAGTCGCCGGTTGCCGGTTGCCAGGTTGTGACTATCGGCTACCAGGGACTATAGAGTCTCACTCGCGGAAACGCGGGCGGGCTCCGATAATTGGAGTCTGCTGCGATTGCATCACTTTTATGACAGAGAAGATTCAGCTGAGTTGAACTACGCATGGGTTTGAACAAGATCGATTTCGCGATCATCGCGCTGTACCTGGCGGGGATCACTCTGTTCGGGCTGCGCTTCCGCCGGAAGCAGCGGTCGCTGCGCGATTATTTTCTGGCGGGCCGGGATATTCCGTGGTGGGCGATTGCGCTGTCGATTGTGGCGGCGGAAACCAGCACCCTCACCATCATCAGTATTCCAGGGCTGGCCTATGACACCAACCTCACGTTTCTGCAGGTGGTGATGGGATACGTGGTGGGGCGAGTGGTGATCAGCCTTGTGCTGCTGCCGCATTATTTTCGCGGCGATCTTTATACGGCTTACGAATTGATTGAACGGCGTTTTGGAAGCGGACTGCGTTCCCTGACCGCGGGATTATTCTTGCTGACGCGGGCGGCGGCAGAAGGTGTGCGCGTGTATGCGGTGTCGATTGTGGTGTCGATCGCTCTGGGGACGGGCGAAGTTGCGTCGATTGCGATTATTACCGCATTGACGGTCATCTATACGTTTGAGGGCGGACTGGCCGCGGTGATCTGGACCGACGTAGTGCAGACCGCGATTTACGTTGGCGGGACGCTGGTGGGGCTGGTGACAATTCTGCATCTGGTGCCGGGGGGATGGCCGGCGATTCATGCGGCGGCGGCGGGCGCGGGCAAGCTGCAGGTGTTTAATTTCAGTACCAGCGTTTGGAT
>DATHQJ010000173.1:0-8643 GCA_035482825.1 Binatus sp. (SeqCode) | reverse complement strand
GGCCTATAATTTCTGCTCACGGTTCCACTGGCGACCCGTCTATTCCTGTGCACGCCCGGATACGGCAAATGCCGGGCGGTAGAGGACATAAGACATGCCGGCAGGTGTACTGGTCGTACAACTTGCGGTTGGCGGGCGGGCCCACTCGAAGGCAAAGAGTGAGAGAGTACCAAGAGTCGACAGGGGCGTCGACAGGAACCTCGACAGGAACGTCGTCGGGAACCAGGACCCCGCGCGGGGCCGCATGGCTGGGCTAGATCGTCAAACGCAAGATCGGCGCATCGATGACACGATGCTTATCCGGGAGGCTCAGCGCGGCAATCGCGCCGCCTTCGAGGAACTGGTGCGGCACTACGACCAGGCGGTATTGCGGCTGGCTCTGCATCTGACCGGGACCGAGCAGGACGCGCAGGACGTCTACCAGGACGCCTTCCTCAAAGCCTACAAGAACATCGGAAGTTTCCGGTTTGAGTGTTCCTTCTACACCTGGATTTACCGGATCGTGACCAATTTGTGTCTCGATCATCTGCGGAAGAGGAACGTCCGGAAAGAGGACGCGCCGGTGGCGAAGGACGCTTCGGGCGGGGAGTACGATCTGCTCGATCAGGTGCCGGATGTGCGGGCGGGAGCGAATCCGGAGCGGGATTTGTTGCGCCGGCAGTTGGGTGCGCGGATTGCGGGGGCGCTGGAGAAACTGACTCCGCGGGAGCGCATGGTGTTTGAGTTGAAGCATTACCACGGGCTGAAGCTACGGACTGTGGGAGAGATTTTGAAGACGACGGAAGAGACGGCGAAGAATACTTTGTTTCGGGCGACACAGAAGTTGCGGGGGGCGTTGGCGGATATGCGGTGAATCAGTTCCGAGTCGCGAGTCTTGAGCTGTGAGTCACGATCGGCTCGCAGCTCAGGACTCGGAGCTCAGGACTCGAAGGTGGCAACGATGAAATGTGAATGGGTTCGGGAAAATATTGCGCTGTCGGTTTATGGCGAGCTGGCGGATGATGCTCGGCATGAACTGGAGCAGCATGTGGCGCGCTGCGCGGACTGCGCGGCGGAACTGAAGGCGGAGCAGGAGTTTCACGCGCTGCTGGAGCAAGGGTGCGCGGGCGATCCGCTGCTCGGCGATCCGTCGCCCAATCTGCTCGCGGCTTCGCGCATGCGGCTGCAGGAAGGGCTGGAGACGGTGAAGCAGGGCAGCTTCTTCAGCCGGCTGGCGTTTGATCCGGCGAACTGGCTGCTGCAGATGAAGTTTTCTCCGGCGCTGGCCGCGGCGATTCTGATTTTTGGATTTGCGGGCGGACTTCTGACCATGCACGAGATCACGCCCCCCATTATTGCGGACGGGGGCTCGCGCCCAGGTCCTCCGACGGTTCCGAACGACGCTTCGATCGCCGGGATCAGTTCCATCGTGCAGGATCCGAACACGAATCAGGTCAGCATCAAGTACAACACGGTTTCTACGCAGGAAGCGCAGGGGCCGCTGAACGATCAGAAGATCCAGCAACTGCTGCTGTTCGCGGCGCGCAACAACTACAACTCGGGGGTGCGGGTGGATTCGGTCGATCTGCTGGCGCAGCGCAGCGGCGACTTGCAGGTGCGCGACGCGCTGATGTATGCACTGCAGAATGATACGAATCCGGGCGTGCGGTTGAAGTCGCTGGATGCGCTGGGCAACTATGTGAAGAACGATACCAACGTGCGCGACGCCGTGCTGCGGGCGCTGGTAAGCGATGGGAATTCCGGCGTGCGGATTGAAGCGCTGCGGCTGATTGAGCCGGTGAAGGCGGACGGCAGCGTGCGTGGCGTGCTGATGGCGCTGGCGGCGAAGGATTCGAGCCAGTACATCAAGTCGCAGGCGCGGACCATGCTGGCGCAGTTGCCGGAGATTGATTAGGGGCTGATTAAGAAGCGGCGAGGGCAGGAGTTGCCTTCGCATGCTGGGGCGAGACGCCCCCGCGACAGCCGGCGGGACGCCGGCGCTACTAAAAGCATTCGCCGATTGGCGGCGAGAAATGAGGTGGATATTTTGAAACGGTTGCTACAGATTGTCGGGCTCGCCTGGATGCTGGCCCTGGCTGCGCCATTTGTGCTGGCGCAGGAAGCACAGGTATTGCGCGAAGGCGGCGCCTGGGGGCAGGAGATCACCGGGTCGCTGGCGGCGGTGAAGAACTTGAGAATCAAAGTTGATATGGGGACCGTGGTGGTGCGCGGCGGGCAGGAGCAGAGCATCAGTTATGTGGTTCATACGCATTTCGGCAATTCTTCCGAGCAGGATGCGCGCCGGCAGTTTGAGCAGTACAAGATCACGGCTTATGTGAAGGGCGAGACGGCCTGGATTGTGGGGGATTGGCAGGGAGGAAAACGTCCGCGGCATTTTTCGGGAGAGTTTTCCGTGAAGGTTCCTCGCGAGATGACGCTGGTGAAGCTGGAGACCGAGGGCGGGAACGTTGATGCTACGGGCCTCGCGGGCCGTCTGGAAGCGGAGAGCGGCGGCGGCACCATGCGGCTGGATGATATTGGTGGCGGAGTGAATGCCGAGACCGGAGGCGGTTCGATCGATGTGGGGACGGTCAGCGGCGATCTCGGACTGCACACCGGGGGCGGTTCGATCGAAGTGCGGCACGCAAACGGCGAAGTCGTGGCCGAGACCGGCGGAGGAAGTGTCGAGATCAAGGCCGGAGCACAGGGCGCGATCATTGAAACCGGCGGCGGCAGCGTGGAAGTGCGGCAGTGCAACGGGAAGCTGAAGGTGTCGACCGGCGGCGGCAGTGTGGATCTGAAGGATGTTGGCGGTCCGGCGGAGATTGACACCGGTGGAGGAAGCATCCGGCTGACTTCGGGCACGGGACACGTGCACGCGGAGACGGGCGGCGGCAGCATTGAGCTGTTCGGCGTGCCCTCGGCGAAAGCGGAAACCAGCGCGGGCGGAATCACGGTGAAGCTGGTGAAGACCGGCGCCGAGCGCAATGATTCCGATCTGGAAACGGGCGCGGGCGATATTACCGTCTACCTGGCATCCGATGTAGCGGTCAACGTGCGGGCCAGCGTGGATATGGGCAGCGGGCACCGCATTACATCGGAGTTCCCCGATATTCACATCACCAGCGAAGGCGGCCAGTGGGGACCGAAGACGTTGACGGCCGAAGGCCAGCTGAACGGCGGCGGGCCGACGCTGAAGGTGCGGACTTCGAGTGGGGACATCTGCTTCAGGCGCGCCAAGTAGGAAGAATTGTTGATTGGTCGATCAAGAATCATCAGTCAGCAATCAGCAATTCAATGCAACGTGTTCAATCGAGGGAGATGACCATGCGCAGATACGTTATGACCAGCATTGCGATTTTGCCACTGCTTCTCACCTTTTCGCACGCGGCACAAAAATGGGCGGGACCGGATTCGCCGGCGCAGTCCTGGGTGTTTGCCAGCGAAGACACGGGCACGAGTTCCTATCTGGGCGTCGACATCTCGGACATTACTACCGAACGCTTGAGCGCGCTCAAGCTGAAAGAGGAAAAAGGGGTCGAGGTCACGATGGTTGATCAGGATGCTCCGGCGGGCAAGGCGGGGATCAAGGAGCACGACGTCATCCTTACCATGAATGGCACGTCGATTGAGAGTGGAGCGCAGTTGAGAAGGATGATCCATGAAATGCCGCCGGGGCGCGTGGTGAGCTTCGGCCTGAGCCGGGACGGCGCGCCGATGACGGTGAAGGTGCAACTGGCCGACAAGCACAACGAGTTTGCCCGCGGTCTGCATCCGGGCGATATCCATGTGAAAATTCCGGATATTCATATTCCGGATATCGAGATGCCCAACTTCGAATGGGTGGTAACGACGCGGTCGGAACGCAGCGGTCTGATGGTGGAGAATATTACTCCGCAGCTGGGAGAGTTTTTCGGAGTGAAGAACGGGAACGGCGTGCTGGTGCGGTCGGTGGAGAAAGGCAGCACGGCCGAGAAGGCGGGATTGCGCGCCGGGGACGTGATCGTGAAGGTCAACGACCAGGCAGTGCATGACACCAGCGACTTCACGCATGCGGTACGATCGCGCAATGGCGGGTCGGTCAGCATCGGCGTGATGCGGGAGAAAAAGGAGCAGAACATCAACCTGACTCTGCCCGAGCGCAAGGAATCCGGCGAGCTTCTGGAAGAAGAGAGCCTGGATGGTCCGGTGATCGATGCTGAGGCTGCGGATGAACTCAGCGAGTTGGGAGAGGAAGTCGCCAAGCTGCAGCCGCAGATGGAACTGGCCGTCGAGGATGCCCAGACATCGGTTCGGGAGCTTCGTAAGGACCTCAGTCAGGATGTCCGCGAGGAGCTGCAGAAGAATCTTTGCGACCAGCAGAAGAAGATGCGGCAGGATGTCGAGAAGCTCAAGAATCAGTCGCAGGCGCAGCAGAATCAACTCAAGCGGGACCAAGACAGGCTGAAGATGAAGATGGACAGGATGCGCACGGAATTGCGCGGGCATTCATTCGACATCTAGCTTGTTTCGTAGGACCTACTCCCGTTCTGCGCGCGAGATCCCTTCGACTTTGCTCAGGGCAGGCTCTTCACTCCGCCTGAAAAGCGGCTCCGTTCAGGATGACGCCGGAAAGTGGAGAGTCTCGCGTTCCGAGCTATACAACTAACGGCTAGCGGCCGCTGGCGGTGGCTTGAGATTGAGTGGCGAGGCAGACGCGGTTGCGCCCGGCCTGTTTGGCGGCGTAGAGGCCGTTGTCGGCGGCGCGGATCAATTCATCCCGGGTTTTGCCATGATCGGGGAACGCCGCGACTCCGGCGCTGATGGTGACTGTCCGGGGCACACCCGGAAATTGAAAACCCTCTACTAACCGGCGCAGTTTCTCGGCGATGGTGACGGCCGGACGGACACCGGTCTGAGTCAGCAGGACGGCGAATTCCTCTCCTCCGAAGCGGCAGACCACATCAATCTTGCGCAACTGCTGATGGAACAGCGAGGAGACCTGTCGGAGGACTTCATCTCCCAGCAGGTGGCCGAATTCGTCGTTCAGCCGCTTGAACCCGTCAATGTCGGCCATGATTACCGCCATGCCGGTGCCGTAGCGGCGGGCGCGCTCGATTTCCTCCATGATGCGGAGCTCGAAAAAACGGCGATTAAAGATGCCGGTCAGGCCGTCCAGGTAGGCCAGTTGTTTGACACGCTCGACGTAGTGGGCGTTCTGAATGGAGTTGGCGCAAATGTCGGCGACCGACTCGAGTGACGGCAGTTCGCTGTCGCGGAATGCGTTGGGCTGCGAGCTATGCAGTGTGAGCACGCCGAGAGTCTGGCCGAAGGAAATGAGCGGAATGCTCATGCGCGACGCGGACTCCTGGAAAAGCCGTTGGCGCTCAGGAGTGACGCTGAGGTCCTTCTCGATGACGGTGCCGCTGGTGGCGATCACGCTCGACCAGGGCTCGCGGCCCGCGGGGAAACGATCCCCGGGCGGAATGCAGGGAGTGAGCGTGCCATGATGGGCGCGCATCACCAGGTCGCCCTCCTCGCGTAAGAGCAGCGAAACGTGCGAGACCTCAAAGGCTTTCTGGATTACGCAGCAGACCCGGGCCAGCAGTTCCTCCAGATCCATGACGGCGGTGCTTTGCTGCGCGATGGTGTTGATCGCCTCCAGTTGCCGGGCGCGCTGGCGTTCCAGCGAGTACAAGCGCGCATTCTGCAGCGCGATGGAAGCTTGCGTGGAGAACAGAGTCAGCAGCTTGATGGTTTCATGATCGAAGTGGTCGAGGCAGTCGCTTTGGCAGTCGAGCACGCCGACGACTTCATCGCCAACCATGAGCGGAATCGCCAGCTCGGAGCTGGTTGATTGCGCGGAGCAAATGTAGCGCGAGTCTTTGGTCACGTCGGGAGCATAGACGGGGCGTTGCTTTAGAACCGAAGCACCGGTGATGCCGTCGTGATAGCCCAGACGAATCTTGTCCTTGCCCGCATCCCAGCCGATCTGCGAACGGACGTACAACTGCTGGGCATCCTTGTCGAGCAACAGGATGGCCACGTTCCGCAGGTGAAAATAGTCGCGGGCAATCGCCAGGATGCGCTGCAACACCTCGTCCAAGTCAAAGGTGGAGAGCACCGCCTGGCCCGCCTCATAAAGGACCGCGAGTTTCGGCATGTCGAGAGAAAGTGTACGACTGGGGATGGGGTTACCGAAGTGCCCAAAGTAACCGCGAGCGGCGAGCTATGAGTTTCGAGCTTCGAGGTTGCGCGCTTCAGACCTCAAGCCTCAAAGGTCTACTCGGAAATGCGTTGAATTATCGGCGACGGCTAGCGCCACTTTCTCGCGGTGCGGATCAGGCCGTAGGCTACCAGGCAGAACCAGAAATCCAGAATCATGCCCAGGTCGAGGTGCATGGGGTGATGGTGCGCGGCTGGAGGCAGAGAGGGGATCAGGGCAAAGTACACGACGTTGCCCAGGATGATCGCCAGCAAAGCCTGGAGAAAATTGTAGAGCACCGATAGTTTAGACACCACAGAGGGCGTCCGAGGATGCCTCCCTATTTATCCGGGTTCTTCCTCGTTTGCGAGGGTGGACCAGTGCTTCGAATCCGAACCTATGGCATGTCGTAAACGATGTGATCGAGAGTCTGGCTGCTCTCCGGATCGAGCGGGTGTTCCTGCGTCCACTTTAGCGCGAGAGACTGAGCCGAAGATATCTGCGTCTTGGTCATCTGGGCAGTCAGGCTCTCCATAAAGTCGCGGGCCTCTGGATGCTTTTTTGCACCCGCGATCGTTGCCCATTTGTAGGCTTCGGGCAGATTCTTCTGAACTCCCTTGCCTTGAGAGTACAGCGCGGCCAACTCAAACTGAGCGGCAGGATTTCCCTGTTCGGCTGATTTCTTATACCACTCAGCTGCCTTCTTGAGGTCAGGCTGCATTCCGACGCCTGCTACAAACATTCGCGCGAGACCGTACTCACCCCACGGGTCGCCGCGTTCAGCGAGCGTTGAGCACCAGTCTGTTGAGGCTTTGTAATCAGCGGGAGAAACGAGACCTTGGGCGGTCAACCGGCACACGTTGAATTGAGCCTCACTGTACCCCATCTCGGCTGCTTTCTCGTACCACTTCAGTGCTTCCCCTAAGTCTCTGTCAGGACCAATTTCGTAGGTCAGTCCAGTCGCATTTAGCGATCGCGCACCATCGCCGTGGCGGAACGCTAAAGAGATCCATTTTCTGGCAAGCTCCGAATTCTGCGCGATGCCCTCGCCGTGCAGGTAGCATATCCCGAGGCTATATTCGCCATTGGGATTGCCCTGGGCGGCAGCTAAGCCGTACCAATGCACCGCTTGCTCCAGGTCTTTTGCGGTGCCAAACCCTGTGACGTATAAGTATGCCAAGTCTACCTGAGCTCCGTTCAATCCCTGTTTTGCCGCGAGCTGGAACCAGTTAAATGCTTCTTGATAGTCTCCTCTTTGTTTGGCGTAGAGACCTAGTTCGTACTGCGCTCCACTGTCGCCCGCCTCTGCTTTCTGGTGAAGTGACTGGGCTAGTCCGACGCTCGCCTCACCTGGATTGGATTCGACGACTTGAGCGCCACACACAGCGGCTCCGAGAAACAAAACTGCCACAGTCCAGCAAGGCTTGATGTGTGCTCGCATAACGCGATTCTTGGAGGATTCTGAAGGCTGCGCAAGTTACGATCGTTCTCCCTTTCAGACGCTTTCGTGCGCAATGGATTCTTTGCGCCGACGCCAGAGCAGCCGCCGTGCGCTCCTGCTACCATTCTTTTGCCACTGCCACGGAATCCTAGCGCATGCTTGAACTCTCTACCCCCGTCCAATATGTGAAGGGCATTGGTCCGCGCATTGGGGAAGTTCTCGCCGCGAAGGGGATTCACACCGTCGGCGACCTGCTGCATTACTTGCCGTTTCGCTATGAAGACCGGCTGAACCCGCGGGGGATTTCCGAGCTGCGGGCGGGAGAGATGGCGACGGTGGTCGGGGAAGTCCGCAATTCGGGACTGTTCCGCACGCGGGGTGCGCCGATTTTTCAGCTTACGGTCGGGCAAGGGCGTTCGCGGCTGCGCTGCCTGTGGTTTAACGCGACGTACTTGCAGGATAAATTCAAGCCGGGGCAGATGATCGCGCTGTACGGCAAGGTGGAAGAAGATCAGCGCAGCCGGGAGTTGCAAATCGTTCAGCCGCAGTTTGAAGTCCTGGGCGATCCTACCGACTCTGGAGAGAATGGGGCGGACAAGAAGGCCGCGGAGTCGCTGGAGATTGGGCGCATTGTTCCGATTTATGAAGCGATCGGGCGGTTGACGCCGCGCTGGTTCCGGCGGGCGATCCGCACGGCGCTCGATAATCTGACGCCTGAACTGGCGGATCCGATTCCGGCGGCGGTGCGCGCGCATCTGGGATTGATTTCGCCGCGGGCCGCGTTGTGGAATGTGCACTGGCCGGAGCCGGGAGAAAGTTTCGAGAACTTGCAGTCTTCGCGGACCCCGGCGCATATCCGGATGATTTTCGATGAGCTGTTCTTTGTCGAGTTGGGGCTGGAGCTGAAACGGCGTGAACAGAAGGCGCAGACCGGGATTGCGTTTCGCTTGGACGACCGGGCCCGCGCGGCCATAAAAAAGATTCTGCCGTTTCATCCCACGGCAGCGCAGAAGCGGGTGCTGAAGGAAATTGCGGCGGA
>DATHQJ010000172.1:0-7453 GCA_035482825.1 Binatus sp. (SeqCode) | reverse complement strand
TCGCCGCAGTCATCGCCGAAGCGCTGGCCACGACGCCGCCCGACATCGATCATCCCAGCAGCGGCGATCTGTGGAGCATGTTGAAGACTGGGCGTGCGATCCGCAAACTCGGCAAGCGCGACATGTTTCGCCTGTTACGTTGGGGACCGATGGCTGTCGCCGATCTCGCCTCGGAATATTTTGAGACCGAACTATTGCGTGCAGTGATTGCGGCGCGCGGTGTTTTCGGAACATTTCTTGGTCCGTGGTCGGCGGGAAGCGCTTTAATGTTGCTGATCCGCGCAGCCGGAGATCCGCATCCCGCAGGCTCAGCGACGTTTGCCGCGGGCGGCATGGGCGCGATCACGCAGGCAATGGCGTCAGCCGCCAAGACTGCGGGCGCGGAGATTCGCACCGGCGCGGAAGTGATCGAGATTCGCGTGCAGAACGGCGTTGCCACGGGAGTCCTGCTTTCCACGGGCGAAGAGATTCACGCCAGGGCCGTGATTTCTAATGCGGACCCGAAGCGCACGTTGCTCAAGTTGACCGATCCCACGCATCTTTCACCCGACTTCGTGCAGAAGCTGCAGCACTACCGCGGGAACGGCACGGTTGCAAAAGTTAATCTCGCGCTTTCCGGGCTGCCGAAATTCACGGCACTGAAAGACGGGGACGCTACCGCGCTCAAGGGTCGCATTCATATTGGCAATGAGATCGACTATCTGGAGCGCGCGTTCGACGAGTCGAAATACGGCAATTTCTCGCGACAGCCTTATCTCGAAACCACGATTCCGTCGTTGACCGATCCCACGCTTGCTCCCGAAGGCAAGCACGTGATGTCGATTTGCATGCAGTACGCGCCGTATAAACTCAAAGGCGACTGGGAAGAGCAGCGCAAGGTGTTGGGCCAGACGGTGGTGAAGACCATGGCGCAGTACGCGCCGAATCTGCCGGAACTGATTCTGACTCACCAGATCATCACGCCGCTCGACCTGGAAGACAAATACGGACTGACGGGCGGCCAGATTTTTCACGGTGACCTCGCGCTCGACCAGTTCTTCACCATGCGTCCGCTGCTGGATTGGGCGCGCTATCACACGCCGATCCAGAATCTATATCTGTGCGGCAGCGGGACGCATCCTGGCGCTGGCCTCACCGGAGGCTCGGGCGCGAATGCCGCACGCGAGATCTTGAAGGAACTGAAGAAGTAGCGCCGGCGTCCTCGCCGGCTGTCGCGAGGGCGTCTCGCCCTCGCAGCGGCGGCGGGACGCCGCCGCGACAGCCGCCAGAACGGCGGCGCTATTATGAAGAATTCTGCCATCCTGCTGATCTCCTGTCCCGACCGCAAGGGCGAGGTCGCAACCATTGCCGACTTTGTCTACCGGCACAATGGCAACATCCTTCACGCCGACGAGCACGCCGACGAAGAGTCGGGCCTCTTTCTCATGCGCGTCGAGTTCGATCCCAAGGACTTCGATATCGACCTCTCTCAGAAAAACCTGGCCGATTTCGGCAAGCACTTCTCGCCCATCGCGGAAGCCTTTCAGATGAAGTGGCGGTTGGCGCAGTCCTCGCAGCGGCCGCGCATGATCATCCTGGTTTCGAAATACGACCACTGCCTGGTCGATTTGCTTTACCGGCACAAGAGCGGCGAATTGGCCTGCGACATTCCGCTGATTATCTCCAACCACGCCGACAACTAGGCGATTGCAGACTTCTACAAGATTCCTTATGCCGTCGTTCCCGTCACCAAGGACAATAAACTTCAGGCAGAGGCGAAGATTCAGTCGCTGATCGACGAGCAGAAGCCGGACTTCATGGTGCTGGCGCGATACATGCAGATTCTGTCCAACGAGTTCGTCAACCGCTATCCGCAACGGATTATCAACATTCATCATTCTTTTCTGCCGGCGTTTGTCGGCGCCCGGCCTTATCACCAGGCGTTCGAACGTGGAGTGAAGCTCATTGGCGCGACCAGCCACTACGTCACTGAGGTGCTCGACGATGGACCGATCATCGAACAGGATGTGGTGCGGGTGTCGCATCGCGACACGGTTGAAGATCTCATCCGCAAAGGCCGCGATCTCGAAAAAGTTGTGCTGTCGCGCGCGGTGCGCTGGCATGTGGAAAATCGGGTGCTGGTTTATGGCAACAAGACGGTCGTGTTCTGAGTTTCTTCGCGGCTGAAGCTGCACCCTTTCAAACCCACCTTCCTCAGAACCGAAAGCTCGGCGGCCCCTTCTCACAAACCAAAGTCGTTCGCTCTCGCGGACGATATACAAACAGGAACGCGTTCAATGCCGAAGTGTCGCGGAAGGTCATGTACTTCCGGCAAACAATTTGTCCGCGTGAGAGTCTCGCTCCGGTAGTAACTTGCACCAATAGTAACTTTTCGTTTTTACTGGAATCATTAGTAAAGTTTCAGAAGGGAAACCTTTCTCCCGGGGGCACGGTTGGCGGAAGATCTTCGGTTTGAACTAGCCATATTGGCGACGGTCCAGGGCTTTTACCAGAAGCTCATGCGCGACGCGCTCGGCGGGGACGTCCCCATTCCGAGCGGTCTCGATGAGGACGCGCTGCGCCATTCTGAGCGCGAACTTCCGACCACGCTGTCGCGCATGTATCGCTGGCTGCATCTGCTGGATATGGCCATCACGCCGGCTATGGTGCGGCAGGCGCTGACTCCCGACACAGATTCGGAAGTCGCCGAAGCTCTGCTGCGGTATTTTGTGCGGCGCCGCGAACCGAGCGACGTGAACCGCGACAAGACCGATCTGATTGCGACTTTTCTGTATCGCCATCCGCGCGTGCCGGGACAGTGGGAACAAACGGGCTATGGGCTTGACGGCGCTTTGCCGCTGTCTCCGTTCGAGATTGCACTGATTGAAATTCTCGCCGACTCCGATGTACCTTCGTTGCCTGAGGAGCATGTGCAGTTGTTGCGGCGGTTCGATCCGCTGCGCGACGAGATTGCGCGCTTCCGCGACTTCAACACGCTGATCGATTCTGGAATCATTGGCCGCGTGCGCGAACTGAAGCAATGGCTGGATTCGTCGTTTTATCATCCCGGCGTCCTGGCCACGGTTTCTGCATACAACGCGAACTTCGGCAAGAAGTTTGACGACTTGTTCGCTAAGGCGCTAACTGAGATCAAGACCTTTGGACAGGCGCTCGAAGAAATGGGCGGCACGATTCTGACCACGCTCGACGGCGTGGAAGTCACGGTCGATCATGTGGCGGCGATTGAAGAGAAGCAACTGCTCGACGCCGACTACGGCAGCACGCTCGAGAAATTCCGGCGAGTTTCGAAATTGAAGAAGGAACTGGACCGGCGTCCTCCGATCCGGCGATCGCTGCTGACTCCGGTGGGGCAGACCTCGCGCGCCACAGGCAGTGCGGCGGCAGCGCCAAGAGCGGCCAAAGCGGCTGCCGCGAAGGCTCCGGCAGCGGCGGCGGTTTTCCAACCGCCTGCAGTGACGGCGCAGCAACTTTCGGCGGAGGAAGGTAAACTGCGGCGGGTCGAGGAATCGATTCGGGTGTTTGTGCGAGTGGCCGATCCGAAATATCGCCAGGTTGTGCCGATGCGCTTCTTCAACCTGACGTTAACTACGGCGGAAGCTGATGCGTACAGCGCTTCGTATCTGGAAGAAAAAACCCTGCGCGCCGATGTGGCGCGAACGCTGATTCGGATGGTGTCGATTTCCGGGCGCATCAGCACTGAACTGGAAGAATTGAAGCGCAGCCAGAAGATGTCGTCGCTCTGGAAACTGCATGCTGATTCGGTGGTGGTGTTGCTCGATATGGCCAGCACGTCCACCGAGGACGCGGGCGGCATTGCGAAGACGGCGGACCAAAACGGCGCGGCTCCGGCGGCGCGGACCATTCACGAATCCGCGCAGAAACTGCGCAACCAGGCCGATGTTGCGGTGAAGACGCTCGCGACGGTCAGCTAGAGACCTTTCGAAATCCCTCCTTCAATCTTCATTTGTGGGGCTTCAGGGCGAATCCTCCCGTTGTCGACGCGGGAAAGACGCGGTTCTTTTTGGGGAAATGGATCGTTGCCTTTTGGTTTATCGCAGCGCTGAAAACGCTGCGCCACCCCAAAATCCGGCGGCTGGGCTAAGTACCAGTCCGTGGTCGTGGTCGTGGTCGGGCTCGCCTCGATGCGCTTCGCGGGACGGGCGAAGGCGCCCGTCCCCACATGTGTCGCGTAGCTGACGGCCGACTGCTAGTTGATGTCGAACTGTTGCTGGTGCACCGCTGGGTCGCTTTTTACGATGATGGTGCGCTTCGTCATTTCTTCCATCTCATTGAGCAGGCGGCCATTGTTCGACTTCAGTTCTTTGGCTACGTCGGGATGCACGCGCAGCATCACGTCTTCGTGTTCGAGGTGCTTGGCAATCTTGCGCATCTCAACGTAGATTTCGTTGCACACCGTCGTCACCGACTTCACGTATCCCGTCGACTCGCAATATGGACACGGCGCGCCGATGGTACGTTCCAGCGACTGCTTGACGCGTTTACGGGTGATGGCGACCAGGCCGAAATCGTTAAACTGCAGTGTTTTTGACGGGGCGCGGTCGTGGCGGAGCTCTTCTTCGAGAGCCTGCATCACGCGCTGGCGGTTGCGGCGCTCATCCATGTCGATGAAGTCGATTATGATGATGCCGCCCAGATCCCGGAGCCGAATCTGCCGGACGATTTCCTTAATCGCATCGACGTTCGTTTTGACGATGGTGTCTTCAAGGCGCGCGGTCTTGCCAACATACTTGCCGGTGTTGATGTCGATGGCGACCAGGGCTTCAGTCTGGTTGATGACGATGTAGCCGCCGCTCTTGAGCCAGACTTTTGATTTGAGCGCCTTGTTCATTTCTTCGGCGAGGCCGAACTGCTCGAACAGCGGCGTTTCTTTGGTGTAGAGCTTTACGCGCTTCACCATTTGAGGCTGGAAGCGATTGAAGAAGCGCAGGACGCGCTCGTATTCAGGTTCGGTGTCGACCCAGATGACGCTGAACTCGGAAGTGACCTGGTCGCGCAGCACGCGCTCGACGACGTTGAGGTCGTGGTAGATCAACGCCGGTGGCTTGGAACTTTCGGCGCGGGTCTTGATGTCGTGCCACAGGCCTTTCAGGAAGCGGATATCGGCGCGGAGTTCTTCTTCACTCGCGCTCTGGGCGGCGGTGCGGACGATGAAGCCTCCGTGGCCGTTTTCGCGCTCGCTAAGGATGATGCGCTTCAGGCGCTGACGCTCTTCCTCGGAGGAAATCTTGCGCGACACGCCGGTGTGGTTCACGGTCGGCATGTATACCAGGAACCGGCCGGGCAGAGCGATGTGGCTGGTGATGCGCGCGCCCTTCTTGCCGATGGGTTCCTTCGCGATCTGAACCAGGATCTCCTGGCCTTCTTTGAGCAGGTCGCTGATCAGGGGAACGGGAGCGTTCTCGCGGCGACGGAAACGGCCGCGGCCACCGCCTCGGTCTCCTCCGCCGCGGCGTCCACGGTCGCGCGGACCGCCTTGACGATCACGATCGCGGTCCTGGCCGGGACGTGGGCGTTGGGTGCGTTGCGTGTAGCCGGCGGTTGCGGCCGGGGCACGAACTTCTGCTCGGGCATCAACCGCGCCGGTGCCGCCGGCTTCGGCGTCGAGCAGGGCTTCGGCTTCGGCCTGGGCTTCTTCGAGTTCCATTTCTTCGCTATCTTCTTCGCCTTCAACCGGAGCACCTTCGGCGGGATGCGCTTCGCCGGAGTCGGATCCAGACTCGTTCAATGAAGCCTGATGAATCTCAGCGACAACTTCCCGGGCTTCGCCGTTCAGATGTCCGGGGCCGGCCTGGGTTTCTTCTTCGAACTCGTCGTAACCTTCGTCGGAGGAAGCTTCGTAGTGGACGGCGTCGGCCTCTTCTTCGTCGATGGTTTCTTCTTCCATGGTGCCGGGAGCGGCGAAGACTGGAGTTTGCTCGTCGCGCGGCGAACGCACGGGAGAAACCATTTGCTCGGCGACGTCCTCTTCCTTCTCGTGTTCGAGAGCGATTTGATCGACGGCGACGGCGGTCTCGCCGGGCCATCCCACGGACGGCAGCGGCGCCGGTTCCGAGAGGCGGAATTCCTGATTCCAGGTAGCCGAAGTCGAGGTGGACTGAACTGGTTCCGGCTGGGGGCGTTCTATCTGCTCTTCTTCCAGTTGGTCTTCTTCCACTTGCTCTTCTTCGATGTGAGCTTCGTGGATGGCGCGAAAGTCCTGATGGGCGTCGTGGTCGTGCTGCTCGTGAAGAGGCTCGGCGGCCGACCCTGCGGCGGCGAAGATGGGCTCGTCCTCGGGGAATGCGGCGGCTACCGGCGCCTGGGGCTCGGCGGGAGCTGCGGGCGCGATTTCAGAAGTTACTCGCGTGACAGCCTGCCGCGCTGGAGGTTCCGGCGCGGGCGGTTGTTGGGCATAGCGCTGGTACTTGGAGATGGATTCACCCGGCAAGATGATGGGCTGGTAGCCGGGAGGCGGGCCGGAGGACTGCACTCGGCTGGAATCCATGGTCCGGGCTGGCTCTACCGGGCGCGAGAAGCGCTCGGGGCCGCGATCGGAGGAGAAGCTGCGGTCTTGAGTGCGATCTGGCGTGCGTTCGGGTCCGCGATCGGAACTGCGATCCGGGCCGCGGTCACGGCCATCGCTTCGGCCATCACGACGTCCGCCACGGCGGCGCCGGCGTCCACGGAAACTTCCGCGGTCGCGGTTCTGGCCCTGATCGGTGGCATTGCCGGGCTCTGGGGAGCTGGTGGCAGCGAGAGACGGCTGAGCGTCAGATCCTTCGCTCTCGGCGGATTCCTGGTCGGATCCGGGGATGGTGTCTTCGAGACCTTCATCGGTGACTTGCACCATATCCGGTGCAGCTTCAGCGCGCGCCGGTTGCGGACGCATGTCCGGGACGCTGCGGGTGGCTGGGACGACGTCGGTCAGATCGTCATCGTGTTCTTCCAGTTCCATGAAGTCGGAAACGTAGAGGAAGGCGTCGCGCTCCAGGCCGATGTCGACGAAGGCCGACTGCATGCCGGGCAGGACGCGGGTTACGCGGCCTTTATAAATGGATCCGGCGAGGGTGTATTCGTTCTCGCGCTCAAGATAGATTTCCGCGAGGAGATCGTCTTCTACCAGGCCCACTTTGGTTTCGTGTGGGGTAGAAGAGACAAAAAGTTCCTTGTTCATCAAACACTCCGGTCCCGCCGACTAATTTGGGTCGGACGGGCTTCACCGGGGCGGAGTCAGAAGAGGTGCGGGAGGATGAAGGGTCGAGCGTCGCGATGCTGCCCCGCATGGGGGACAGACGGGGCCGGAGAGCTCGTTGCTCTCTTCCTGCCGAGTCCGTTGCACAAGCTTGGGAAACTTTTGCACTAATCTCGCTTTCACTTCCGCCGGGGTTTGTGACCGCACTCTCAGACCCGAAATCAGGTCGGGGGGCCGTTCCCTGCCCGGCTGCTGCTCAGC
>DATHQJ010000171.1:0-2901 GCA_035482825.1 Binatus sp. (SeqCode) | reverse complement strand
GAAACGAATGTAGAAGCCGTGCCCACTGTTCTCACGACTAATCATGGTCGCGGTCGAAAGTTGGGCTTCAAGTGCAGGTCGGTCCTGAGGGTACAGACCGCAGATTGCGGCGATCACGGCCTGTTCAAGCGGAGTGAATGTGGATTCCATCGGCAAGATTATTGAATGATAGGCCAGAAATTCGTGTGGCTGTCTGGGATCACCAGGTCCCTCCACTCTGCTTTCATCCCCTGGGAAAGAAAGCTCCGGTCGGGAGGACAGTGCAGGACAGCGTACGGCAACTGCAAAGACCCCGATGCCGCCAACGGACTGGCCGAACGATGCTGATCAACTTTGTACGGCCCTTACGAAATCCGCGAGCAGGCCGTAGGCCGTCGCGTAGAGGCCGGGATTTTCTTCGGTGACCGCCAGGCCCGGGAAAATGTCGGTTTCGAAATAGATGTAGGACGAGGTGCCGGCGATCTTCGCCATCGGAGTGCTGCTCAACACTTTCTCCGGCTTCACGCTGGCTTTTACTTTCGCCTGCGCGCCATCTCCCTCCCGCTTCGCGCGGCATACTAGCTTGTAGGGCCAGCCGTCTCGGCGGGCGTTGCGCACGCCTTCGGGAGTCAGGTCGCGAATGCCTTCGCGCTCGATTTCTTCCAGGCGGATTGGCACGCCCATCAGAACCGTGATCAGCGCGGCGGTTTTTACGGCGGCGTCCCAGCCGTCGAGGTCGTGGGTGGCGTCGGTTTCGGCGACGCCGAGGTTTTGCGCTTTTTTCAGCGCGGCGTCGAGGGTGAGTCCTTTTTCCATTTCGCTTAGGATCACGTTGGTGGTGGAATTCAGGATGCCGTGGAAGCCTTGTAGGTGAATGGCGGGCAGTTGATCGAATAAAGAAAAAATCGGGACGCCGTCCATCACGGTGGATTCGAAGAGGAAGCGTTTGCCTTTTGCTTTCGCCAGATCGCGGAGCTCGCGGTAGGCGTGGACGATGGGGCCTTTGTTGGCGGTGATGGTGTGGGCTCCGTGAGTGAGGGCAGCCCGGATGTGGTCGACGGCCGGCTGGCCGGTTTTGACGTTGAGGGAAGTGGCTTCGAAGAGAACGTCGGCGTGGGCGGTGGTGAGCCAGTCGTGGAGGTTGGTGGGACTCTGAGAAGATTCCCGGCCGTTAGCGGGCAAGAGTGCCCGCTCCCGACAACCTTCCGGATCCAGACCCTTCGGGTCGGCGATCCAGCCTAGGCGGCGGGACGCGATTCCGGTGATGCGATACGAGATTCCGTGACGATCGCGCAATTCTTGCGCGCGGTCTTCGAGCAAGCGGGCTAGTGTGCGGTTTACGTTGCCGAAGCCGAGGAAGCAGAGGTTCTGGGTCTGAATGGGGATTCCTCTCGCAGACGTCATTGCGTAGAGACCTTGCTTGCAACGTCTCTGTCGGAAGCGTCGCGACCGTTCGGATTCACCGTGCTGCTGGCAGAGACGTAGCAAACTACGTCTCTACGGTTCGATACTGACCGGTTATCCCATCACCGTGGTGTGCTCGGGCGTGATTTTATAGAGCACGCGAACTTCGCCGGGCTGGGCGTAGGGATATTTGTCGACGCCGAGATATTTTTTAGCCAGCTTGTCGATCTGGGCGGCGGCTCCGTCTTCGGTGATCTCGACTACACGGCCGCGGATTTCCATGAAGCGGTAGGGATTGTCGGGATCGATCAGGGCCAGCGAAACGCGTGGGTCGCGGCGCACGTTGCGATCTTTCTGGCGTCCCTTGGCGGAGTTGAACAGGACGTGCTCGCCGTCGAAGTCCACCCACACGGGAGTGACTTGGGGGCGGCCGTCGGGCATGAGGGTGCCGAGGCTGGCGAAGGCGCGTTTGGAAAATAAGTCGCGATATTTTTCCGGGATCACTGCGGACATATAGACCCTCCAGAGGTTGAACTCGAGCAATTATAGTAGACTTCAAAATTCTTTAGCGGAGGAATGGGACGGCATGATGAGTCAACGAGGTGAGAACAGGAAATTCCGGCGGCGGCTTTTGATGCCGGCCGCGATCAGGGTTTTGCTGGCGATGTTGCTCGCGCTGCTGCTGGCCGCAGCTGCGGTGGGGCAAGCCGCGGAAAAATATCCGCCGACGATTGTGTTTATGACGGATTTTGGCGTGGTGGACGATTCGGTGGCGCTGTGCCGCGGCGTGATGTATTCGATTATGCCGGAGGTGCGGATCGTCGACTTGACCCACCAGGTCACGCCGTTCTCGATCGCCGATGGAGCGCGTTTCCTGTTTGGCACCACGCCATATTTTCCGGCGGGCACGGTGTTTGTGGTGGTGATCGACCCTGGCGTAGGGAGCACGCGCAAGGCGATAGTCGCGAAGTCGCAGCGCGGGCAATATTTCGTGTTGCCGGATAACGGGCTGCTGACGCTGGTCGAACGTCGCGACGGGATCGCGGGGGTGCACGAAATTACGAATCCGGAGTGGATGATCGGGGCGAAGCTGTCGTCGACGTTCCATGGACGTGATATTTTTTCGCCGGCAGGCGCGCATGTGGCCCGGGGCGACGACTGGACGCAGGCGGGGCCGGAGATTCCGGTGAAGGATTTGGTGCGCCTCGATTTGAAGGCGGCGAAGTTTGAGGGCGGCAGTCTGATTGGAGAGGTGATTGCGACGGACGGTCCGTTTGGGAATCTGGTGACGAATGTGAGCGCTGAGGATTTTCTGAAGCTGGGGTACGAGCGCGGGCAGGAAGTGCCGGTGAAGGTTGGCGGCAGGATGATGAAGATCAAGTTTGTGCGCACGTTCAGCGACGTGGGGCTGAAGGAGCCGCTGCTCTACATCGATTCGCGGGGGCGGCTGAGTCTGGCGGTGAACCAGAGCAGCTTTGCGGCGGTTTATAAGATCGAGCCGCCGATGGCGCTGGTGAT
>DATHQJ010000170.1:0-16255 GCA_035482825.1 Binatus sp. (SeqCode) | reverse complement strand
CGTCAATCTCAACGACGTCGCCACCGAAAACATCAAAATGCTCACCAGGATGATCGGTGAAGACGTCGACCTCGTCATGATTCCCAGCCCGAACCTCTGGCCCGTGCGCGCCGACGCCGGCCAGATCGAGCAGGTCATCATGAACCTCGCCGTCAACGCTCGCGACGCCATGCCCTCCGGCGGCAAGCTCACCATCGAGACCTCCAACGTCACCCTCGACGAAGACTACGCCCGCTTTCACGCCCCGTTGCGCCCAGGTGAATACGTCATGATCGCCATCAGCGATACCGGCGCCGGCATGGACAGCGACACGCAGTCGCACATCTTCGAACCCTTCTTCACCACCAAAGGCACCAAAGGAACCGGCCTCGGCCTGTCCACTGTCTACGGCATCGTCAAACAAAGTGGTGGATACATCTGGGTCTACAGCGAAGTCGGCCGCGGCACCACCTTCAAAATCTACCTGCCGCGCGTGCCCTCAACCGGAGAGATGGCCGGAGAAACCACCGGAGAAACCGTTGCCCGCCTGGCCGCCCCCATCGATTACAGAAAGGTCGAACCCGGCACGGAAACCATTCTGCTGGTCGAAGATGAGGCCAACCTGCGCTACCTCGCTCGCCAGTATCTGGAAAAACAGGGTTACAAAGTAATCGAAGCCGCCGATGGCGCGGTCGCCATGCAGATTGCCGTGGCCCATGAAAAAGTCATCCACCTGCTGCTCACCGACGTCATCATGCCCGGCATGAACGGCCGCGAGCTGGCCCAGCGCATCGCAGAAATTCGCCCCAACGTAAAAATTCTCTACATGTCCGGCTACACCGAAAATGTGATCGGACACAACGGCATGCTGGACGCCGGCATTCGCCTGCTCCAGAAGCCCTTCAACCTTCGCGACCTGAAAAGCATAGTGCGCGAAGTGCTCGACACCATACCAACTCCCCCGGAGGTCGTCATGAACAGGCAGTCCGCTGAACCACTCCGCAACCCACGAGCGCCGGAAATTCCTCCGGCGCGCGCAAAACGCTTCCACCTTCACTTGCCGCTGCGTTATCGCCGTCTCGGCGAAAAAGACTGGCACGTCGGCACCACCGAAAACATCAGCCGCTCCGGCATGCTCTTCGAGGCCGACGAACTTCTGCAGCCCAGCGCGCAACTGGAAATCAATCTCGTCCTCCCGCAAGAGATCGCAGGCCTGTCAGCCACCGAAGTAGTCTGCCGCGGAGAAGTCGTCCGCACCGTCGAACGCCGCGGCGACACCCTAACCCCCGCCCTGGCCGCTCGCATCCTGCAATACCACTTCCAGCACGGCCCGCTCCCCAGAGCGTAAGCCGACCGCAAAATTCCCAGCGAGACTGTTCTGTGGCGGATGACGCAACACAAGGCGGCCTTAGGGCCGCCTTTTCTTTGGATCATGTCGAAGAGTTGGGGACACCGTGGAAGAGCTGCGCTTTTAGCGCCGCGTCAAGCGGGCCCAAATTATCCACAAGAACATCGGCCATTATGTGCGTGCAACACTGTGCACTTTTCAGCGGGCTGGCCCAACCTTTTTCCAGTATGGTTGCCCCCACCGAGAGATTTCGTTATTGACATCCACAAGCCAAGACGTGTAGCTTCCCACACAATCAGCGAGGGGGATTCGCCAGGGCGAAGGATTGTCATTTCTGCCCAACCGATCTCTAACGTCGCTGCTTCCCTCTGAAGTCTGAATGGATTGTGCCACTGTAATTTCTTGGCAATGCCAAGGACTTGCGGGCCTGTGTTCGCGCCCATCAACGTGGCTTGTTTCATTTTCGCTAGGAGGAAGGTTAATGACTCGCTCTGACATGTTCTACTCTTACGTACTCTCTTCCACTTCTGGGAAATGGGCTGCTGGCTTATTTATCATCGGGGTGCTCGCACTCGCCCCGCCAGCATTTGCCCAACAGCCCGACAACGAACAACAGGGGTTGACGTTCTATGGCTCCTACGAGGGCGGAAATGTTGATACCGTCAACGTTAAGAATGGCAAAGTCACTTTGCACATTCCGCTGGTTTCGTATCCACAGCGTGGCAACTTAAAACTCAGCTTTTCCCTTGTCGAGAACAACATCGGTTACTACTATACTGGCAAATTTTGCGACGCGCAGACGGGGTCGTGTACGGAAGCGTTTAACAGAGCGTTCCCGGACGGTAGTCCGGACGGAATCGGCCCAGTCTTGGTTATGGATCAAGATCTCAAGTTGAACGAGCAGTATGACCAATGGCAGGTAGGCGGCGGCCAGGGAAGTACCTATGTCACGCTTCTTTACAGTGCGATCGATTCCACCGGGGCAGTTCACTCGCTGGGATTCGACAACTCGAACCTTTCCGACCTTCACGCCACTGACGGTTCGGGCTACCTCGCAGTTGCTTCAGGCGGAAATGCTTACGACTATCTTCATCTTCCCACCTCCTGGGACGCATACTCGTCAGGAGGCGTACATTATCACTACCCTAGTGCTTCTGGGAGCGGGTCGTTGTGGGTGGAACCACTGTCGATTTCCGACACTGACGGAAACACAATCTCTCACGGGACTTCGGGCTGGACCGACAGCGTGGGGCGGAATATTCCTGCCGTGGGGACCATGACTACCTCAACGGCGGGTTGCCCAACACTCAACCTGGCGTATCAATCCTTGATCGGCAGTGCAACGTGGTCAGTTCCCGGGCCGAACAACGCTCCGCAAACATTCCTCTTCTGCTATACGTCTGTCACTTACAGGACAGCATTCTTTGCGAGCGGAGTATTCTGCACTGCAAATTTCTGTTACGAAGCCTCCGGCAGCCAAAACGTAGTGCAAAGCGTAGTGCTGCCAAACGGCACCTACTGGGCTTTTGCTTACAACGCAGCGAATCCGTCTGACAATGCGTCAATTGGCTACGCGGATCTTGTCGAGGTGTGGCTTCCCACCGGCGGCACTATCAGTTATCAGTATTCGAACTGGGGACTCGTACCAGGAGTCTCCAATCAGCCCTCTTATAATCGCAATCTCACGCAGCGAACTTTAGCTGTCGGTGATGGGACGCAATACTCATGGAAATACGGCGTAAACTGGAATACTTCCCAGTTCACTTCTACAGATCCGTTGGGCAACGACACTGTCTATACACTTTCTGCAATTTTTAACAGTGCTCACACCGCCGTCACTTCTAATGCATATGAGACCTTGAGGCAAGCCTATTCCGGATCGCAAACCTCTGGAAAAGTACTTCGATCAATCGCAACGACTTATCAAGCGGTGGCCAGTCCACAGGCTTCCCACGCCTCGACATTGTCAACAGTCCTCCCCATCTCCGTTGCGACGACTTTGGTGGACAGCGGGCAAGTCACAACAACCACCTATACTTACAACGACGGGGGGTTTGTCAATACACAGCCGTTTTGCTTGGCAGGGCCGAACACCGACTATTGCTACACAACTCCCTACAACGGAGACTCGCCTACGCAAACCCCATTCGGAAGTGTCACCTCGACCACTGTTACCGACTTCACCGGCTCCGTGCTCAAAACGGTAAATACGCAGTACCAACAGCAAGCGAATTCCGCGTATAAAACCGCGAACCTTCTGAGTTTGATCGCGTCCACAACCGTCCTAAACAGTTCCGGGGCGCAAGCCGCTAAGACGACCTATGGCTATGACGAAAACAATGGCAGTCCACAAGGCGTCTACGGTCACCAGACATCCATCTCGCGCTGGCTGAACACAAGCTCCAACATTATTCCTTGCAACAGCACAACGGCAGGATCGAACGTTACCACGTGCAACACTTTCAATACTCAAGGAATGGTGACTCAAACCAACGATCCGAACGGCAACCTCACAAAATACACGTATGACTCGACTGGCGCATTCCTGAGCCAGATTCAATACCCAGACACGGTATACAATGGGACAGCGACTCATCACATCGTGAATGAGAGCTTCGACGCGAACACCGGATTGGAGCTTTCGAGCACGGACGAAAACTCCCAAACAACATCCAACCAATACGATGTGATGCGTCGACTCACGAGGGTTAGCTATCCGGACGGCGGCTCGACAACCTACTGCTACACGGACATAGGCGGGTCTACGTGCACCCAGGCTGGGGCTCCTTACAAAGTAGTGGCCACCGAGGCTATCACTTCATCGCTAAACAAAACTACGACCTCGGTCGTAGACGGGTTCGGGAGGTTGAGCCAAACTCAGCTCAACTCCGACCCAAGCGGTGCGACGTACACTCAAACCACCTACGACCCGCTTGGTCGGAAATACCTGGTCTACAACCCGACGCGCTGCTCTCCGCCGACCACTAACTGCGGAACAGAAACGACCTGGGGATACACCACCTACAACTATGATGCTCTGAACCGGGTCAAATCCGTCGCCGAACAAGATGGCTCGACTGTGTCCGCGAGCTACCTGGGTAATTGCACCACCGCGACCGATGAAGCGGGCATAGCTCGCGAATCATGCGTGGACGCGTTGGGCCGGATAACTGGCGTCTGGGAAGCCCCCAGTAGCCTTAATTACGAAACTGACTACGCTTATGATGCCTTGAACAACCTGCTATCTGTAACGCAGAAAGGCAGCAGCAGTGCCAATGCACGGGTGCGGACTTTTACGTATGACAGTCTCTCCAGGCTGGCGTGCGCCGCGAATCCGGAGGTGCAAGCGGTTACCTGTCCCGCCTCAGTGACTGGTTCTTTTCCCGCTGGAGCAATCACCTACGCCTACGACGCGGATGGCAACATCATCACAAAAACCGCGCCACTGCCGAATCAAACCACCGCGACATCGACTGTCACAACCACCTACGCCTACGACAAGCTGAATCGCCTGACGGCGAAGACCTATAAGGACGGCACGATCAACGATCCGTACACGCCTCCGGTACAGTTTGGCTATGATGCTGTCGCGCTCACCGGCTGCACAACAACGCCTCCCAGCGAGACGGACACGTACCCAATCGGGCGGCGCACCGCCATGTGCGACGGGTCGGGTGCTACGTCATGGAAACACGACCAGATGGGGAGGAATTTGGTTGAGCTACGGTATGTTGGGACCGTGACAGGTAAGTACGAGACCGACGCTTACAACCTTGCTGGGCTACCGACCAGTGTTACGAGCCTCGGCTACAGCGTTGGATATACGTACAACGGCGCGGGTCGGGCCCTCGGCGCGACGAATTATCTTGGCAGCACCACGAAGTTTGTCTCTGCCGCTACCTATGCCCCGTCCGGCGAATTGGCTTCGTCAACGTTGGGTGCAACTTCCAGCTTCACGGGAATCGTGACAAATAATGCCTACAGCAACCGTCTGCAGCCGATTTTGCTGTCCGCAGCGGTCACTGGCCAGAGTCCAGTCTTCAGTGAGTGCTTTGACTTCCACTTGGGCGTAGCCGTTAACACTTCGCCTTGCTCGTTTTCTGCCTACACTTCGGGCGATAATGGCAACGCGTACACCATCGTGAACAATCGGGACAATACGCGGAACCAGCTTTTCACATACGACTCGTTAAATCGTATTTACAACGGCCAATCCAACGGGTCGCAGTGGGGAGAAACCTTCACCATTGATCCCTGGGGCAACATGACCAACGAGACCGCGATCTCGGGCAAGACGAACCATGAAGGGCTCAATACAACGGCGGGTCTGAACAATCAGCTCGCCAGCTTCGGCTACGATGCAGCGGGCAACATGACCAGAAACGGTTCAGTGACGTATGTCTACGACGCGGAGAACCGCTTGATCGCCACTGGAGGATATTCCTACATCTACGACGGCGATGGCCAGCGGGTAGAGAAGTGTACCGAAGGCACGACGCCGGGCACCTGTGCCACGGGCGCTACCGGAACCCTCTACTGGAGAGGGCTCTCCAGCGATGCCCTGTCGGAAACCAATTTGTCCGGAACCGTGCAAAACACTTACGTCTTCTTTAATGGGCAGCGAGTGGCGCGTCTCGACAGCGCGGGAGCGGTCCATTACTACTTCTCCGACCACCTGGGCTCGCATGGCGTAGTCGAGAACGCGACGGGGACAACCTGCGAACAGGACGTTGATTACTACCCCTACGGTGGCGTGGAACATGACTACTGCCCGAACGTGGCCCAGAATTACAAGTTCACCGGCAAAGAACGCGATACCGAATCCAATCTGGACGAGTTCGGCGCCAGGTACTTCGGTTCCAGCTTAGGGCGCTTCATGACGCCAGATGACGGGTCAGATCAGGGCGCAAGCGACCCGCAAAGCTGGAATCTCTACGGTTACGTTCGCAACAATCCGTTGAGTAACACCGACCCAACAGGTAACGCCTGCGTGCAGGGGTCAGATGGGAAGTATCACGATGACAACAGCGGCGGGCAGACATGCGCTCAGGTCGACGCAGATAATCGACAGTCACATATAAGCGCGACCTGGACCGCGACGATGCCACCTCTCACAAGAGAAGAAATGCATCAACTTTCCGACGAGATAACTGGGGCTGGTAAATTTCCATGGAAGGGCATACTGTTTATCACGGCTGGCGGAAAGCTTGTCAGCATGACGCAGGAACTTAGTGGTATACAAATAACCGGACTCAATGCTGGAGCCGCGGGGGCCACAAACGCAGCGATCGGAACAGCCGAAGCCTCAAGCCTTGCGGCTAAAGCAGCTTCCACGGTGGGGAACCAAGGGGCGGTCGCAAGTAGCGAAAAGGTAGCATTGGCAGCCGCAAAGGAGTTTGTCGGCCCGGGTTCTACGCCCATTGTGGACCGAACAACCGGTCAGGTGGTGGGTGAAATCAGCGCTGACGGAACCAAAGTTTACCGTATTACAAGTATAAACAAGCCACAACCCTACGTTAATCTCGAAAATAAGACGACAAGGGGCAACCTGCACGTGAGATTCTAGGGGGGCTCGGTGACTGACAAGGACATTCAAACTTTAAGAGAAAATGATAATAGGATCGTTAGGATAAGAACAAACGACGGCGAGATTATGTTGGCGAAAGTAAGATTCGTTTCTGATTCGGAGCAGGATCTCATTTACGAGCTTATCTCGACCTCCAAAGAGTCTCAATACGAAAAGCACGATGAGCAGCCCGTGTATCGAATTGCATTCGCAGAGATCGAGTCGGTTGAGAAGGTGCATGACTGACGGCGACTGGCTTCATTTGCGGACGGAAATGTGGGGACAGAAATGTGGGGGAGAAAAACCCGGGACAAAAACCCGGGGACGGACGGAACGCCCCCAGTTTTTTCCCTGCGGATATGTTGTCGGAGATCAGACCGGACTCCGCGGGCTGACACGGACGCCGAGCGCCGCTGACGCATTCCAGCCGGGTTGACGAAATGTGGGGACAGACGGGACGTACCCTAATTCTTTCGATATAGCCGATAGACATCTTAGTCCGGATACCGTCGTCGGTTATTCACGCTGGGGCGGCCAGAATCAAGACCCTCGTTGGAGAGTCAATCCCTTTACTGGAGCGGTCATGGTGTGGCACGAGTTTGGCCACGCTTGGGGGTACATCAACGGCAGACCTCTCGACCATACAAACCCCGAAGCCGATGCATGGGAAAACCGAATGCGGGAACAACTTTACGGTCCGATCGGCGCAAACAATGCGCCCCGTGTAGCGCACTAGGGAGGTGCAGTCATGAACATCAGGCGATTACCGATAGCACTCCTGGTAGGGGGACTAGTGTTCAAGACGTTCTTGCTTATCTTGTGGAGATGGAAGCCCGTTGCTGTAATGAATCTATTGATCAATTACGATCCCGGTGCACGATGCTTCGCCGAGAAAATGACGCACCTGTTCTTCGACTATGGTGGGATCACTTTCGCTCCAGGAGCAAATGCGTGCTACGAAGTAGCCCTCGTCATCGGCTTCGGTATCGAGTGCCTTCTGGCAGGCTTTTTGCTTAGGTGGCTGGTGGGGCGCTTCCAGGGGGCGGGCGGCGAAGGCTTTTGATCTCGCTGACATCACCAACACGGGAAACCGGGGTCAAACGGAACGTCCCCCAGTGTTCTCCGTGCGGATCTGCTGTCGGAGACTAGGGCGGACTCCGCGGGCTGACACGGACGGCGAGCGGCGCTGACGCATTCCAGCCGGATATGCCGGAGTGGGCGCGATCCCTCTACTTCTCGCCCATCCGCTTCTTCGCTTCCATCATGACTCTTCTCAATATCCGGTTGATTCGCGTCTGATAGCCCGGACCCTTGGACTTGAACCAGTCCACCACTTCAACATCCACGCGCAACGAGATTCTCCGCTTTCGCGGCCGGTTCCAGCGCGCCTCCGCGCCCGTCTCCCCATCCGCCAGCAATAACAAATCGTCTTCCACCGATGCGCGCAGGTCACCAATTTTCTCCGGCCGCCGGCGTAACTTTTTCCGCTTTGCTTTCTTAGGCTTGGCTGTCACGACGTTATCGTACACCCAGCCCTGTCATGACGTTGTGTTCCTGCAGGAACATCCGCCACCCCCTACGACTCGTCCCCAACTGCCGCACTCAGCTCCCGCTCGCGGAACTTCTGCACTTCCGCCGCCATCGCGTACTTCAGCTCTTCGATCCCTTTGCCGGTCACGGCGGAAATTTCGTAGAGCTTGAGTTTGTGTTTCTTGCAGTAGCGCTTGAGCGCGGCCAGTTTGTCTTTGTTGACGGCATCGATTTTCGAGGCGGCCATGATCATCGGCTTGTCTGCGAGACCAGCACCGAAACTGGCGAGCTCGCCGAGAATCACTTCGACGTCTTTGGTGACATCGGGCCGGCCGCTGGCATCGGAGACGTCGACCAGATGCACCAGCAGACGCGTGCGTTCGATGTGCCGCAGGAATTGCGTGCCCAGTCCCGCGCCGGTGTGCGCGCCCTCGATCAGGCCGGGAATATCGGCGACCACAAAACTGACTTCGTTTTTCGCGTCGCCGACCGCGACCACTCCCAGATTCGGCTGGAGCGTGGTGAAAGGATAATCCGCAATCTTGGGACGCGCCGCGGAAATAACCGAGATCAGCGTGGACTTGCCCACGTTCGGATATCCCACCAGGCCCACGTCGGCCAGGAGTTTCAATTCGAGGCGGTAAGTGTGTTCCTCACCGGGACGGCCCTCTTCATGTTCGCGCGGCGCCTGATGCACCGAGGTGGCAAAGCGGGCGTTGCCGCGTCCGCCGCGCCCGCCGCGGGCGATCACGAAACTCTGATCGGGCTGCGTGAACTCGAAAAGCTTGTCGCCGGTTTCGTCGTCGAACACGATCGTGCCGACCGGAACTTTCAGAGTGATGCCGGTGCCATCGTGACCGGTTTTGTTGGAACCTTCGCCGTGGCGTCCGCGCTGCGCGGTGTGTTCGGGATTGAAGCGGAAATGCACCAGCGTGTTGTGGCGCTCGCTGGATTCCATGACGATGTCGCCGCCCTTGCCGCCGTCGCCGCCGGAGGGGCCGCCGCGCGGGACAAACTTCTCCCGCCGAAAGGCCATGCAGCCGTTGCCGCCGTCGCCGGCCTTGACCTTGATTTTCGCCTCGTCAATAAACATAGGAACTCAATATTTTATTTCGCAGCTGCCAGGCTAGTAGGCCTCGCTGAAGAAAATTGCCCGGCAGCGATCCGGATCGAAGATAGTCTTTCTCAAATAAGCCTGAGATTTTTTGTCCAGCCGCTCAAAGGCCGACTCAAATCGCGATCGATCGGCCCGGCAAACCCGCTCTTCGTTTCCCGTGTAATCCGAGTGCGGATCGTTCGGGGCCAGCAACCCATAACGAATGTACTCGGGCAGATACTGCGGCAATGCCATAGCCGCATCGGCCAGCGAGCGCGGCCAGCGCCGATAGAGCTCGGCCAGGTTCGCCCTGTCGTCATCCGACTCGGTGGCGCCTTCGTGGCGGTCGGCCAGCGTCGCCATCTGCAGTTGTTCCGACTCCGACTGCGGCAGGTTGTGCAGCAATCCTTCAGCGGCGACCAGCGACGGCTCCAGCACGAGCCACTTTTCGTAGAACACAATTCTGGCCACCTTGCCGTTGCCCACCTGCTCGCGGTAAGCATTCAGGCACTTCATGTCGCGGCAACGGCCCATCAGAGTCAGCAACTTGTAATCCGGCCCGGCAGCGGGCGGAGGTGCATCCTGAGCGAGCAAACGGCAGGCGCAGACTGCACTCGGCAACAAAGCCAACGCCAACCAGATTGCGAACAACCAGGAAAACGCTCCGCGATTCATTGCCCGATTCCCTCGCGCTCAAACGAGAAAGCCTCGTCGCTGGGACGAGGCTGTGTGCGGCGGACGCCGGCCGCCCGCGAACCTTCCGACCACGAACTCTAGGCTTCGACTTCGAGCGGCTCGACCATCACGAACTTGCCCATCTGTCCCTTGTTGAGGAACTTGATGCGGCCGGTGATCTTGGCGAACAGAGTGTCGTCTTTGCCGCGGCCGACGTTCAGCCCGGGCTTCACGCGGGTGCCGCGCTGTCGCACGATGATGGTGCCGCCGGGCACGATCTGCCCGCCGAATGCTTTGAAGCCAAGCCGCTGCGCGTTCGAGTCGCGGCCATTTCGTGAAGTGCCTTGCCCTTTTTTATGTGCCATGTGATAGTTCTCAGTTCTCGGTTCTCAGTTCTCAGTTAGACCCGTGTAGGGACGGGACGCATTCGTCCGTCCAGGTTTTACGGATCAGGTTTTACTTCTTTTTCGGAGCTGTCTTCTTCGCGGCCTTCTTGGGCGCGGATTTCTTCTTGGCCGACGCTTTCTTTGCGGGCGCTTCCGCCTCCGGCTCGTCATGCTCGACCGGCTTCATCTTCTTGACCTTCACTTCCTTCTTGGGAAGTTCGGGAGCTTTGAAGCTCTGCCCGCCGAAAGCGATCTCGGAGATCCGAACGGCGGTGTAGGCCTGCCGGTGTCCGCGCAGTTTCTTGTACTGCTTCTTGCGTTTGTAGTGGAACACAAGGATCTTCGCGCCGCGGCCTTCTTCGACGACCTGGCCGACCACGCGTGCATCCGACTGCTGGCCCGCGTCCACCTGACCCGCTTCGCCGGAAACCGCCAGCACGGGGAATGAAACCGCACCGTCAGTGCCGGTGACTAGTTTCTCGACTCGAACCACATCTCCGGGCGCCACCCGGTACTGCTTTCCACCGGCGCGGATAACCGCGTACATACGTCTGCCTCCGTCATATGTCGTTGAAATTCAGCCGTCAATGGAACCCAGGGCGCACACGGGCGCAACCAAGGGGCCTGCTGACTTTCCTGCGCTTGCTGTGTTTTCCGCTCCGGCGCTTCAGCAGCCAAAGCAGGCGTCCCCAGAACGGGTCGGCGAGTACAGGCAAACTCCACTATTCTAACGTGCGCTGTGGAAATCGGTCAATGCGGAATTGTCCCCGCCGCGGATTTGGCTCGCGCGAGATCCCTTCGCTCCGCCTGAAGAACGGTTACGTTCAGGATGACGCCCAAAGAAGATCCGTTCGAAACTGAGCGACTACGAACATTGTGTTTTGTGGTTTCTGCGCGCCTGTGCGAGAATTCCGCCGGATTCCCTGGAGGAAAATCAATGATGAAGCGCCTTTTAACCGTTTCCCTGTGCGTGCTCGCTGCGACTCTCTCCGGCGTTGCGCAAATGAAGAAGTCGCCGATGCAGAAGGCCGCCGGTCCCGCGCCCGACAAGGCCCTGATGCAGAAAGTCTGGGACGGCTGGTCCACCCTCGACCCCGCTAATGTTGCCAAGTTTTACGCGCCGGGTCCACACGTCTACTTCGACATCGCCCCTCTGAAGTATGGCAGCTTCGACGAATATGCGAAGGGCGTGCAGGGTGTTGTCGCGGGCTACAAGAGTGCGAGGTTCACTCTGAATGACGATCTGGCCATTCATCCCCACGGAGATCTGGTGTGGGCGACGGCGACGGTGGCGGAACAGATGACCACCAAGGCGGGAAAAGTTGAGATGGGAAATTTTCGCTGGACTGTGATCTGGGAGAACGTCGACGGCAAGTGGCTGATCGTGCATGAACACGTTTCCGAGCCGATCCAATAAAACGTTGGCCACGGATCTGCACGGATTTCCACGGATCAAAACCAATTCTTAGCTTGTGATCCGTGAAAATCCGTGAGATCCGTGGCGATTTTGCTTTTCAGTACGACTTCCAGAAGAAGTATGCGGTCATTCCTGCGCCGACCAGCACCACGAACATCCGGATCGACTTCTGCGGCAGTTTCAGGGCGTAGTGCGCGCCGACGTAGCCACCGATGATTCCGCCGGCGATCATGATCATGCCGTGCTTCCAATAGACGGCGCGCGCCACAACGAACGTCACAACTGCGACGCCGTTGATCACAAACCCGAGCACGCTTTTCAGCGCGTTCATGGCGTGGATGTCGGTCATGCCCAGGGCGGCCAGCATGGCGAGCATCACAATGCCCATGCCACCGCCGAAGTAGCCGCCGTAGACGGCGACGCAGAACTGAAACAGAGTGGTCGCGATCAGGGCCGCAGTCGAGGCTTTGTGCTCGTGCTCCAGCACCGACTGGCGTCCGCCGGCGAGTTTCTTGCCGAAGGCAAACAGCAGAGTCGCGCCCAGGGTGAGCCAGGGCAGCACGCGCATGAAAGTGTGCGCCGGCGTCTTCAGTAGCAGGAGGGCGCCGATCAGGCTGCCCACCAGGCTCGACGCCAGCAAAGGGATCATCACGCGGCGCGCTACGTCGAGCCGTTTGCGGTAAGCGCCTCCGCTGGCCGCGGCCGCGGTCCAGAGCGCGATGGTATTCGTGGCATTGGCGGGAATGGGAGGCACGCCCGTGAACAGCAGGGCCGGGAAGGCGATGAAGCTGCCGCCGCCGGCGACGGAATTCAGCGCTCCTCCGAGGGCTCCGGCAAGAAAAAGGAAGATGGCGAATTCGAGGGTCAAGCAGTCAGGTGTATCAGAAAGCCCGCCGCGCCGCCAATGGGGGCGCCATCTTGGAGCGCACAGCGCCTAAAGGCGTTTTCGAGTACGAGCAATCTTCGGTATGCCTGAAGGCATACCCTGATACGAATCGACGATGCGAAGGCGATACGAATCGTCGCTCACCGTCCCGCTGCCAGCCGCGTAGCCAGCCGGGGCGGCAATTTCGCGGCGAAGATGCGGTCTTGTGCGGACTTCAGATTGTAGGGCGTGCGATGAAAGTGAACCACTTGTGCATCGGTATCGAACAGGGCGAAAGCGGCGCGCCAGTCACCGTCGCGAGGCTGGCCGACTGAGCCGGGATTGATCAGGTAACGAGTCGAGGGCTTCAATTGCAGCGGCACGGATTCGGCCTGGCCTACCGTGCGGTATTCCGGGCGGAAGCCGTCGGCGGAAGAGCCATTGGCAAAAAATCCGCCTTGCAGATGGGTGTGCCCAAAAAAAGTTAAGGGATTCGTCAGCGTGATCAGCGGAGCGAGCGCGTCTCCCAGGGACACAACATATTCGTCCTCATCGTTGGGCGAGCCGTGCACCAACTGCACATGGGGAAAATCCGGCACGGAAATCGGGCCTTGCGGCAGGGCGCGGAGCCATTCCAGATTCTCGGGAGTCAATTCGTTGCGGGTCCAGATGGCGGCGGCGGCGGCCATGGGATTGAAGTCGTCGAGATCCATCACGCCGGTGGCGGCCTTGTCATGATTGCCGCGCACGAAAGTTTTCCCCAGCTTCCGCGAACGCTCCGCCACGTCGTTGGGACTGGCGCCGTAGCCGACAATGTCTCCCAAGTTTACGACCACATCGAACGGCGGCGCTACGGAGAGGGCGGCGTCGAGAGCTTCGAGATTGGCGTGGATGTCGCTTAGCAGCAGTATGCGCACGAATCACCGGACAAGCTGCCGATTATAGACTGGATAGGAAAAATTATGGAGCCTCGTGCTCTATCTTGCCGGCGAATTCAGGACCGGGCATCGCGCCCAGTGGCTGGCTGAGACTTCGACCAGTGGTGGCAGTTCGCGCGCGCATTCGGGAATGCGAAATTCGCAGCGCGGCTCGAAACTACAACCGGGTGGCATGGCGTGTAGCGCTGGAACGGTGCCCTCAATCGTCTGCAATGGGCGTCCGCGATCCGTCTTGAGATCAGGCACAGCGTGGAGTAAACCGCGAGTGTAGGGATGCGCTGGGGCTCTGAAGATGTCTTGCCGCGCGCCCAGTTCCACCAGGCTGCCGGAATACATCACGGCGACCCGATCGGCAATCTGCGAAACCACGGCCAGGTCGTGAGAAATGAAAAGCATAGCGAGTCCAAACTTGGTGCGCAGCTCCGCGAGCAAATCGAGAATCTGCGCCTGGATGGTGACATCGAGTGCCGTAGTGGGTTCGTCGGCAATTAATAACTGCGGCCGATTGACGATGGCCATGGCAATCATGATGCGCTGCCGCATGCCTCCGGAGAGCTGATGAGGATAGTCGCGGGCGCGGCGCGCGGCCTCCGGGATGGCGACGTCGTTCATGGCGTCGACGGCGCGCTGCCATGCGTCGCGCTTCGAGAGAGCGTGGTGAGCGACGACCGCCTCGGCGATCTGATCTCCCACGCGCATCACCGGGTTGAGCGCGGTCATCGGTTCCTGAAAAATCATGGCCATGCGGGAGCCGCGCAGCTGGCGCATGGCGTCGTCATCGAGGGTTGGCAGATCGCGTGGAGTCTCATCTTTTGCCGCGAACAGGATTTCGCCTGAGACTCGGGCCTGCGGCGGCAACAGGCGCATGATGGCTAGGGATGTAATCGACTTGCCGGAACCGGATTCGCCGACCAGGCCCAGAACTTCGCCGGGCGCGATGGTGAAGCTGAGATCGCGCACGGCTCTCAAGGTTTGTGTGGGGACAGCCGGCCCCGGCTGTCCCTCTGCCCGCCGGGCAGCGCGGTTTGTCTGCTGTGCGGGGAATTCAACGGTTAGGTTGCGGACTTCCAGCAAAGGCTGCACGGTTTCATGGTAGCAGCGGGGGCAAAAAACCGTCGCCCTAGCGGCTGTGCCGTTACTCACGGCGAACAGCAGGTTCCTCCACTGCGCCGTCGCATTCGCTCCGGCTTCGGTCGGAATGACAAACTCTTATTGGTTCAACTTGGTTCAACTTGGTTCGACCCGAACCTGCGACAGCAGACCTCAAATCCCAACACGCAGCACCTCACGCTCCACGACCCAACACCCACGACCCAACACCTAAGACCCCCCGCCCAAGACCTGCTTTCTCACTGTCCGAGAATCAGCGGCAGGCCGTTTTTGTTGTTGCCGATCACCACCACTTTTGAGTTCGGGCTCTTGGCCAGATTTTCCGTGGCTTCGATCCCCTTCCACTCGAGCAGCGACGGCGTGATGCCCTGGGCAACGATCTGCTGGAAGTCGCGCACTCCGGCGGCTTCGATGCGTTTGCGCTGGGCTTCCTGGGTTTCTTTTTGCAGGCGGAAGTTCATGGCCAGGGACTCCTGCTCGGCCTGCTGCTTGGCTTCAATCGCGGCCTTCAGCGTCGATGGCAATTGAATGTCGCGCAGCAGAACGTTTTCCACGGTGATGCCGCGCTGATTCAATTCCATGGTGATCTGGTCGAGAATTTGCTTGGCGACCATTTCGCGCTCGCCCGTGTATAGGGCGTTGGCGGTGTGCGACGCCGTAGCCTCGCGGATGGCGGAACGCAGGGTCGGCTCGACCACGACGTTTTCGTAGTCCGCCCCGATCTTCTGGAAAACTTCCGCCGCGCGGTCGGGGTTAAGGTGATAGATGAGGGAAGTGTCGAGGCTCATCATCAGGCCTTCGCTCGACGGTACGCTGGCCGATTCCTTGAGCGTCTGGGTCTGGATCGAAAGCTCGTTATTGGTTTTCAGCGGGTTGATCAGGTGAATGCCTTCGCCCAGAGTTTCGCCGGATTGCACCTTGCCGAAAAGCGTGAGTACGCCCACATGGCCGGTGCCGACGCGAGTGATGGAACTGAAGAGCAGGATCACGAGCAGAAAGGCCGCGATTCCCAAACCAATCAGGCGTAGAAATGTGCCGCTGCCACCGCCGCCATCAATAATTCTGCCGCGTGCTGGATCAAATATCGTCATCGGAATTCTCCCTGACAGATTCTAGGAGGGAGCAGGCCGCGCGATAAGTGCCTTGCAAGGGGCGGACTCACGTAGGGGCGGACGTGAATCGGCCCGGTCTGAATCTTGCCGCATGCCTGCCGCATCTCTTACAGTACGTCTATGAGCAAAATTCACATTCCTACACCGTTGCGGCAGTATGTGGGTAAGCAGTCTTCCGTGGAGGTCCAGGGCGCGACCGTGGGCGAAGCCATGAACTCGCTGGTGGCGCAGCA
>DATHQJ010000169.1:0-24141 GCA_035482825.1 Binatus sp. (SeqCode) | reverse complement strand
GCCTCATCTCGATGAAGGCGCGCTCTGGGTGCGGGCGACGATGCCGTACACAATTTCTTTCGAAGAGGCCAGCAAGATTGCGCCGCAGGTCCGCGACATCCTGATGTCGTATCCGCAGGTTACGGTCGTGGGCTCGGAACTCGGACGCCCCGACGACGGCACTGATCCTACCGGCTTTTTTAACTGCGAGTTCTATGTCGGCTTGAAGTCCTACAAAGACAAAGCGTGGCACGGTGACGTCAGCGACAAGAAGCAGTTGATCGAATCCATCAACCGGAAACTCACCGCCTTCCCCGGAATTATTTTCAACTACACCCAACCGGCCGAAGATGCCGTCGACGAAGCGCTGACCGGCCTTAAGAGTTCGCTGGCGGTCAAAATCTATGGCGATGACCTGAACATCCTTCAAGACAAGGCAATCCAGATCAAGAACACGCTCGCCACGGTGCCCGGCTTCACCGAGCTTACTGTAGTGCGCGAACTGGGCCAGCCCAGCCTGTTGGTCGATGTGGACCGCGACAGGATCGCGCGCTATGGAATTAACGTCGCCGACGTGGAGGCTGTGATTTCAGCGGCCGTTGGAGGGCAGGCGGTCACCCAGGTGATCCAGGGCGAGAAGCTGTTCGACCTGGTGGTCCGCATGCAGCCTCAATTCCGCAGCAGCGCGCATGACATTGGAAACCTGCTGGTCGGCGCGCCTGATGGATCGCAGATTCCACTCCGCCAGCTGGCCAACATCACGCAGGGAAATGGCGCGTCGTTTATTTATCGGGAAAACAATTCCCGCTACATCGGCGTGCAGTACAGCATCGAAGGCCGCGATCTGGAGCGCGCCGTGCGCGATGGCCAGGCCGCGGTCAACAAAGTTGTGAACCTACCGCAGGGCTACCGCATGTTATGGGGCGGCGAATACAGCCAGTTTCTCGAGGCCAAGTCTCAGATGTTCATCATCGGCCCGCTGGCCGTGGGTTTAATTTTCATGATTCTGTTTGCGCTGTACGGAAACTTCAAGTTTCCGGTCACAATCGCGCTGGGCGTGATCATGACCGAACCCGTAGGCGCGCTGGTGGCGCTCAAGCTCACGCACACTCCGTTCAGCGTGTCGTCGGTTCTGGGGCTTTTGGCATTGCTCGGTGTTTCCGTGGAGACCGCCGTGATTCTGGTCTCGTACATCAACAAGTTGCGGCAAGAAGGATTGGACATTCGCAAGGCCACGCGGGAAGCTTCACTGCTGCGGCTGCGCCCGATCATGATGACCGCCCTCGTGGCCTGCCTGGGATTGCTTCCCGCCGCGCTCTCGACCGGTATCGGCTCCGACACGCAGAAGCCTTTCGCCATCGTCATTGTGGCAGGTTTGATTTCCCGGTTGTTTATCGGGTTCTTCGTCAATCCCGTTTTGTATGAGATGGTGGCTCGCGAAGGCGACGTGCTTCAGGTATAGCAGCCAGTCAGTGGACCGGCCAGGTGTTGGGCACCTCAACATACGAGCGATCGAGTGCTGCGATCGACGCGCATCCCAGCAGTCGAAGAGTGCGTTCCACGTCCGCTCGTAAAATCTGCAGCGCACGAGCAACGCCCGCTGGCCCGGCGGCCGCAAGCCCGTAGGCATAAGCTCTTCCCACCAGAACCGCGCGCGCACCCAGGCAGATCGCTTTCACAATGTCGCTGCCGCGGCGCACTCCTCCGTCCATGAGCACTTCAGCCTGTCCCTTCACCGCAGCCACGACTTCCGGAAGCGCCCGCAGCGTGGGGGACACGGAGTCGAGCTGGCGGCCTCCATGATTCGACACCACCACCGCCGCCGCGCCTTCATCCACCGCACGCCGCGCATCCTCGCCCGTCAGCAGGCCTTTCACCACGATCGGTCCAGACCAGACCTGGCGAATCCAACTCAGGTCTTCCCAGGTCACGGTCGCGCTCGATAGCGCAGATGCGACGTCAACCAGCGCCACAGGACCCTTGCCCGGGATTACAACGTTCTCCAGCTTCGGCACGCCGCCGTCGAGCAGAAACGACACCAGCCAACCAGGATGCGCGAGTATGTTCGGTACAAACGGAATCTTGGCGAATAGAGAAGTACCCAGAAGTTCCTTCATCCCGTTGCGCGGGTCGCGCTCTCTCAGTCCTGCAACCGGCGTATCCACGGTGATCACGAGCGCAGAAAATCCCGCGCGCCGAGCCCGGTCGATCGAACCTTCCGCCGCCTCGCGCCCGCCCATCAGATAAAGCTGATACCAGACGGCTCCCTTCGAGCCAGCCTTCACATCCTCTAATTTGTGGCCAGAAATTGTGGAGAGTATGTATCCCGTGCCCGCTTCTCCCGCCGCGCGAGCCGCAGCCACTTCACCCTCGGGATGCATCAGCCGGCTATAGCCGACGGGCGCCAGCATCGCCGGAAAAGAAAATTCATGGCTGAGCACGCGCGTCTTCAAATCGCAATCGCCAACCGCCACCGCGCCGCGAGGACGAAACAGCACGTCGCGAAATGCGCGACAGTTTTCCGCTAACGTGAGCTCACCCTCGGCGCCACCATCCAAATAGTCGAAAACCGACCTGGGCAGCCGGCGTTGCGCCATGCGGCGCAGATCTTCGATATTGACGACCCGGGAAATATTCACAGCGTGCTGGACGATGATAATGCCCGCCCCCAGTCAAGGTCCAACGGGAAACTCGGGCCGCTTCGCTTTCTTTGGCATGCCGAATTAACGGAAGTTCTGGTGAAGCTTTCTGCAAAGAGATTTGCACATGCATGGCTGTACAAGCCGCCAAAACTCCCCTATACTTCCTCCCGCATTTGGAGGAGACTTCATGCCTCTACAGTCAGCAATCCTCTCCGGCAATACTCGCCTCGACCAGGCCGCCTCAACTGGACCATCCATCAAGGTAGGCTTGCCAGACGACCTCGATGCGGTCCGGCGTATTCAGAAGGCGCTGGTTGCGCTGGGATATTCTCTGCCGCGTTCATTCCCCGACGGTCCGACCGGCGAGCCCGACGGCATCTATGGCGACGAAACCGCGCGCGCCGTCACGGATTTTCAGCGAAAGGCCTTCCCCGGTTCATTGATGGAGTGGGACGGCAGGGCAGGCCCCAATACGCTTTCCAAGATGGATGGGATGCTTCCCAAAGGCGGCGGCGTTGTTCCACCCGCCGCCATTCCTTTTATCTGCGGACCGGATGTAACCGATCAGATCGCGAAGGTCTGGATTCAGATGCAGAGCGATTTTCGAGCCCTTCCTCGGCTCATGAAAATAAAGGCGTGCAACACCATCTTGATCCCGATCAAGGGCGGCGATGATTCCGATAAAACCGGCTTTCCCACCGACCTCGACGAACTGAAGCAAAAGCTCCGGCAGTACGCCGATATCGATGGCTGGGACACCATCCCTCTCTTCCAGGGCGCTTCGGAGTGGCTTCGTACTCCGCCGGTTTTCACTCCTGACAAGATCCAGGTTCTGCCTTCCGGCGTGAAAGCCATGACGGGCGGCCCATGCGCCACGCCTTCTTCCACTGACTACTACAATACCGATTCATTTTCTGACGGACACGAAGACGAAGAGACCTGTTCCGACACCGTGCAGGTCGCCGGCCAGTGCTGGCTGAATGGCACTGTGAACTACGGGACTTTCGGAGTCATGGTCCGTCTCTGCAGCGACTTTGCTAAGACCGATGTCATCGTAAAACGCATCCCCGTGGCGCAAAAGCTGTATTCGCTGGAATGGGCGACGAACCTCATCAAACTCTACAAATCGTTCGGGGCGCACCCGGAACAAGCGAACGATCCCATTGCATGGACCCAGGCCACGTTCAACGGTGGTCCGCGGGCGGTGCCGAGCGGTCCCGGAAACCGTCCGAAATGCAAATGCTCCTGCGGCTGCAAAGCCTCGGATGACATCACCGACTGGAACTATATCTGGCAGCCTTTCAAAGGCGGCGGAAGACTACCCCGGTAGCGGGCTTCGGCGGGCGAGCCCAACCAGGTCAAAACAAACTGTACTGCAAAGACAATCGAACCCCGGAAGGAATCAAACCTGAAGTAGGAGAATGTGGAACGGACGCGATTCTTGGCAGCCAAGACGAACCGCAAAAGGCTAAACCATCCGCCGAACAACGACCGCCCGCGAGTGAGCTGATTCAGTGAGAGAAATGGTAGGCACGAGGAGACTCGAACTCCTGACCTCTACCGTGTCAAGGTAGCGCTCTAACCAACTGAGCTACGCGCCTACAACAACTTACAGATTATCATGGGAACGTTTGGGAATGGTAGCGGCTAAAGGGTTTGGGTAGTGGTGTAGTTTGGCAGAAACGAACCTTCTCCAAACCGCACTATCAAGTGTTGCCAGCATCCTTGCGAAACGAATGCCAGCAGATATGCTGGCTGATTGCAGCATGCACAAGCGGGACGGATGATCTTCAGCAAGATGCGGCCGGCCCAGTACGTTTGCGGTCCATCCCTGTCGGGATTGGAGAAAGTCCGCGTCCCCGCGAGTCGAAAACAGATTTGCGGGAATGAATCCCGTTTGCGGCCGTGGGCAGCACGATAGAAAAGCGGTTGACTAACGTAGCCGATTGGCGTAAATGATTAAGACCCGGGCTGCTATTGCCCGGCCCCCCCTTTCGTGTCAGTTGTAACGGGCTCCCAGAACACAAATCAGGAGAGAGAACATGCGCACTCATCGTCTGCTCTGCGTGGCCGTTTTTTTGGCTGCGTTTTTCGTCTGCAACCGAATCGCGATCTCACAGTCCGTGTATGGCAACATCAAGGGGACGCTGACTGACATTTCCGGCAAACCGATAGCCGGCGCCAAGGTGACCCTGTCTTCGGTTGGGAAAGGAACGAGGTACCGGACGCTCACTGACAGTTCGGGTTTCTACACCGCGAATGACGTGTCGCCGGATGATTACAGCCTGCGCATCGAGGCCGACGGGTTCAAGACTTACCAGAATCCCCTGGTCACCGTTTACGCCGACAATCCCACCATGGTCAACCCCAAGCTGGTGAACGGTAGCGCGGCTGAAGTGGTCACAGGGAGCGCCGCGGATGTCAGCGTGTTGAAAATTGATCGCACTGACGTGGCCACGATTTTTTCGAAGCGGCAGGTCGCGGACTTGCCTTTGCTGCAGCAGAATGTCTCGAATCTAGGAATCCTCGCTCCCGGTGCGGTACCGGGCAAGCCGACTCTCTCGGTTGTCCAGAACCCACAACAAGGCGTCTACATCAATGTGAACGGCCAACCCTTCAGCGGAACCGCCTATCAACTGGATGGCACCGACAACCGGGACCCCATCGAAGGCCTGGTTGTAATTAACCCCAATCAAGACGCCGTGAGCGAACTGAAGATCACTACCCAGAATTATGGAGCCGAATTCGGCGAAGCCACGGCCGGCGTAGTGACGACGCAAACCAAATCCGGAAGCAACGCTGTGCACGGAAGCCTTTTTGGATACCGGCAGAGCGGCTGGGGCCAGGCGTCCGATCCCAACCTTTTCACGAAGGTCCCGACGAGCACTGATCAAGTCCCCCCGGAGATTAATAACAGGACCTACAAGAAGAACCAATTCGGCGCATCGATTGGCGGACCGATCGTCAAGGATCGCATGTTTTTCTTTGCCGACTATCGCGGGACCCGTGATATCTCCGGTGCGACTTTGATCCTGACCGTGCCGACGGCCCAGGTGCGCAGCACCTGTCTGGGACCCGCCGCTCCCGCGGGGACGCCGGATTGCGATCTATCGGAGTACGGTGTCCCGCTGAATGGCCCGGCGGCAGATCCATCCAATCCCATGGAGCTATTCAACACTCAGGTGTCTCCACAAATGGTTTATTTGATGAGTCTGCTGCCCCCGCCCACCTCAGCGGGGGTCACGAACAACTTCCAGGCAAGTGGCAGGGAGCCGTTCGACAGCGACAATGGTGACTTCCGGCTGGACTACGCTGCGTCTCAGAAACTAAAACTTTTTGGCCGTTACAGCTACGACTCGTTCCGCCAGGATGGATCTCCCGCCTACGGGATCGGGGGTGGTCCGGGAACCAACCCCGACCTCTTCGCCGGCCATGCCCGCACCGCAAACCAGAGCCTCTCCAGCGGTTTTTCGTATTCCTTCGGCAGCAGTCTGCTGACCGATTTTCGTTTCGGATACTTGCGCTACCACCTGGATATGAACGCCCCGGATTTCGGCACCTATCCGCTGCTAAATCCGCCAGCCCAGTATGCTGGCGACGCCATCCCGGGCCTCAACAACTCGCAAGATATCTATACCTCAGGCTTGCCGGACATTCAGATTACCAACGTAATTGCTCTCGGCGGCGCTACTCCAGCTGCTCCTCCTTCGACCACCGACTTTCTGGATTATGGTTCGTCTATCGCCCAGGGCAATTCCGTCCTCCCCTGTAACTGTCCGCTCCGCGAGCATGAGCAGCAGTTCCAGTGGGTGAACAACTGGACCAAGCAGGCTGGGCATCATTCCCTCCGTTGGGGAGCAGATATTCGCTACATTCAAAACTTCAGGCTCAGCACCTCGAGCGGAGGGACGACCAGCCGAGCCGGCCGCCTCCAGTTTAGCGACAACACTTTCACCAACCTGGGTCTGGGCGATTTTCTTGTGGGACAGCTCGCCTTTTTCGATCGCACCTACAGTGATCCCACGAACCCTTCCGCTTATGACGCCACCGAGCACCAGAAGAGGGCGTTCTTTTATGGCGAGGACAACTGGCGAGTGTCTTCCCGCCTGACGATCAACTATGGCTTGCGCTGGGAGCTGTACTTCCCCCAAACCGCCAATGCCGGCGGGTTCCTTCTAATCCAGGGCGACAAACTTCCCTCGATCCTCAACGCCGCGATTAATGGGGTCGGGAATTCTGGAGTAAATCAGCAGGGCAACGTGCAAAAGACCTTGAAGAATTTCGGACCTCGCGTCGGCTTCGCCTATCTAGCTGGGCGTAAGACAGTCATCCGGGCCGGCTATGGACGCAGTTTCGACGTCGGATACGCCGGATCGATCTTCGGTATCGCCGCTACCCAGAATCCGCCGATTGCCGCACACTTTCAAATTCGAAATGGCTCGGCCGCTCCCGGGTTTGAGCTCAATAACAATGGCATCGCAGCCTTTCCGTCCTTTACTCAGTTCCAGATGCCCTCATCATTTCGCACGGTAGAGGACCTGTGTGTCGCGCAACCGGATAATGCGGGCAACGTCACCCCAACCGAGAACTGCGATCCTGCCAACGTCAACGCAACGGATGGCCAGTTGCCGGTCTCCGGTGCCGCCCTTTATGCTCTTCCGGCAAAACTACGACTTCCGACTGTGGATGCCTGGAACCTTACTCTTCAGCACGAACTGACTCCGAACATGTATTTCGAAGTGGCGTATGTCGGCAACAAGGGTACCCATGTGCTGACCGATTCTACGGGCGACCAGGGCACGAACGCTCTGATGGATTCGACCCCGTATTATGACCTGAACGCACCTGCCTTGCCGGTTGCTCAACTATCGCCTCAAACAAGAGCTTGCACGTCCGTCACGACTGGTTCCGCTTATTGTGTGCCGAATGAGTTCGCAACTAGCCCGCTGAGTCCGTGGTATTTTCCCGTCTACTATTTCGGCAACAACGCCTCCGATAACTACCGCTCTCTACAGGCCAAATTCAGCAAGCGTTTCAGTAGCGGCTACACTGTGCTCGCGAATTACGTCTATTCCAAGGTGCTGGATTATGACAGCAGTTACTTTGCCGTGGATCCAAAGGCGGGATACGGTCCGGGCAGCTTTGACCGGCGGCAGACCTTCAGTATGGCTAATACTTGGTCCCTGCCCATTGGCCGCGGCCGTGCGGTGCTGAAGGATATTGGCACCGCGGCAGATAAAGTGGTCGGAGGGTGGTCGCTGAGTGCCATCACGGCCTGGTACACCGGTTTGCCTTTCAGTCCGACGTATACGGAAGGCAACCGCGAATGCAACAACGATCTCGGGACCGCCGCTGGCGCGACGCCTCCCTGCCGCCCCAACCTTGTGGGTCCTGTATCCGTCACGGGAAACCGCAGTCAATACTTCACCACTACGGGCGGGGAGGCTCTGCCTCCAGCCGGTTCGGTTGCAGGATCCCTCCCGTCGACATGGGCTTTCTGCGGGCTGGATACTTCGGGAAATCCGTTACCAGGTCCGACAGTAGGTTCTTACCAGCGCCCCGGTTGTGGCCAGATCGGAAATGCGGGCCGCAATTCGCTGCGCGGACCACAGTTCTTCCAAAGCGATATCGCGCTTATGAAGGAGATCCCGATCACTGACCGCGTACGCCTGCGCTTCCGCGCGGACGCTTTCAACGCGTTTAATAAGGTGAATCTCGGTCTTCCGAACAGCGTTGTCGATGCTCCAACCCAAGCCGGTGCGATCACCAACATTGCTCCTGGAGCGATCCAGCGGCAGTTCGAGTTCTCGGCAAGATTGCAGTTCTGATTAGGTCGCGGGCGCTGGTAAATCACCAGCCCTTCTGGATCAGCCAGCGCCCGTCCTTTTTCGCCAGCGTAAAGGTAAGGGGCGGCGGATTCTCGCTGCTCTCGGAACCGTCCTTATATACCCACGCCACGGTCTGTCTCACCTTAATGGAGGCGTGATCACCTTCAATGGTAGGTTGGTCCGTGGATAAGTCCAACTTCAGCGAGCTGGCATTCTTAAATTTGGTTTGGGTCGCCTTCTGGGCAATCGCCGACCACGAAGGATAAAGCGCGACCAGAGCGTTCAGATCACGACGCTCGTAGGCCGCTTTGTAATCGTTCATCAGGCTCTGAATGTCGCGCCTGTCTTGATCCTCGGTGTGCTTTCGGTCAGTCTCCGAGTGGAGAACTTCAGCTCTTTTCCTGGCCAGTTCGCCGGATCGAGTACTCGCAAATTTCTTCGCGAAATTCTGCAGTTCGCTTTCATTCTGGTTGTCGCTGATCAGCTTCTCCAGCTTCGTCTCTGCTGGCTGCGAATACTTGCCGGCGGAGAACTTGCTCAAGAATTCCTGCAGAGCGGCCATGTCGTTGCTGGAGCCGAGGGTCGCCCATTCGGCTGCTTCCGGATCGGGCAGCGCTTCCATCTTGCCATCCAGGGACGTCTCACCCTTAAACGACTGCGGCGGTAAGATCTTCGACTTGAAGCCTTCCTTGGTCAGTTCCAGAGTGTGGCTGCCCACCGGAACTTCAAATTTCGCGACTCCTGAATTGTCTGCCTGATGCGCGTCCCCCCCATCCACCTTGACAGCGGCGCCGGGCGGGAGGTTCCGAACCGCAACCCCTACCATGGGTTGCCCCCTCGGGGACTCCGGGAACTTGAATTCGCTGCCGTTAATGTTGCCCGATTTGCCCGCGACGAAGGTCGAGCGAACCGGCGAAGAATTGTGTCCATCCTCCGACAGGAAAACCTGATGGCTGCCGGGATCCATTTCGTGGGAGAAGCTTCCATCGTTCGCGATCAATCCCAAATAATGTCCATCCGAAAACACCTGCGCGTTGGACTTCGCGCCGTGGATTTGCAACGCCGCCATGGTGGGCGAAAGTGTGAGGGCAAAACTGATGGTCGTTTCCTGGTTCCTGCTGACTTGGGCCGATTTCGATTTTGCCGGCAAATATCCGCTCTTCCGGACTTCGACGTTGTATTCCCCGGGATCCAATGGCAGTCGCAAAATTCCGCCGGCGGTCGGCTGATCGGCTTTCTTGCCATTGATCAGCACGTCCGCTCCGTCGACCCCGGTCTTTACGACCAGAAAGCTGCCGAGAGGAATTGGAATCAGATCGACGCTCACCGTCGGTTCCGGCTGCTTCGGGTCCACAACCAGCGCCTTCGAATAGCGCTCATAGCCCTCTAGTTGCGCCTCCAATTGATAAGTTCCCGGGGGCAAGCTCAGGCGGCAGTTGGGAGTCGTGCAGGTCTGGTTTCCAACTCGAACCTTCACTCCCGCCTGTTGAGTTTCGATTTGTACCGTATAGGCCTTCGGCGAAGTGACCACCTTCATCACCACCACACCCACTACAACGACCACGACAGCCGCGGCGGCGATGAGCCATTTACTTGGCAGGGCGGGGCGCTTGTGTTCGCCTTCGAATCGAGAAATTTCCTGCTCAGGTTCAGCCCGCTTCTCTTCCACTGCGACTCGGTCTCGCGGCTCCTCGGGCGGCGCGAGAATTTTCGTCGCCATGCGGGTTTGAGCCCGCTCGAGTTCCTCTTGCCGGAGACCGTCAATGGCAGCCTGGAGCGCCCCCCGGACGCTCGCGAACGTCTCTTGAAACTCACCATCGCCGGCATACTTTCCCGCCAGCTCCTGAGCGCGCCGCGCCCGCTTGTCCAGCACCGCCATACTGGCGCCAGCCGACACGGCCTCCGCCAGTTTCTTGAGTTCCGCAAAATCGCGATCGCGCGCGCGTCTGACTTCAGCGGCCTGCTTTTGTCCTTCGACGCGCTTTCGCTCTTCGACCTTCTTCTGCTTCACCGCAGCTTTGGCGGCTTGGAGCAGAGCTTGCAGCTGCGGATTCTTACCCAGGTTTCGCAGCGACGTTTCTATCGCTTCCACCGCCTCATCCTGTTTCCCGCTATCGAGCAGCGCCTGAGCCCGGGCGATTTCGGCCTCCAGGCCCGCCCGCCGTCGCTCGGCTTCTTCCCGCTCGGCCTGCTCCTGTGCCAGTTTTGCCTTGCCGGTTGCGAGCTGGGCGCGCAACTCCTCACTCTCGGGATAGAGCTGGACCGCTTGTTCCAATAATTCGCAAGCTTTGGCGTTCTGGTTCGCTTTCAGCAGCCGCTTGGAACTCTCAATCTCAGCGGCAATGCGTTCTCTGCGCGCCTGCGCTTCGCGCGCCGCCTTTGCCTGTTGCTCTTGTTCTCGTTTGAGCCGCTGCTGAGCCGTGGACAGCAGAGATTGCAAGTCCGCGCTTTCTGGAAACTCCCGCGCCGACCGCTCGATTGCTTCCACCGCTTCCGTGGTTCGACTGGATTCCAGCCATTGGCGAGCGGCGGTGATCCGGCTCTCGATCTCCTTTTTCCTGCGCGCTGCCAACTCCTCGGCGCGAGCCTTCTCTTCCTGCTCCCGGACCAGGCGTTGCTTTGCCAGATCCAGCTGTGCCCTGATCTCGTTACTCTGCGGAAACCTTGGGAGCGCTTCTTCAAGGCTGGCCACCGCTTGACTGGTCTGCCCCGAATCGAGAAGTTGGCGGGATGCGGCAATCTCGCGATCGATCTCCGCTTGCTTGCGGCGTGCCTCTTGTTCAGCTTTCTCGCGTTGAGCTTGCTCCAGCGCCAGTTGCTGTTGGGCAGCTCGCAATTTTGATTTCAGCTCTTTGCCGTCGGGATAACTTCGAAGCGCCTGCTCCAACGTAGCCACGGCTCGATCGGTTTGATTGGAATCCAATAGTTGCTGCGCCGCGGTGATTGCCTTCTCGATCTCCGCCCGGCGCCGCAACTCTTCCTGGATTCTCTGCTTTTCCGCCTCCTCCTCGGCGAATCGGCGTTGAACCCGTTCCAGCTCAGTCTTAAGTTCAACACTGTCCGGGAAACGGCGAAACATCTCCTCCAAGGCGGAGAGGGCTCGATCGGTTTGATGGGAATTCAGCAGGTGCAGCGCCGAGGCGATTCCCTGATCGATCTCGGTTTGCCGGCGCAGCTCCTCCTGAATCTTTTTCCTTTCGGCTTCCTCCTGTGAGAATTGCTGCTTGGCCGCTTCCCACCGAGCCCTGAGTTCCACGCTCTCCGGGAATCTACGCAGCGCCCGCTCCAGGCTCTGCACGGCTTGATTGGTCTGCTGGCCTTCAAGCAGTTTCGCGGCGGTCGCGATCTCTGCCTGAATTTCTTCCTGCTTGAGGCGCTCTTGCCGTTCCGCCCGCTCCTGCTCTTCTTTTTCCAGCGCCAGGCGTTGCCGGGCGAATTCCAGTTGCGCCTTCAGTTCCTCACTGGTGGGATACTGGCGCAGGCCTTGTTCCAGCGCTTCCACCGCCCGGCCGGCCTGCCTGGTTTCAAGCAACTGCCGGGTTGACGTGATTTCGCTCTCGATCCACGCCTTTTTGCGCCGCGCCTCCTGCTCGGCCTGTTCGCGCCGCGCCCGCTCGGCCGCAAGGTATCCCTGGACCACGCCTCGCTCCGACTTCAACTTTTCATTCTCGGGATAACGGCGGAGCGCTTGCTCCAAGCCAGCCAACGCGCGCTGGGCCTGATTGGAGTCCAGCAGTTGCCGGGCCGAGACGATCTCGTTCTCAATTTCGGCCTGCTGCTGCCGGGTCTCATGCTCGAACTGTTCGCGCTCCGCCTGGTCCTTCGCGAAACGCTGACGGGCAAACTCCAGTTGCGACTTCAGTTCATCGCTGTCCGGATACTGGCGGACCGCCTGTTCCAGCGCCGCCACAGCCCGGCTCGACTGCCTGGAATCCAACCACTGCCGAGCCTTGGCGATCTCTTTCTCAATCTCTGCCCGCTGGCGCCTCGCTTCCTGTTCGGCGCGCTCCCGTTCCGCCTGCTCCACGGCCATGCGCCGTTGCGCAAATTCCAGTTGTGATCTCAGCTCCTGACTCTCTGGATACCGGCGTATCGCATGCTGTAATCCCTCCACTGCCTGAAGGGTCTGGCGCGATGTCAACAACTGTTGCGATATTTCAATCTCGCGCGCAACCTCTGCCCGCCTTTGTCGCGCTTCCCGCTCGGCCCGCTCCCGTTGATCCTCTTCCCGCGCCAGCAAGTCTTCGAATACGATGACTTGCGCCCGCAACTCCTCGCTGCCGGGATAGTGCTGCAACGCATCGCGAAGTTTTTTCACCGCCAGCGCGGTCTGCCCCGACCGTTGCAGCTCGGCCGCAGCCGAAATCTGCAGATTGATGTAGCGGCGCGTTTCGGCTGCCTGGCGCTCGGCTTCCCGACGCTGCGACTCCTGACGTGCGATTCCGTCGGTGACCATCGCCATCAGCGACATCAGACCCGAGTCATCGGGGTAGCGCTCCAGCGCTTCATTCAAAACGCCCTGGGCGCGGATCGCTTGACCTTCATCCACCAAGTGCCGGGCCGTTGTGACCTGCCCTTCGATAAACAGACGCCGGGTCCACGCCTCCCGCTGTTTCTCGGCGAAGCTGCGCAACTTCAGCAGTCCTAAATCCTCGGGGAAACGCTGCAACGCTTCATCGGCCTTGCCACAGGCACGGGCGTATTCGTCCCGGTTCAGCAGGTCTTCAATTTCGCTGCACGCGTCTTCCAGGGCGCGACGGCGCAGTTCGTGTTCACGCCCCGCTGTTGCAGTGCGGGCCAACTGATGGACTTCGGCAACCGTACCATCTACAGTTTCCGCCTGACGCAACAAATCCAAAGCCGAGGTGTACCGCCGTAAATTGATCTCCTTGCGCGCCTCGGCTACGAGTTCATCGATCTTTTTTCGTTTGGAACGCTCGCCGATTTCCTTGGACAGAATTGCATTCAGCGCCTTTGCCGTTGTGTCGGACGGGTCGACACTGAGCGCTTCCTCCACCGCGCGCTTGGCCGCATCCAGGTCGCCTGCGGCGTGGGCCAGTTCCGCCCGGCGCAGGGCTTCCGCCAGCAACGTGCTCGAACGCCGGACCGAGTTGCGAAACTCAATCAGCTGAGAATTGGTGCCATCCAGCCGGACTGCCTGGTCTAGCAGCGTCAGAGCTTCATCCCACCGCCGCGCGGCCAGCGCATCGTCGGCTTGCGAGCGCAGCAACCCAACCTGCTCCGCGATCTGCTGTTTTTGAATCCGGGCTTGCACATCGCGCAGCAACTCATTGGCGCGCCGGTGCTGCTTGTCGAACTTCAGAACCTGCCGCAGATGTTCCCGCGCCTTGGTGAGTTCTCTCGACTCGATGCACAATTCGGCGCTGCGCAGGCAGGTAGCAATCACGTCCCGGCTCAACTTCTCCTGGACCGTCTGCAGCTCGAAAATGAAGTCCTCCATCGCGGTGAAGCGGTCGTTGCGGTCTTTCGCCAACGCTCGCTGAATCGCCATGTCGAGTTCCGGAGGGCAGGGCTGGATGAAACTTGAGAGCGACGGAGGTGGCTCCTGCAGAATCTTCGCCAGGGTTGAGGTTGGATCCTTCCCCTGGAACGGCAGCACGCCGGCGAGAAACTCGAACAGCAGTACGCCAGTCGAATAGATATCGGAACGGGCATCGATATCCAAACCTTGAATCTGTTCGGGAGACATGTAGTACAAGCTCCCGATCACTTGCCCGGTTCGCGTGAACCTCTCATTCCCCAGCTGAGCGATGCCGAAGTCGACAATCTTCACCACCCCGTCTTTCAGCACCACCACGTTACCCGGCTTCACGTCACGATGAATGATTTGCCGCTGGTGGGCATAGCCCAATCCCTCGCAGGCCTGAATGATGATGTTGACCTTCTCCGTCAGGGTGAAGGGCCGTTTTTCCCTGATAATTTTCTCGAGACTGTCGCCCTCGAGATACTCCATGACGAGATACGGCACCCCATCCTGATCGCCGAGGTCGTAAACCGTTACGATGTTGGGGTGCTGCAACGCTCCCGTAGAGTGCGCCTCTCGGTAGAAGCGTTTCAGAAGGAGTGGATCGTCGGAGAGCACCGACGTGACTTTCTTGATCGCAACCAGCCGGCCGATCGTCGGATCGATGGCCTTATAGACCTGCCCCATCCCGCCGCGACCGATCACGTCGAGAACTTCGTACTTGCCGATCTTTTCGACTTTGGGCGGTCCCATGGGATGTAGACGACGAGATTCGCCGGAGGCAGAGATTACAACGGTTCACTCGACTCGGTGAACGCCAAGTCGATGGACGCTAAACGCCCTTGTATCAAGATGAGGCGACGGGTAGCGCTGCCATCGCCAACTTCAGCCCAGGGTGTTCCCCCAGGTCCACTGCCGCTCGTCTGGCAGATAACTTACCACGGAACCCGGAACTCACCAACTAATGGTTCCCATCGGGAGTAGGGCTCACTTCGGGTTGGATGATCCAGCCGCCGCAGCCCGACGAATCAGGTCGGGGGATTTCAGTCTCCGGCATTGTTCTTCAAAGTCCGGGCGCGGTCCCTTCCAGCGGAGATCCTCGACCGTGTCAAAGACCGGCACATCGAGCCGGAGGGTCGCCAGAGTGCGAAATAACAGTGCATCGTTCCACGCGCTGAACAACGACTCCGACAGCCCGCGCGCTTTGCGAATCGAAGGATCCCACTCGCGCCAATCCTTGGGAATGTCTTCCAGGTGCGGGTACTGCGATAGCACCTGCGCCGCGGCTTTCTGGCCCCATCCGGAGACGCCGGGAAAGCCGTCCGCGCTATCGCCAACCACTGCCAGATAGTCGGGAATCGACTGCGGCTGGACTCCGAATTTCTCGCGCACCCCCGCTTCGTCACGGACGATGTCGCGCCTGCGATCCAACTGCACAACTCGTTTGCCCACTACACACTGACCCAGATCTTTGTCGGGAGTACAGATCAACACTTGCCCTACGGAGTCATCCTGAGCGGCCTTCGCGGCGGCGGAGGCGAGGGCATCGTCCGCCTCGAACTCAACCATGGGCCAAACTACGACTCCCATCGCGGCCAGCGTCTCCTCGAGAATGGGGAACTGCGAGAGCAAAGCCGGATCCACGCCTTCGCTGGTTTTGTATCCCGGATAAAGATCGTTGCGAAACGACTCGACAACATGATCGGTAGCCACCCCGAGGTGGGTTGCGCCATGTTCGATCATCGACAAAACGGACGCCAGCACGCCACGTACGGCGCCAACTTCCTGACCCCTCACATCTTTTGCCGACGGCACGGCGAAAAAATATCGGAACAGTTCGTAAGTTCCGTCAATCAGGTAGACGTCCATGCACCTCCAGACATTGCACACGCGTCATTTCGACGACGGCAGCCACACCGAGAAGCGCGTGTCCCCAGGTTTGGACTCAACCTGAATCGTGCCGCGGTGCTTCTTCACGATGCGTTGGACGGTATCGAGGCCCAGCCCGGTTCCCTCACCCACGCCCTTGGTCGTGAAAAAAGGCTCGAAAATGTGGGGCTCCACTGCGTCAGAAATTCCGGGACCATTGTCGCGGATCTCCACCACCACGCAATCCGCGTCACGATACGCGCGCACTCGCAGTTCGCCCTTCCCACCCATCGCGTCGATGGCATTGTCGATAATGTTGGTCCACACCTGGTTGAGTTCACTGCCGAAGGAATTTACCAGCAGCGGAATTTTCTGGTAATCACGCACCACGGTCACGCCGCGCTTGAGCTTGTGATTCAGGATCGTCAGCGTGGTCTCCAGCGTCTTCACAATATCCACGTTCTGCAAAGGCGCCTGATCCATGAACGTGTATTCCTTGATCGCGCTCACCAGGTCGGAGATTCGCGACGTACTGCTCTCAATCTGGTTCAACAGGTCGGCGATCTCCACCGAAGCTGAGATCCTCACCAGTGCTGCCCGGGCAGTGCCCGCATCGAGCGTGGCAAACAGCTGCTCCAGGACCGCGGGCTTGAAATTCTTTCGCGCTAGATGCGCCGCCAATTGCCACAGGTCAGTTTGCCCGTGACTGCGGAGCAAGGAATCCAACTGGTCTTCCAGATCGCTGGCTGCGAGGGCGTCGAGAGGAGGCGCATCCGATTGAACCAGCGACGCCTCCAACTTCTCGACTTCCGACTTCTGTGCGGGCGTGAGCTCGCGCCGGCCCAGATCGTGACTGGCGTCGCGGATCCGCTTCAGCATGTCGCGCAGCTGGCTGGCGGCGCGTTTCGCAGCCGAAGCCGGATTGTTCAGTTCGTGAGCCAACCCCGCAGAAAGCTTACCCAGCGCGGCCAGCCGGTCCTTCTGCTGTTCCATCCGTGTGACCTCACGAATCCGGTCCGACATCAGGCCCACCAGCCGCTTGGTGAGCTCCGGCATTTTCTGCACCAGGTCGGGAAACAGCGAGGCCGGAAATCGCAAGGCGCGGCTGTCGGTCACAGCTCGCCCGCCCACCGTAAACTGTTTCATCCTCGAAAACGGCAGCACTCCGGTAACGGTGCCTGCCTCCAGGCTAAATACGACGGTTTCGCCATTCAGCTCGCCCCGACCCTCGAATTGCCCCTCAAGCATCACGAACATCGCATCGGCCGGATCGCCCTGACGCGAGTAGCTTTCGCCCGCCTTGAGATGCATTTCTGTCGTCTGGCTCAAAAACCAGGCCAGCTGATCGTCCGGCAAGTCAGCGAACATGGGGACTTTGAGAAGTTCTGATTTGTCGGCCATTTATACCTTGCTCAAATATTGATGGATGAACTGCACCGCCACCGATCCCTCGCCAACGCCAGAAGCTACGCGCTTGACGGACCCGTGTCGCACGTCGCCCACCGCAAAAATTCCCGGTACATTCGTCTCCAGAAGAAAAGGATCGCGATCCGGCGTCCAGCCTTTCGGACGCTCGCCTCCCTTCATCACATCGGGCCCGGTCAGAACGAATCCGCGCTCGTCCCGCTCGATCGTATCGGCGAGCCAGTCCGTCCGCGGCAGCGCCCCAATAAAAATAAACATCGCGCTCGCCGGCACGCGCTCCACGGTATTCGTGTCAGAGCACATCACGGAAATTTCTTCCAGGTGAGTTTCCCCATGCACCTCAGCGACGGTGGCATGGGTCCACAACTGAATGTTGGGAGTCACCTTGATCTGGTCGATCAGATATTGCGACATGGTGCTGGCCAGCGAGTCTCCGCGGACCAAGATCACAACCCGGTCGGCATATCTCGCGAAATTCATGGCAGCCTGCCCCGCGGAATTCGCGCCGCCCACCACGTACACTATCTCGCCCTTGCAAGACAACGCTTCCGTCGCGCCGCCGCCGTAGTAAACTCCCGCGCCCTGCAATCGATCGACGCCTGGAGTCTCCAGCCGCCGCCACTGCACTCCACTCGCGATCATCAATGCGTGGCAGGAAATCTCGTTACCATCGGCAAGTTTGACGATGCGGTACGGTCCTTCGGTGCGCACCCCAACCGCTTCCTGCGGCGCGAGGATCTCGACTCCAAAGCGCTTCGCCTGCACCACCGCGCGACGCGCCAGATCGCCTCCGCTCAACCCGGCGGGAAATCCCAGATAGTTCTCAATTCGCGAACTCATTCCGGCCTGGCCGCCGGGAGCTTCGCGCTCGACCATCACTGTGTGCAAACCTTCCGAAGCGCCGTAAACCGCGGCCGCCAGACCCGCCGGACCTCCGCCCACGATTGCCAGATCGTAAAAACTGGTTTCTGCGTGGGTCCGAAAGCCAACTTTCTGCGCCACTTCAGCCGGCGCGCCGTTGAGCAATTTCGATCCGTCGGCAAACAGCACGACCGGTAGATTGCTCGCATCCGGCCCCAAGGCTTCGACGAGCCGCTTGGTCTCCGGATCGCTGGCTGAAAACTCAACGTCGATCCATTGATAAGGAACATGGCTGCGCGCCAGAAAATCTCTCAGCTCGTAGGATCGCGGCGACCAGCGCGTGCCCAGCACCCGAATCCCCTGAAACGCCGGACGATATGAAGCCTGCCAATCGTCAAGCAAGTCGTCCACTTGAGGGTAGAGGTGCTCGCTGGGAGGATCCCACGGCTTCATGAAAAAATAATCCAGGCCAGCCTGATTGATGGCGCTGATCGCGGCGTTGGTGTCCGCGTAGGCGGTGAGCAGCGCACGCTTCGCGTCGGGATAAATCTGCCGGGCTTCCTGCAGAAAACTCACGCCATCCATGCGCGGCATGCGCTGATCGACCAAAAGAAGCGCCACCCCGTCGTTGCGAACCTTCAACCCCTTGAGCAGATCGAGAGCCGCTTCCGGAGCATCGCTGCTGATGACGCGATATTCCGCGCCATACTGCGACCGCAAATCGCGCTCGATCGCCCGCAGCACATCGGGATCGTCGTCAACGGTCAGCAAGATCGGCTTTGGCATGTTCGCTCTCACCTATCAGAATGAAGGTGGTGGTCTTGGAACCTAGGCCCTGCACAACGGTCTGAACAACGCTCATTAGATACAGAAACCGGGAATCGGTTGCGCCCATGTCCCACGCTTTCGCATCGCGGGGCGACGGCCCGGTTTCACCGCCCTAAAGCTCACCCGCCTCGATTTCATCCACATAACACCACACCCAGGACTCTCCCGGCTCAATCGAGCGAATCAGGGGATGCTTCGTCTTGTGGAAATGTTTGGTGGCGTGCTTGTTCTTCGACGAGTCGCAGCAGCCCACGTGTCCACAGATGAGACACAAGCGCAAGTGGACCCAAGTGTCGCCCAGCTTAACGCACTCCTCACATACGTGCGTGGTCGTCGTTCTGATTTTGATCTGATCGAGGTGCGTGCATTCTGCCGGCATCGGTTTCTCATTTCTCCGGGAAAAATCCGTTTTGAACCCGGTCAAGTGACCTCCGTCATGTAACGAAAGGCCACAGCCACTGTCAAGTGCCGCGTCCTTCACTCACAATAGTTCCAGGAGGTCTTTCATCTGTGTTGCGGCTTGATTATCTCTCTTGCGTATTAACCATCGCGTCCACCGTATTGGTGGGGCGACGGTGCTGGGAAGGCTGGGCGTTGGCTGGCGTCAATAGCGTACTCATTTGCGTTATCGGACTCAGAACCGAACAACTGGGCTTCATCCCCGCCAACGTATTCTGCATGGTAATGAGCGCGGTCAACCTGCGCGCGTGGCGTAAGCCGGGAGCATCCTGAACCGCGGCGCCTTCACTCCGCAATGAGCAAATTCTCCGCAAACGGCCACTGCTCATCGATCCATTGATTCTCGCAGCGGAAACCGGCGTTACGCGCCGTCTCGATCATCTCGCCGGCCGAGTACTTGTGGCTGCTTTCCGTCCATATCGTTTCACCTTCGCCAAACTCGACTACGATTTCAGCGGCGGGAATGCTCACGAGCTGCCGCCGCTGCGACTGCAGATGCATCTCGACGCTTCGCGCCTCGGTGTTGATTTTCGCCATGTGCACGAATTCGCGCAAATCAAAGTCCGCGCCGAGATCGCGATTCACACGCGACAGCAGATTCAGATTAAAAGCGGCGGTCACTCCGAGTTCGTCGTCGTAGGCTGCGAGAAGCTGCGCGCTCGGCTTTTCCAGATCGGTTCCTAAGAGCAACGCGTCCCCGGGTTGAAGAATGTGCCGGACTTCGGCCAGAAACTTCACGCCCGCCGGACGGTCGAAATTCCCAATCGTGCTACCAAGAAACAATACAAACAACTGCTGCCCACTCTTGCGGTACGCCGCCACTTCGAGCAATCCATCCAAATACTCGCGCTCAAACCCCACAATACTGATCCGGTCAATGTCCCGCAGTTCCTTCTCGCACATCACCAGAGCCGAATGCGAGATCTCCACCGGATAATACGACGTGCGCTGTCGCCGGCACAACGCTTCCAGCAGCCAGCGCGTCTTCTTCCCGCTACCGCTGCCCAACTCCGCCACGGCCACCGGACCGCTCAACCGGTCAACGATTTCATCCGCATGACGCCGGAGCAAACGTTCGTCGGCACGCGTCAGCCCGTACTCCGGCAAGTGGCTGATCACTTCAAACAGCGCCGAGCCGACGTTGTCGTAGAGATATTTCGAGGGGAGTTCTTTTTGCCCCGTCCGTATCAGCCCGGCGCGAACGTCGGCGGCGAATTCGTAAGTGGCATTCGAGGGGATCGCATGCACCAGCATTTTCCAACTCCTTCAATCAGCGATTCACGCAGCGGAATCCTGCGTAGACGTATTGGTAATGAGCCTGAAACCAGTTGCGAAAAGTGGACCGCAACATGCACGCGGCAGTGCGCGGCGAACCACCTTTCATCACGAAGTGCTTGCCATCGAAAAAATCAGCCGAGTAGCCGCGATAAAACGGAAACGCCTCGAATCCGCCAAACGGAGCGAACACCGTGGACGTCCACTCCCAGCCATTGCCCAGCATGTCATGCACACCAAAAGCGCTGCCGCCACCAGGAAACGCGTTCACCGGCGTCGGATTCCAATGACTGAAATCAAAATTTCCGAAACTCGAATTGGGCGCTTCATCGCCCCACGGATAGAGCCGCTCTCCGCCGCTCGCCGTTCCATAAGCAGCGCGGTGCCACTGCTCTTCTGTCGGCAGCGACTTCCCTGCCCAGCGCGCGTACGCCATCGCCTCGGCGTGACTCACATAAACCGGCCAGTCTAGCGGCGGCGGAACCTCTTCGAACATACCGCGATAAAGCCATCCGACACCCGCCCTGGTCCAGAACACAGGATGGGAAACAGCCTGCGCGCTCTTCCAGTTCCAGTCATCGTCGCTCCAGAGCGCGCGCGTCTCATATCCGCCAGCCGCCATGAATCCGAGATACTGCCCGTTCGTCACCTCGTACTGGTCAATCTCAAACGCTGGCACATGCGTTGTGTGCGCCTCGTACTCGTTGTCCCAACCAAAGGTCTCGCCGCCGCGCGTCAGGCCCAGTGTAGCCACGCCAGCCGGAATCGAAATCATCCGCGGGGTCAAAGGCGGAGTTGGGGGAGTGCGCGGACTTTCCTGCGAAACTTTCCGGTCCAGAGGCAACTGGTGCAGCATGTAAGCCAGAGTCTCGACATGCATCAAGCGATGCTCGATCGCCACATTCAATAACGTATCGAGCGGAAAACCGTCTCGCGCTTGCGAAAGGGATTCCAGACTTCCATCCAGCAACTTCTCGTCCAGCGTAGCGCGAATCCGGCGCACGTAATCGTGCACCGCCGTAAGCGAAGGCCAGTCCGCAGGCTGATCGGAGGGCAATCCACCACCCACCGGATCGATGCCGAAGGCAAACAGCCGGTCAAATTCAGGATGAAAACTCTTCAGACCGAGAACGTTCTCGTGCAGCAAATTCCAGTCGAACGCTTCGAGATGACCCACATAAAAAATAATCCGGTGACGCTCCGGGATGGGCCGCTCATAGACCGAGTCGGGGCGCACAATATCAAAGAGTGCGTCACTTCGCCGTCGAGCATCAGAAACCCGCTCCAGCAACTGGTGCCGGATCAGATCTGGGTGAGCAACGATCTCTCCTTGAGCAGCAGGCATCGGGCCTCCTTCCGGTTACAGGTTTGGACGAAGCAGCGAAACACGGCCTCAGAAACACGTGGGATGCGGTGCCACCCGTATTCCAGTGTCTAAGAGTGAACCGCGCAAACGCCGCGCGGAGCAGGCCATCCGCAGCCAGACGACGAGGTTTCAGAGACTATCACCGCCGCACCAGAGCTCGCAACCGGCATCGCCGGCATCCGAGACCTTCATCGCCACAGCCATTACAATCAAGGCGATGCGCATTCCCCTGTTTCATGTCGACGCATTTACCAACCAGCTGTTCAGGGGCAATCCTGCCGCGGTCTGCCCTCTCGACGCGTGGTTAGATGACGAGTTGCTGCAGAAAGTCGCTGCAGAAAATAATCTTTCTGAGACCGCATTTTTCGTGCCGGAGCGCGACCGATCTGACGATGAGCTTTATGACCTGCGCTGGTTTACACCCCGCGGCGAAGTCAAGCTATGCGGCCACGCAACCCTGGCATCCGCCTATGTGTTGCTCAACCTGCTGCAATCCGGCTCGCATGAAGTTCGATTTGAGACGCGCTCCAGCGGAACTCTCACCGTCCGCAAAGACGGTGAAATCTTCGCGATGGATTTTCCCGCGATGCTCGCAAGGCCCTGCACGAACGCGCCGGACGCACTGATCTCCGCCCTCGCACCAGGTCCCCGGCCGTCACAAGTAATGGAAGTGAATGATACCTACATCGCCATTTACGACCATGCAAGCACAATCCGAAACATGCGCCCCGATTTCGCGCGCCTCGCACGTCTTCATCCTTTTGTTGTGTCAGTCACCGCGCCCGGAAACGATGCGGATTTCGTCTCGCGCTATTTCAAGCCGAGCTACGGCATGCCCGAAGATCCCGTGACCGGTTCGGCGCATTGCGCGCTGACTCCCTATTGGGCGGAACGCTTGGGCAAAACGCAATTGCACGCCCGGCAATTGTCGGAACGCGGCGGTGAACTTTGGTGCGATCTGGCAGGAAATCGAGTCACCCTCAAAGGCAATGCAGTCCTCACCATGCAAGGAACGCTGACCATCTAGCTGGCAATCTAACGCGCCAGCCGCGTGTTTCGGCCAACTCATTTCACAAGCCCTTTGCTCTTTAGAAATTCGTGCACCACTTCCTTCGCGTCGCGATGCTGGCCGTCGACCGCATAATTCAGACGCTGCATCTCTTCGTCGGAAATCTTGTCCGCCAATTCGTCAAGCGCCCGACCAATCTCCGGATGCTCACGCAGAGTTTCCACGCGCACCACCGGCACCGCCTCGTACGGAGGAAAATAATGGCGGTCGTCCTCCAGCACGATCAGATCCAGCGCCGGAATCAGCCCGTCGGTTGCGTTGCCCGCCGCCAGGTCGATCTGATGATCTTTGAGCGCCCGCGCCAACAGCCCCAAGTCCATGATGCGAGGCTGTTCCGCGAAGTGCAGTCCGTAGATTGCAGCCAGACCTCGATATCCGTCAGGCCGCTCCATGAACTCGTAGCCGAATCCAGCGCGCCACTGCGGAGCAAACGCAGCCGCCTGCGACAAGGTCTTAATATTCAGACGCCGCGCATCCTCGCCGCGAATCTCCATGGCAAAAGTATCGTTGAAGCCCAACGCCGGGCCGAGGGTCAGACCGAAACGCCGTTCGTATTCACCCTTGACCTGCCGATACACCACGTCCTTCGCGCCATTCGCCGGTTGCTTGAGAATCGCGGTGAGCGCAGTCCCCGTGTACTCCGGATACACATCGATTCGTCCCGCCAGAATCGCTTGCTGGCAAATGTACGTTCCAGCCAGATAGAAACGTCGCTCAACTTTCAGGTTGGTGTGCGCCTCGATTTGCTGGGCTTCGATCTTCTGAGCAATAATCTCGCCCAACAGATACGATTCCGTGAAATTCTTCGAGCCCACGACAATGCGGTTCGCGTGAGATGGCGAGCACGAAGCCAGCAGCAAAACCAGCACTGCGAGAATCAAAACCGCGAGAATCGATTTTCGGGCGCTCATCGTGGCTGCAGTCGCCTCTCCAGCCATCCCACGCTAAAATCGGCCAGCAGCGCCAGGATTGCAGCAGGAATTGCTCCGGCCAGAATGACTCTGTCATCCACCATGGCCAACCCGCGAAAAATAAACCCGCCCAGACCTCCGGCG
>DATHQJ010000168.1:0-21200 GCA_035482825.1 Binatus sp. (SeqCode) | reverse complement strand
GGAAGGGCACGACTTCAGTCGTGCCGTCAGGATCAGATTTTGACGGGGCTTTAGCCCCTGAGGCAAATTCGGGTTTCAGGAGAAACAAATGTCATACAGCGATAAAGTTCTCGATCATTACTCCAACCCCCGCAACGTCGGCTCGATGGACAAGTCGAGCTCCGACGTAGGCACCGGCCTGGTCGGCGCGCCCGAGTGCGGCGACGTCATGAAGCTGCAGATCAAGGTCAACCGCGAAACCAACGTCATCGAAGACGCCAAGTTCAAGACCTTCGGCTGCGGCTCTGCCATCGCCTCATCCTCGCTCGCGACTGAGTGGGTCAAAGGCAAGACGGTCGACGAAGCCCTCGCCATCAAGAACATGGACATCGTGAAGGAGCTCGCGCTTCCTCCCGTGAAGATCCATTGCTCGGTGCTGGCGGAAGACGCAATCCGCGCCGCCATCGGCGACTGGAAAAAGAAACAGGAAGCCGCCGTCCCGGTAGCCGCCGAAGCGAAGTAATTCTGAGCGGCGAGCCATGAGCCACAAGCGGTGAGATCAGAACGAATCCGTTCGCGACTCAAAGCCGCGACTCGAAGCCGATTTATGACGACACTGACGCAACAACCCGCGCAAGCCCCCGCCAAAGGCATTCTCGTCACCGAGAAAGCCCTGGCCAAGGTGCGCATAGCCATGGCCAAGGAAGGCGTTTCGCCCGAGCAGGGCGGCCTGCGCCTAGGCGTGCAGGGCGGAGGATGTTCCGGACTGAGTTACAACGTCCGGTTCGATACGCAGCCGCGCGAGCGCGACCGCATCTTCCAGTTCAGCGACGTGCGCGTTTTCGTCGACCCGAAGTCGTTCATCTACCTGCACGGCATGACCCTGGATTATCAGGAAACGCTGATGCAACAGGGCTTCGTCTTCGTGAATCCTCAGGCATCGAAGTCGTGCGGCTGCGGCACTTCGTTCTCCGCCTGATGTGGGATGACGATGATTATGTGGCGCGGGCGCCCACGCCCGCGCGGCCAGCACCCGCGCGAAACTCCGCTCAGGTTGATTAGCGTGACGGCTTGTGAGACCCGCGTGTCTGTAGTTTGAGGAACAAGAATGACGAAATCCGCACTAACTGAAATCGGCGCCAAGCGCCTGCCAGAGGAAACCCACTCCTGCTGGTCCTGCGGATCTATGCTCGCCGCGCACTTCTGCGAATCCTGCGGCAAGGTGCAGCCCCCGGCCCCCTCAAACTATTTCGCTTTTTTCGGCTTGCCGCTGAAGCTGAATATCGATGTCGCAGCTCTGGAAAAAGATTTCTACGCGCTCAGCCGAAAGCTGCATCCCGATCTCAGCGCCGGCTCCGGCGGCCAGGAACAGGAGTGGAGCCTCGAACAAAGTTCCATGCTCAACGACGCCTACCGCACGCTGAAAGATCCCATCAAGCGGACGCAATATCTGCTGCGCCTCGAGGGCGTGGAACTGGAAGAACAATCGAAAGCAGCGACCGAACGGGCCCGCGCCTCAGGAGAGATAAAGAAACAGATCGTCCCGCCAGACCTGCTCGAAGAAGTCTTCGAGCTGAATATGCACCTTGAAGAACTGCGCATGAACAAGAAAGTCGGCGACGACGATCCCGCGCTGTTCGAAGAAATCGGCAAAGCGAAACTGTCTCTCGAAACGAAGTACGAAGCCCTTCTGCACGAACTGCAATCCGCGTGGAAAGACTGGGACAACGTGATCGATCGCGGTCCGGCAACGAACGCAGACGAGCGCACGCAGGTAAGAAACAAAATGGTGGACATACTAAACCGCCGCAATTACATCCGGAACCTGGTCCGGGATGTGAATGAGGCAATGGAAAGCTGAAGGAATTTAGTAATTGAGAAATTTCGTAATTGAGTAATTTGAACCGATTCAGTTTTCAATTTCCCAATTGCCAAATTACACAATTACTCAATCATTTATGGATCGCATCGTCGGCATCGACCTCGGCACCACGAATTCACTCGTGGCATTCATGCAAGGGGATACCCCTGTCGTCATCCCCGGCGACGACGGCCTCAACCTGCTGCCCTCAGTCGTCGCGCTCGACGCCAACAATCATCCTGTAGTCGGCAATGCCGCGCGCAACTCGCTGATTGAAAACCCCGAGCGCGCCGTCTACTCCATCAAGCGCCTTATGGGACGCGGCCTCGAAGACATTCAGGAAGAATTGAAACTCTTCCCCTTCCGCCTCGCCGACGACCTGCAGCCCGGCGAAGTCCTTCGCATCACTCTCGGCGACAAGACTTTCACTCCGCCGGAAATTTCCGCGCTGATTCTTCGCCAGCTCAAGCGCAGCGCCGAGCGCTTCTTCGGCGGCCCAGTCACAAAGGCAGTCATCACCGTCCCCGCTTATTTCAACGACGCGCAGCGCCAGGCCACAAAAGACGCCGGCCGCATCGCCGGACTCGAAGTCCTGCGTCTGGTCAACGAACCAACCGCAGCCTCGCTCGCCTACGGCCTCGATAAAAAGCAAAACGGCATCGTCGCGGTCTACGATCTCGGCGGCGGCACCTTCGACATTTCCATCCTCAAGCTGCATGACGGCATCTTCGAAGTCATCGCCACCAACGGCGACACCCATCTCGGCGGCGACGACATCGACAACCTGCTCATCACCATCGCCTTGGACGACATTCGCGGCGACCTCAATCTAGACCTGCGCCGCAACGCCGAAGCCGTGCAGGCCATTCGCAAAGCCGTCATCGACGCCAAGATCGCGCTCTCGTCCGAGCCCTCGATCAAGCTCGACATCGAGCTCCCCGGCGGCCAGCACTATCGCCGCGAGATCAGTCGTGAGCAGTACGAACAGCTGATTCAGCCCGTCATCGACCGCACCGTCGGCCCCTGCAAGCAGGCCACGAAAGATGCCGGCTTGAAGCCCGAGCAGATCGACGAAGTCGTCCTTGTCGGCGGTTCCACGCGCATTCCGAGAGTCCGCGCGCTGGTCAAAGAATTATTCCGCCGCGAACCGCACATCGATCTCAATCCCGACGAAGTCGTCGCGCTGGGCGCGGCCGTGCAAGCCAACATTCTCGCCGGTGGCTCCGAAGCCACCGAGAACATGCTGCTGCTCGACGTGACTCCACTCTCGCTCGGCATCGAAGTCGCCGGCGGCGTCACCGACAAAATCATTCTGCGCAACTCGACCATCCCCGCATCGGCCACGCAGCACTACACCACCCAGATCGACGGCCAGACCAACGTCGCCATCCACGTGCTGCAAGGCGAACGCGAACTCGCCACCGACTGCCGATCTCTCGCTCGTTTCGATCTCAAAGGCATTCCACCCATGGCCGCAGGCATCCCCCGCGTCGAAATAAAATTTCTCATCGACGCCAACGGCATTCTGCACGTTTCCGCGCGCGAGCAGCGCAGCGGCAAGGAAGCCGAAATTCAAGTCCAGCCTAGCTACGGCCTCACCGACGAGCAAGTCGAAGGTATGATCCTCGACTCCTTCGACAACGCCGAAGAAGATTTCCGAAAGCGCCAATTGATCGAAGCCCGCGCCGAAACTGCCACCATTCTCGCCGCGCTCGAAAAGGGCAAGAGGAGCCCAGCCTGGGGCGCGCTCACCACCGATGAAAAAAAGCAGATCGCTAAAATGGAAAAGTCCCTGGCCGCGGTCAACCAGGAAGAAGACTATCAGGCGATCCGCAAAGCCATCGACACGCTGAACCAAGGCACGATGCGCCTCGCCGAACTCATGATGGACACCGCCGTTTCGACGGCGCTAAAAGGTAAGAACATGGACGACACGGATCTGGGCGAAGGCCCGAGCGCGCCTCATCCCATGGCACCGCCAGAGTTCCAGTAGTTGTAGCGCCGGCGTCTCGCCGGCTGTCGCGAGGGCGTCTCGCCCTCGCACCGTAGAGCGATACGAAGTTGAAAGTAACTGAGGAGCAGTCATGTCAGAAGAAAAAACGCAAGGAGCCGGCACCGCCACTGAAGACGCGCCCGGCGAAAACACAGTCCAGGTCACCTTCCTGCCCGAGGACAAGACCGTCCAATTCGAACACGGCAAAATGCCCTACGAATATCACGGCAAGGAAGAATCGATCCTCGACGTGGCGTTGAACCATCACATCACGCTCGACCACGCCTGCGGCGGCAACAACGCCTGCACCACCTGTCACATCTGGGTGAAGGAAGGCGCCGAAAATCTCTCGCCCATGGACGACGACGAGGCCGACCGGTTGGACATGGCCGCCGATCTCCAGTTAAACTCGCGTCTCGGCTGCCAGGCGCAAATTACCAAACCCGGCAAAGTCGTCGTCGAAATTCCCGCGTGGAATCGGAATTACGTTTCCGAGGAACACTGAGTTTCCGAGGAATACTAGTTTCGAGCAATACTAGGTTCCGAGGTTACGTAAAAATAGGAGCACTGAGGATGGCCAAGCAACTGACCTGGGACGACGCCGAAGACATCGGCATTTTGCTGTCCGAAACTCACCCCGAACTCGATCCGCTCGCCGTGCGCTTCACTGACCTGCACCGCTACGTCACCGAACTCCCTGATTTCGCCGGCGATCCCAAAGCCTCAAACGAAGGCAAGCTGGAAGCCATCCAGATGGCGTGGAACGAAGAAGTCCAGGACCGCACCCAAGGCTGACCTCCTCCATTGGCGTTGAAGTGATGCGCCGATACGAATTCTGTCTCCAAATTGGCACGCTTTTCTTCAAGTTCGCAAAAATTTTACAACTTCGTGACAAATACCTGACCCGCCCCGCCTATTCTGGTTTCCATAGAGGGTCCTCGACCACTCGTCGGCCCTTCTCTCTCTGTGTGGCCCAACTGCGAAGGGCACGGCTCCAAGCCGTGCCCTCATTTTTTTCTCGAACCCAGAAATTCCCGCTTACCCCACCGACACCGGCGCCGCCTCTTCCACATTCGCCTCCCGCAGAAACTTCGCCGCTTCTTCCGGTGGCGTGGGATTGATATAGAAACCCGTGCCCCACTCAAATCCCGCCGTCTTGGTTAGCTTGGGCATGAACTCAATGTGCCAGTGATAATGATCGTTGGTCGGATCCTGCGCCGGCGAAGTATGAATCACCAGATTGTAAGGCGGATTGTCCAGCACCCGGTCCGCCCGCCCCAGCAAGTCCTTCAACGCACGCGCCAGATTCTCAAACATATGCGACGACGAGTTCTCAAACGCCGACTCATGCTGCTTGGGCAAAATCCAGGTCTCGAACGGAAAGCGCGGAGCATACGGCGCCAGCGTGAGAAAATTCTCGTTCTCGGCCACCACGCGAGTTCCGCTATCCATCTCCTGCCTTATGATGTCGCAGAACACGCAGCGTTCCTTATATAGAAAATACTGCTTGGCCCCTTCCAATTCCTGGGTCACGTTAATGGGCAGAATCGGCAGCGCGATCAACTGCGAGTGCGAGTGTTCCAGCGACGCCCCCGCCGCTTCCCCATGATTCTTGAAGATCAGGATGTACTTGAACCTTCGATCCTTCTTCAGATCCAGAATCCGGTCGCGGAACGTCCATAGAACATCCTCAATCCGTTTGGGAGGCAGAGTCGCGAGGCTAGCGCTGTGGTCCGGAGTCTCAATAATGACCTCGTGCGCACCGATCCCGTTCATGCGATCAAACATGCCCTCGGCCTGCCGGTTCAGCGTACCTTCAATTCCCAAGGCCGGGAACTTATTGGCCACCACCCGCACGGTCCAGCCCGGGGTGTCCCGCTGCGGTGCCGGTCCGCCGTTCGTGTTCGGACGGTAGGCCTGAATCTCCGGCGGCGTCTTGCTCTCGTTCCCGTAGCAGAAGGGACAGAATCCCCCCTTGATCTTCATATTCTCGCGTACAAAATCGGTTGGGCGCTTCGCACGGTCGGTCGAAATAATCACCCAACGGCCAACAATCGGATCTTTTCTCAGCTCAGGCAATTACGGAATCCTTTCCATGCGGTCGCGCAAACTTCTTATTTTACGCCGACACTTTTTACCTCGACAAGGAAGCGTTGCGAAACACTTCAATCTCCGGACGGGCGCCCGGATGCGGGTAGTATACGCTGACCACATCGAATCTCCACTGGCACGTTGGTGGAAGCCCTTTCAGATATTCCCGTGCCACCTGAGCCACCTCGCGCCGTTTATGCCGGTCCACCGCCGCCTCCGCTGTCTTCACATCGCGCGACGTCCGCGTCTTAACCTCAATGAAACAAATAACATCTGTTTCCCAGCCGATCAGGTCGATCTCTCCCCGGCAGCGTGGCGACCTAAAATTCCGCGCCACCATCGCATAACCCAGCTTCCGCAAGTGAAAGTACGCGTCCTCTTCCCCCCGCGCGCCAGTGCGCAGGTGCCGCGGCCGAGGGTCCGCCGCCAGCACCCGCTGGGCAACCCAATCCAGGCTATAAATAACGGTTCGCGTGAGGGCGGCAGGAAGCATGATTCAACCTTCACTGTATCGGGCCGGGATGCGATTCCCTCACAAAACCGGCGAGTTTAACCTCAGGTCTTCCCGGAAAGGGAAACCCGAGGCTCCGCGAGGACGAGGGTCCGCCCCGAGAAACTACGCGCCCACGGCCGCAATGCACTCTTCCAGCACATCCACCGCGACGTCGGCCTCTTCCTTCGTGACCACCAGCGCTGGACAAATCCTCACCGTGCTCGGCCCGCAGCCCAGGAACAACACCCCGCGTTCGAACGCCTTCTCAACAATGAGGTCCCGCTCAGCACTCCCGTATTCCTTGGTGACTTTGTCCTTGACGATCTCGACCCCGATCATCAACCCGCGCCCGCGCACATCGCCCACGAGTTTGTATTTCGAAGGCCAGTCCGCCATGCGCTTCATCATGTGAGCGCCCACGCTGGCCGAGTTTTCCAGCAGATGCTCTTTCTCGATCACGTCGAGCGTAGCCCGCGCGGCCGCAATGCAAACCGGATTTCCCCCAAACGTCGACGCATGCGAGCCCGGAACCCAGTCCATAATCTCCGCCCGCGTCATCGTGACTCCCAGCGGCATGCCCGACGCAATCCCCTTCGCTATGCAAACCATGTCGGGCTGAACTCCGGTATGCTCCACCGCAAACCACTTCCCCGTGCGCCCCATGCCGCTCTGCACTTCGTCCACCACCAGCAGGATGCCGTGCCGGTCGCAGATGCGACGCAGTTCCTGCATGAAAACTTTCGGCGCGATAACATATCCGCCCTCGCCCTGCACCGGCTCGACAAAAATCGCCGCCACTTCTTCCGGAGCCAGAATCGTCTTGAACAGTTTCTCTTCGATAAAGCGCGCGCAGCCCAAAGCAAAGTCCTCACCCTCCTGCGCTCCACCCGAACAGTTACGATAAATATCCGGATACTGAATATGCGTCACGCCCGGCACCAGCGGTGCGAACCGCCGCTTCTGCTGCGGCTTCGACGCCGTCAGCGACAACGCACCCATGGTCCGCCCGTGAAACGCTCCAAAAAATGCGATCACGCTCTGCCGCTTGGTGTGGTAGCGCGCCAGCTTCAGAGCACACTCAACCGCCTCCGCACCAGAGTTGCCGTAGTAAATGCGATGCGGCCCCGGCATAGGCGCAATCTTCGACAGCCGCGCCGCCAGCTCGACCATGCTCTCGTAATAAAAATCCGTCCCCGACATGTGGATCAGCTCGCCCGCCTGCTTCTGAATCGCGGCCACCACATCAGGATGGCAATGTCCGGTCGAGGTCACGGCAATGCCCGCCGAAAAATCAAAAAACTCATTGCCGTCCACGTCGGTCACCACAATCCCGCGCCCGCTCTTGGCCACCAGAGGATACGACCGCGTATACGACGGCGAAATATATTTCTCGTCCCCCTCAAGCACGCGCTTGGCGTTCGGCCCTGGCAGGGCAGTCTTGATCTTGGGTCCGATTGCGGTCATGGTTTTCGTGGTCATGATATTTCTCCTTGGGTAGCGGCCAGTAACTTCCGGAACTGGTTTCGCAAAGATCGGGAAGGCACGACTCGCGCCATGCCAAGATTCGGGAAGGGCACGACTTCAGTCGTACCGCTAAAGCGCTAGATGATTCGGGCTTTAGCCCCTGAGGGTCCGCCTCTGCTCCTGGAAACACGCGAGCCGAAGCGAATCAGTGGAGGATGAAGGGAATTAATCGCTACCGAACAGACTAGGACGCAGCCGCGAAGGCAGATTCGCCCGATAGCGCCGCGGACACACCAAGCAATGCAGCCAGCACTCGGGCAGATGCGAATTGGGTTTGTTGCGCAGCATCGGAAACCGTCGACATCACTGATCCATTATAGCTGGACTGCCCGTGCAGCGTAACCCCCAAAAGTAACTAACGGACAGGAGACGCAGTCGGAACTCACTGGGCGGGCCAACGGGTAGTCGAAATTCTCCACCAAACGTGAGTTCGCTAGCTCACTTTCCCGGCGCAAATGTATGAAGGGATGAAGGCGTTAGAAGTTTTTCCGCTTCCTCATATCCTTCGGAAAAGTCGTAGTCCCATCGAGGCGGGACTGCAAACACGTACTTTTCATTTCGCCCAAGTTCTGCCGGTTCGATTGGAGCTGCACTCACGATCGGACCATCGTTCCACTGGGCGATTGTGAAGATCATGATCGGCATGTCTTCTCGGGGATTTTCCTGCGTCCATTTAGGGTGCCTGATTCGCAGTTCAGGCCCCCGATACTCCCTCGCCACGCTACCATCATCCCTGAGAACACTGCCTCGCCACTCTGACCACTGGACTCGGTAGCCTTTCCACGATTCAGGCAAAGTAAAACTGAAACCGTATGTTGTATTTCTGTATTCGATGGCTCTCGTCTGACTCGCAGCGGGCTGATGCTTCTGGCTGGTTAAGGGTGCTTGCTGCGCCCATCCCGAGACTGTGAGCGCGAAGATGAGGGACGCTGCGTTGAGTGATTGTCGGGAACGTGTCCAGATCGCGGCTGCTAATTCCATTGCTCCTGCCTTCCGTTCCAGCTTGAATGCTGTTCGGACAGCAATTGGAGCACCACAAGAGGCAACAATGTGCTGAGGCTGGTTAGGACGCTACTGGCACATGGCAGAGTGTCGGAAGCCACACACTGCGGTTGAATCGCCACACGGGTTTATCTTGGTTGAAGTCTTTTGACTTCCTCCCGTCCCGGCCCTACCATGGCATGACCCAACGGCGGCCACTTCGCTCGATCACCCCATGCTCGAACAGACCATCTCTCACTACCGGATCATCGAAAAGCTCGGCGGTGGTGGCATGGGCGTCGTCTACAAGGCTGAGGACACGCGTCTCGGCCGTTTCGTCGCCCTCAAATTCCTTCCCGACGATCTTGCCCAGGACCGCCAGGCCCTCGAACGTTTCCGCCGCGAAGCCAAAGCCGCCTCCGCGCTGAACCATCCCAACATCTGCACCATTTACGACATCGGCGAAGAAGGCGACCGCACCTTCCTGGTCATGGAGTTCCTCGACGGCGCCACTCTAAAGAACCTGATCGGCAGCCGTGCCATGGAGCTCGAAACCATCCTCTCCCTCGGCATCGAAATCGCCGACGCCCTCGACGCCGCCCACGCCGGCGGCATCGTCCACCGCGACATCAAGCCCGCCAACATCTTCGTCACCAAACGCGGCCACGCCAAAATCCTCGATTTCGGCCTCGCCAAAGTAAAAGCAACTCCCGCGACCGGCACGCAAAGCGCGGAAGTCACCGCACCCACATCTGTCGTTGTGGAAGAACATCTCACCAGCCCCGGTTCCACTATCGGCACCGTCGCCTACATGTCGCCCGAGCAAGCCAAAGGAAAAGAACTCGATCCCCGCACCGATCTGTTTTCCTTCGGTGTCGTGCTCTATGAAATGGCTACCGGAACTCTGCCGTTCCGCGGAGAAACCTCCGCGCTCATCTTTCAATCAATCCTCGACCGCGCCCCGGTTTCCCCCATCCGCCTGAATCCCGACCTTCCGCCCAAGCTCGAAGACGTCATCAACAAGGCGCTCGAAAAAGATCGCAACCTGCGCTACCAGAGCGCCGCCGACATCCGCGCCGACCTGCAACGCCTGAAGCGCGACACCGACAGCGGACGCGCCATCGCCCACAGCTCCGGTTCCGTGCCCGCCGCCGCCGAATCGGGACCGTCTGCGGTAACGACGCCACCCTCGCCGCATCCACCTTCTTCGCACCCCGTCGCCGTGTCGTCCGGAGTATCGTCCGGAGTATCGTCCGGAGTGTCGCCCGCAGCCGTGTCGTCCGCCGCAGCTTCGGCAGCCGTGACCGCCGTCTCCCCGCCCAGGAAATCCTCGATGCTTCTTGTGCTCGCGGTGGGCGTGCTCGTTCTCCTCATCGCCGCCGGCCTCTACTTCCGCTCCCGGCAATCCGCCAAGCTCACCGAGAAAGACAGCGTCCTGATTGCCGACTTCGTCAACACCACCGGCGATGCCGTTTTCGATGGCACCCTCAAGCAGGCCCTCGCTGTGCAACTGGAGCAGTCGCCCTACCTGAACATCGTTCCCGAATCCAAGATCCGCGGGGCTCTTCGCCTCATGGGCCGGTCCGCCGATGAGCGCCTCTCCACCGAGGTTGCCCGCGAAATCTGCCAGCGTCAGGGGATCAAGGCTATGCTGACCGGCAGCATCGCCAGCCTCGGCGATCACTACGTGGTCACCCTCTCTGCGCTCAATGGCGGCACCGGCGATTCCCTGGCCCGCGAGCAGGTTGAAGTCGACAGCAAAGAGCAGGTGCTGAAAGCGCTCGACAAAGCCGCCTCCGACCTTCGTCAGAAAATGGGCGAGTCGCTGGCTTCGGTCCAACAGTTCGCCAAGCCGCTCGATCAAGCCACCACTTCATCCCTTGAGGCGCTGCAGGCCTTCAGTCTCGGTAACGAAGAACATCAGAACTTGCGAGAAGACGCTGCCCTGCCCCACCTGAAGAAAGCTGTGGAACTGGACCCGAATTTTGCCATGGCCTGGGCCACACTGGGAGTCGTGTATTCCAATGTGGGTCGCAACACCGAGGGCGCGCAGGCAGTCATGAAGGCCTATGACCTCCGCGACCGTACCAGCCAGCGCGAAAAGTTCTATATCCAGGCGCACTACTATACCGAAGTCACCATCGATGACGAAAAGGCCCTGCAGGTCTACGCTGAGTGGCGTCAGATTTATCCGCGCGATACCACTCCGTATGACAACGCGGCCTTGGCGTACTCCACGCTGGCCCAGCCCGAAAAGGCCCTCGATTTCGCTACCCAGGCCCACCGCATCAACCCACATGATCGCTATGCCTATGACAATATGGCTACCGCTTATGAGGCTCTGAACCGGTTCGACGAGGCCAGGAGCATCGCCGATGAGGCCGTGGCGAATAAATTCGATGGCATTGCGGTTCACTTCGTGCTCACAGACTTGGCCTACATGCGCGGTGACCACGCCGCCTGGGAGCACGAACTCAAGCAGGGCGAGGGCACTGCCGACGAGCCTTTCCTGCTCTTCTTCAATGCCAACTGGCAGGCCGCCCTGGGAAAACTCAAGGCATCGCACGAACTCTGGCCCCGCGCCCGCCAGGAAAGCATCAGCATCGGCGCCAAAGACTTCGCTGCCGCTCTCTGGGCGTTCGAAGCCAACAACGACGCCCTGTTCGGATACCCTGCCGAGGCCCGGCAAAAAGCTTTACATGTGCTTGACCTCTCGAGCGATCCGGATGCCCGCATTTTCTCGGCATCAGTTTTAGCGGCTGTGGGCGACCTCCAAAAATCGGCTTCGATCGTGGCTGGCCTCGAACATGCATTTCCCGACAACCACTTCCTCCAAACCGTCTCCCTCCCCCAGGTGAAAGCCTTGCAGCAGTTCCAGAAAAACCAGCTCTCCGAGGCCATCACCACGCTTGAGACTCTTCGTCCCCACGAACTGGGAACTGGCCCCCGCGGCGCAGGCGTCTCTCCGATTTTTCTGCGCGGCACCATCTACCTCAAAATGCGCGATGGCGCGAAAGCGGCCGCCGAGTTTCAACGCATTCTCGATCACCGCGGCGCCGCCGGCTTTGCGCCCGAATATTCCCTGGCGCACCTCAATCTCGCCCGCGCCTTCGTGCTCCAGGGCGACAATGCCAAAGCCCGCACCTCCTACCAGGACTTCTTCGCCGCCTGGAAAGACGCCGACCAAGACGTGCCGATTCTTAAGACAGCCAGGTCCGAATACGACAAGCTGAAATAGGTTTCACAGAAAGGCCAGAAATCATGGCGGAGAACAAGACCAAACCCACCCAACTAAGCGTGACGGCGTTTATCAATGCCATCACGGATCCAGCCCGGCGCCTTGATGCCAAGACGCTGGTCAAGATGATGCAGGAAGCCTCCGGGGAAAAGCCGCAGATGTGGGGACCATCCATCATTGGTTTCGGCAGCTATCACTACAAGTACGAGAGTGGGCGGGAAGGCGATATGCCGATCGTCGCTTTTTCCTCGCGAAAGGCTGCAACGGTTCTGTACGGCGTCGCCGGGGCTCGAGAACTGCTGCCCAAACTTGGCAAATACACCACGGGCAAGGGCTGTCTCTACATTAAGAACCTTGCGGATGTCGACCACGAAGTACTCCAGACCATGGTCGCAAAAGCCGTCGCTGTGACAAGATTGCGGGGCTCGCAGACTGCGTAGCCTCTGAAATCATTTACGTAAATCGACATTCCCCAACTTTCGAATCCAACCCACCCCCACCCTCGTCTGATATCTTTTAACTTCCCCAGTACCTCACGACAATGCACTCCGCACAGCGCCCAGCCCGGTGGATGGTAATTCTTGCCTTCGGACTCGTCTACTTGTTCTGGGGCTCGACCTATCTCGCCATCGACATCGCGGTCGAGACCATTCCTCCCGCTCTCATGTGCGGGGTGCGGTTCTCGATTGCCGGAGTAATCATGCTGGCGGTTTGCGCCGCCACCGGACGGAAAATTTTCTATTCTCCCCGGCAGATCGCGCTGGCTGCGGTCGTAGGTCTGTTGCTGCTGATGGGCGGCAACCTGACGCTCTCCTATGCGGAACTGACGGTATCGTCAGGCCTCGCGGCGCTGATCATCGCCATCACCCCGCTGTGGTTTCTGGTGCTCGACCAGCTCCTGCTCGGCGACCACCACATTTCCCGACGCGGCAAAGTAGGACTGTTCCTCGGAATTCTCGGCCTGTTCGTCCTCGTCTTCCCGCAGCTGCGAAGCGGCAGCATGGGCCACCGCGAATTCTGGGCCTCCATCAGCCTGATCGCCGGATCATTCTCCTGGGCCCTGGGCTCAGTCCTGTCCAAACGCTGGCAGTCCGGCATGGACGTCTTCAGCTCCACCGGCTGGCAAGTCACCGCGGCAGGAGTCGGCAATCTCGCCTTCGCGTTATTCGCCGGCGATCTCTCCCGCGTCCGCTGGACCACCCGCAGCCTCAGCGCGACCATGTACCTGGTAGTCTGCGGCAGTTGGATCGGCTACACCGCCTATATCTACCTGCTCGAACACGTCCCCACCCCCAAGGTTTCAACCTACGCGTATGTAAATCCCGTCGTCGCCGTATTCCTCGGCTGGCTGATCCTCCACGAACGCGTCGACCGTTTCATCCTCGCGGGAAGCGCCATCGTGGTCCTGTCGGTAATCCTGGTCACCAGCGCAAAAGTAAAAGAGAAGGCAGTCGCAGATGAGCTTCCCGCGGTCGAAGCCGCGGGAGACTAGCTCGCGTATGTAGGATCGCGGATGTAAGATCACGCGAGATCAGGAATGTGAGATCAGAGGAAGGCCGCAAAAGTTTTGTCATCCCGAGCAACGCGAGGGACCTAGGTTCTTGCCTGCGCCACCTGTCTCGTCGCCTTCGGCAAACACCCAGATCCCTCGCTCCTCTCAGGATGACAAATTCAACAGTCTCCGAAACAGATCCGAGGCCGAACGAAGACCGAACACCCAACAGGCTCGCCTCACCTCGACCCCTCTTCCTCCTCCTCCGCATCACTCACCACATCCACCACATGCCCGCGAATCGCAAACGTCTGCCTCGCCCCTCCTCCAGCCTCAAAGCTCACCCGCACCGGACTCCGCCGCCACGCCGGCGCCGCACAAGCCGAATCCGGCGCCGCATCTTCACTCACACCCTCACTCGACAATTCTTTCTTCAACACCGGCTTGCGTCGGCTGAGTTGCGCCACCATCGCATAAGTTTTTTTCCCATCGTCCGCCACTCCGCAATAAGCCACATAATCGCGATACCAACTCGCGGGCGAGTAATAAGCATCGAACTCCGGCAGATTGATCGCCGAAACCCGCCCCGTCACCCGGTCCACCATCAGCCACCCCCCGCGCTGCCACTGCCAGCGCGGCCCAGAATCCTCTGGCAAACTATCATTCACCCGAAACACCCGCCGCACCACAAACAGCCGGTCCGTCACTTCGTGCGGCGCGCCAAGGGTGTACTCCTTCACCCGTCCATCCACAATCAGCGCGCGGATCTTGATACTTGTGGGCTTGCCCTCCGCCGCCGCACCCGTGAACCACTGCGTCGAAGTCCACTTCCCAAACGTAATCACGTGGACTTTCACAACCGCGCTCGCCGAGCCCATCAGCAGCACCGCCCCGACCAGCCAGCCGCCAAGCAACATTCGCGGCGTCCTCCACGCAGCCGTCCTTCGCACAATCCCCATGAGCCGAGAGTAGGCACCGACCAGAGGACAAAGCAAGGTTTCCGATCACGTCCGTGAAAAACGACGTGCCAAAGTGGGAATAGGAGATTCACACAAAACAGTGGTACTGTTTCAAAAAGCTGGTATGGGTCCGCCGAAAAGGGGAGAATGACTGTAGAATTGAAGGTCTAGAATAACGATTTTTACCGTTACCGTTCCGCCTCGCCGCTCGTGGCCGGAGTCGCAGACAACTTCGAGAGCACGAATCAGCTTCTTATCACGATATGGGTGATCTTCTACCAAGACGTCGCGCTCCCCGCATCCTGGTCGTCGACGACCAGCCCAGCATCGCCGGCCTGATGAGCCAGTTGCTGACCATGCGCGGCTACGACGTGATGACCGCCTGCAACGCCGAGCAGGCCGAGGCCGAAGTCCGCCGCCAACTCCCCGACCTCATCCTTTCCGATGTGATGATGCCGGGCAAATCCGGTTACGATTTCTGCCGCAGCCTGAAGGAAAATCCCGCCACCCGTCTGATCCCCTTCGTGCTGATCACCGGACTCAGCGATACCAGCGACAAAGTGCGCGGCATCGAAGCCGGCGCCGACGACTTCCTCAACAAGCCCGTCCTCGCCGAGGAACTCATCGCCCGCGTGAAGTCACTGCTCCGACTCAAAGAATTCACCGACGAACTGGAAACCGCCGATTCCGTCCTCTGCACTCTCGGTCTCATTGTCGAAGGCCGCGACCCCTACACCGAGGGCCACTGCGAACGCCTCTCCGTCCGCGCCTCCGATCTCGGCCGCCACCTTGGCATGGACGAAGATTCCATCCTCGCGCTCAAACGCGGCGGATATCTGCACGATCTCGGCAAGATCGCCGTGCCCGACGAAATTCTGAAAAAAGGCAGCGACCTTACCCCCTCCGAGTGGGTGGTCATGAAACTCCATCCCATCACCGGCGAAAATATCTGCCGCCCCCTACATTCCCTGCGTCTCGTTCTCCCCATCATCCGCTACCATCACGAACACTCCGATGGCTCCGGCTATCCCGACGGCCTGACCGCATCCGAAATTCCTGTCCTGCCCCGAGTTCTGCAGGTCGTCGACGTCTACGACGCCCTCCGCACCGCCCGCTCTTATAAGCCCGCCCATACGCATGAACAGGCCGCCCAAACCATGCGCGAAGAAGCCGCCCGCGGCCTCTGGGACGTGGATCTAGTCGCCGAATATTTCTCCATGCTCGAGCAAAAACGCCAGGTAGCGTAACCCGGTTCTCAGGGTTCTTGGGGTTTATTCCCGACTTCTGAAAACTCATGATTCGAATCCGGTCGATTCGTATCAGGGCATCACCCTGCGAATTTCCGAAATCCCAAACCCCCACGTACAATGACAATGCTTTCCAAGCGAATCAGCCCTCAACTTCAGTGTCTGAGAACTGAGAACCGAGAACTGAGAACTTCTTTTGGAATACAGCATCGTCATCCCCGCCTACAACGAGAGCGCCCGCCTGGGCACAACCCTCGAAAAAGTGCTGGCCTACGTCCACGCTCAAGCCTGGGACGCCGAAGTCATCGTCGTCAACGACGGCTCGCGCGACAACACCGCAGACATTGTTCTCTCATTCACGAAAAAAGATCCGATGCTCCGCCTCCTGGAAAATCCCGGCAACCGCGGCAAAGGCTACAGCGTGCGCCACGGCATGCTCAACGCCCGCGGCCAAATCGTCCTCTTCACTGACGCCGACCTCTCCTCCCCCATCGAAGAAGCCCCCAAACTTTTCGCGGCCCTCGACCAAGGCGCCGACATCGCCATCGGATCCCGCTGGCTGCGCGCCGAAACCCAAACCCAGCGCCAGCCTCTTCACCGCCAACTCTTCGGCCGCATCTTCAACCTAGCCCTCCGCCTCACCCTCGGCCTGCACTTCGCCGACACGCAATGCGGTTTCAAAGCCTTCAAACAACCCGCGGTTCAGGCCATCTTCCCGCTGCAAAAAATCGAACGCTGGGGCTTCGATCCCGAAATCCTGTTCCTCGCCCAAAAGCTGAAATTCAAAGTGAGCGAAGTCTCCGTCGCCTGGGCCCACCGCGACGGCACCAGCATCAACCCCCTGGTCGACGGTTCCCGCATGGTACTGGAGATGTTGCGAATCCGCTGGTACGCCCTGACCGGTAAATACAACGAAGATCCCGCGCCCGCCGCGGGCTTTTGATTTTCGCTGGCGCCAATAACACTGTGGTTGCCCCATCCTAGCCGCGCCTTTTGCGGCTAGGGTGGGAACCGCAAACGCATCCACAATAGGGTTTGATCGACAGACACGGTGGGGTGCCCCACTTCTCGCGTCACTTGCGAGAAGTGGGAACCACGAACGCATCTACAATAAAACCCGACCTCAATTCTCAAAACTCACACCGACTTCTCAGCCCTTCACCGCCTCCACCACCCGCCGCCCCATCTCCGCAGTCGAAATCGCCCCACTCGATTTCCCCGCCAAATCCGCCGTCCGCGCCCCCGACCCCAAGACCGCCGACACCGCCTCCTCAACACACTCCGCTTCCCTCGCCAACTGAAACGAATGCCGCAACATCATCGCCACCGACAAAATCGCGCCCAGCGGATTCGCAATTCCCTTCCTCGCAATATCCGGCGCCGACCCATGCACCGGCTCATACAGCCCGACTGCCCCGCCAATACTCGCCGAAGCCAACAGCCCCAGCGACCCCACCACCCCGCCCGCCTGATCCGAAAGAATGTCGCCAAACATATTCTCCGTCAACAGGACATCAAAATCCCCAGGCCGCTGCACCAGCAGCATCGCCGCCGAATCCACATACTGGTGCCCCAGCTTCACTTCCGGATAATCTTTCCCCACACGCGTGACTACCTCCCGCCACAGCCGCGAACACTCCAGCACATTGGCCTTGTCGACCGACAAAACCTTCCGCCGCCGCTTCATCGCCAGCTCAAACCCCACCCGTGCGATGCGTTCAATCTCAGGTTCACCATAGCGCATCGTGTTGATCGCGACCCGCGACCCAGCCTCACCCTCGATCGATCGCGGCAAACCAAAATAAGCTCCGCCCAAAAGCTCGCGTACGATCATAATGTCCGTCCCGCGCACCACCTCCGCCCGCAGCGGCGAACAATCCTCCAGCGCCGGAAAAAATACCGCCGGCCGCAAATTGGCGAACGCCCCCAACTCGCGCCGAATCCGCAACAGCCCCGCCTCCGGCCGCAAATGCCCCGGATTATGATCGAACGCCGGACTCCCCACCGCCCCCAGCAGCACCGCCGACGAAGCCAGACAAGCCGCAATCGTATCCGCCGGCAGCGGATCGTTCACCGCCGCCAACGCCGCCCCGCCAATCAGCTTGTGTTGAAGTTGAACCTGATGGCCCGACTTCTCGGCCACCACCTGCAAAACCGCCACAGCCTGTTCCGTAACCTCCGGACCAATGCCGTCGCCAGGAAGAACAGTAAGCTTCAAGAGCATAGGAGGGACTGAGTGATCGAGGAAATTTTAGACGATCGAGAGATCGAAAATTGAGTAATTGGGAAATTTAGTAATTGGGAAATTGAGAGCCTTGTGATTCCATCGAGTCCACCGAGAAGCTGTAGCCACGACGTTCAATTACTCAATTACCAAATTCCCCAATTACTCAATTCCCCTACACTCCCCACAAATAATCTTCCTGTTGCGTCTGCTCGTGTTGGGAATCGCTTGGCACCGGCACGCCAAACTCATTCGTCTGCGGCCCCACCGGAAACGGCTTCGTCGGTTCCACCACAGGCTCAGGGGATGCTTCGGTTGCCTGCGCATTCACAGCCGCCGCCTTCGCCGCAACCATCGGCTCAATCAGCGGCGTCGCCGATCCCGAAGGCTTATGCGTATCGCGAATCAATTCCAGCAAATGATGATCTTCCACTTTCTTGATCTTGTCCGCCAGCCGCACAAACCGCCGGTAAATATCGTCCAGCGCCCGCCGGTCAAACTGATATCCCAGTTGCTCGCACCGAATGCTGAGCGCGTGTCGCCCAGAGTGTTTGCCCAGCACCAGCTTCGAGTCCGGTACGCCCACCGACTGCGGCGTCATAATTTCATAAGTCAGCGGATTCTTCAGATATCCGTCCTGATGAATTCCCGCCTCGTGCGCAAACGCATTCCGCCCCGTGATCGCCTTATTCGGCTGCACCGGCACACCCGTAATCTCGCTCAGCATCTGGCTCGCCGCAAAAATCTGATCGCCCACCACCCCGGTTTCGTAAGCAAAACGATCCGGCCGCACCCGCATCGCCATCACAATTTCTTCCAGCGACGCATTCCCCGCCCGTTCGCCAATTCCATTAATCGTGCACTCCACCTGCCGCGCCCCCGCCGCCACTGCCGCCAGCGCATTCGCCACAGCCATTCCCAGATCATTGTGGCAGTGCGCCGAAATAACGACGCCCTCAATCCCCTTCACCCGCTGCCGGATCGTCGTGATCAAGTCCCCGAACTCGCTCGGGATCGTGTATCCAACCGTGTCGGGAATATTCAGCGTAGTCGCCCCGGCTTCCACCACCGCATGCAGCACACGGCAAAGAAAATCCGGATCAGTCCGCGTCGCATCCTCCGGCGAAAATTCCACATCATCGCAAAGCGACTTGGCAAACCGAATCGCGTCCCGCGCCTGCTCCACGCACTGATCGCGCGTAATCCGCAGTTTGTATTGCAGATGAATATCGGAAGTCGCCAGAAACACATGGATCCGCGGACGCGCGGCCTCCTTCAAAGCCTCCCACGCGCGCTCAATGTCGGGCCGGCAAGCCCGCGCCAGCCCCGCAATAATCGGACGCCGCACCACCGCAGCGATCGCCCTCACCGACTCAAAATCGCCATCCGACGCAATCGGAAACCCCGCCTCGATCACGTCCACTCCCAGCCGGTCGAGCTGATGCGCCAGGCGCAGCTTCTCCTGCCGGTTCATGCTGCAGCCGGGCGACTGCTCTCCGTCGCGAAGCGTCGTGTCGAAAATCGTGATGCGGGCTCGCTCTGCGCTCATTGCTCTCTGATCTCCCTCGCAACCAAACTAACCTGCTATGGTAAGGGCCGCGCCCGTAGAAGGAAAACTTATAATTCTTCAGCAATCATTAGCAACTATTGTAATATAAGCATTGCTAATCAATTCGGAAGAATTGATAAAGCCTCTGGTTCTAAGGAGTTTAGCCCTAAGGAGTTCAGCCCATGGAGCTTTCCCAACTCGAAGTCTTCCTTGCCGTCGCCCGCGAACACCGCTTCTCCCGCGCCGCCGAAAAACTCTACCGCACCCAGTCCGCCGTCAGCCAGACCATTCGCAAGCTCGAGACCGAGCTCGGCGAAGCCCTCTTCGACCGCTCCTCGCGCGAGGGCGTCCTCACCGACTCCGGCAAAGTACTGTTCGAATACGCCGAAAAACTCATCAATCTACGAACCGAAGCCGCCGAATCTCTCACCGAACTGCGCGAACTGCAAAAAGGCAAGCTGGTCATCGCGGCTAACGAATTCACCGTGCTCTACCTGCTCCCGATCCTCGCCGAATTCCGCCGCCTGCATCCTATGATCAAAATCACCGTCGAACGCGCCCTCGGCAGTCACATCCCCGACGACGTATTGCGCTACAGCGCCGAATTCGGCGTCTTATCCTACGAGCCCCAGGAACCCAGCCTGCACTCCGTCATCGTCTATCTCGACCAACTGGTCTTCGTCGTCCCGCCCAAGCATCCCCTCGCCGGCGCGCGCCAGGTCAGCATCCGCCAACTGGGCGCGGAATCCTTCGTCGCCCACATCGTCTCGTCCCCCTATCGCGAGAAAGTGCTGCAGCTTTTCAAAACTCACAAAACCCCGCTCCACATGGACCTGGAACTCCCCACTCTGCAAGCCATCAAACAATTCGTAGCCATGGGGAACGGAGTCGCGTTAGTCCCGGAGATCAGCGTGGAAACCGAATTAGCCAGAGGAGAACTGGTGGGAATCCCGGTGCGCGAACTTCAGCTGAAACGAAAGCTGCGCCTCATCTACCGCAAAGACGCCAACCTCTCGCACGCCGCCCGCGCCTTCCTAAAAGTAGCCGAAGCCGCCGCCATCAACCGCAAAGGCCGGTACCGTTTCCAGCGCGAGAATTAACGTAGGTTTTCGAGAGCCGTATTGGTGAAGGTGAAGGAACGATCTTTGATACTCAAAGGCGCGGAGCGGCGCCACATCTTAGCCCAGCGCTTCAAGCGCTGGGTCAGCCCATCCGAGGGCGAATCAGCCCCGGAGGGGCGACACAACCGCTTCATCAATCCGCGCAGACCTGCTCTTCCCGAAACGAAGCCAAAGCCGAATGCACCGACTCATGAACCTCTACCACCGAATCCAGATTCGTCAACGCGAGCAACGTCCGAACCACCCCAGTCGCGCCACACTTCAGCTCGACATTCTTCTCCCGCGCCCAAGTCTGAACCAAAGCCAGCTCTCCGATCCCCGCGCTGTCCATCGCACTCACGCCGCTCAGGTCCAGCACCACTCTCCGCGCCTGCGCCATAACTTCGCCGACCACGCGCGAGAACTCGGCCGCCTCATCGCGATATACGATGCGCCCCTGGCAGTGCAC
>DATHQJ010000167.1:0-45096 GCA_035482825.1 Binatus sp. (SeqCode) | reverse complement strand
CACATTTATGTAATACCAGGAGCAGACCACAGTAGCCCAGGAGTTTTAGATTTTCAGTATGGTGCTCCCCCGCCTGAGCCCTGATTGCTGGATTTGCGGCAAGCCATTGCCACCGCCGAACGAGTGTCGCCTGGATGAACTAGGGTTTGAAGTGCATCGGGAATGCGATCCGCAAGGCAAGACACGCCCCGCCGATCCACCCAAAAGACGCGCCAGTTGTTAGGACACTACCGCCAACCCCGCTCCAACCTTTTTCCACAGCCTTCCACAGAAATAATCCCCGTTCCTGTGACGCTCAACCTTGACCGAGGATTTCCGAAAGCGCACGCTGGCAGGAATGCGCGAAAGCTCTCTCCACCAGTTCTCCGCCAGCGAACCCCGCAGCGGCTCCAGGCCCAGCGCTAAGTCCTTATTCCGGAATATTTTAGCCGTAAGTCCTTACAGCTCAAGATTTTGCCCGTTTCTCCCCATACCACGAGCCCGTAAACCCTTAGCCATCAGTAGTTTATGGACAACAGCAAAAAAAATGACGAGATATCCCCCAAGCGCAAGCCCGACCATGATCGAGGGAACGTCCGCCGCTCACTTCACCGGGGTCAACAGGAAGGCGTGGTTGTGGCCATTCTTGGTGCCGTAGCCGGTGATTTGGCCGACGTTGTTGATGGCGTTGGCGTTGATCAGCACCCAGCCGGAATCTGCCGGAATCAGACTGTTCAGGTCCTGCATGCCGAAGGTCGAGGTCCAGACCATGGCGTGCGGTGCGTTATTCCAGACGTTGCCGTAGCCCACGACCACGCTGGAGTCGTTTACCCCGAAGGCCACGCTGTAAGTGCCGCCGACCAGGGTGCCCAGATCCTCAATCTTGTCGGACGCGCTCCACAGAACCGCATGCCAGTGACCTTGGGTGCTGCTGCCGTCGGATTGCCCGACGATCACTCCCGAAGTATTGATGGCGTTGGCCATGCTGGTCACTCCGCCCGTGAGCGTGCCGAGATTTTTCAGGGTGGAACCGTTCCACAGGAAGGCCCGCGAAGTAAAGGGCGGTCCGTAGCCGAATACAGACTCGCCAACAATTTCACCGTTGTCGTTGATGGCGAGTCCAGCGGTGAAGATGGCCTTGGGCAGCGCGCCCAGGTTCTTAATTTTACTGCTGGTCCAACTGGTGGCGTCGACCACGCCGCTGCTCAGAAAGGAATCGCCGGCAATCTCGCCAGCGGAGTTGATTTGGTAGGCGGCGCTGGAAGGGCCACCGGTGATCGTGCCGAGGTTAGTGATGTTTTGGGGCGAAGACCACCGCACCGCGACGAAATTGGTGGCGGGTTGGCCTTTGACGTTGGAGTAGCCGACGACCGTGCCCGAATCATTCACCCCGATCGCGCCGCTGACCGTGGCTCCGGAGAGCGTGACCAGATCTTTCAGTCCGCCGCTCTTGGTCCACGAGAAGGCATGTTGACCCGCAACCAGTCCGGTACAAGGATATCCATAGACCGTCGCGGTGTCGGAACAGCCGACCACCTCGCCGAGATTGTTCAGCCAAAAGCCGCTGCTTTCGTTGTCGCCCTTGAGCACGCCGATGTCGGTGATGGTGTAGGTCTGCGCCGTTGCCAGCGCGGCTGCCGCCAAAATAAACGCCAGCCATGCTCCCGCGATCCTGCTCGTCATGAAAACCCCCAGAGGTGTTGATGTGCCCTCAGTATGCCACCAAGCAACGCCACGAATAAAGACTCGAAAGGACAGGCCGGCAGCGGCGAGCGGTAACGCCAGTCGCAGGTTCAACGCTCCAGGCACAGGGCCCTGAAATACATTGAAATCGCGGAACGGTTGATGTACGGTGTGGTGTCCACGCAGGCCACGCTTGGCGAAGCGACGAGCGGACATTCTTACCTTCCCTCCCGTTCGTATGGCTTTCTGTGGATGTCCTCCATTCTCGATCTACAGGTGTGTCTACCATGCGAGCCATCCCAGTGCCCCGCTCAGCTTGTCATTCGTCCGTCGTACCGTCAACCGTTGTCGCCAGCGGGTTGCCGCAGCGACTGATACCGATACTGAGGATGTGCGCGTGGATCTGGTGTGCGCTGCTGATGCCGATGATGTGCGCGCCCATGATGTGCGCGCCCATGTCGGCACAGGAAACGTCGCCCCAGGCTGCCGCGGCCGTGCCGCTGCTGATCACGCAGTCGTTGATCACGCAAGCGGTGGACGAGTCGCAACTGACCCGGCTGACGGGCAACACGCATCCGCTGGCGCGGCCGCAGTTTGATCTGGGAAGCGCGCCCGCGAGCCTGCCCATGTCGCGCATGCTGCTGGTGCTCAAGCGCAGCCCCGACCAGGAGACCACGCTGCGAAAGATGCTCGACGACCAGCAGGACAAAGGTTCGCCGAACTATCACAAATGGCTTTCGCCAGAACAATACGGCCAGCAGTTCGGCCCAACCGATAGCGACATCCTGACGATCACCGCATGGCTGCAATCCCACGGATTTCAGGTGGGCTCGACCAAAGGCCGCACGGTATTGGAGTTCTCCGGCACGGCCGGGCAGGTGCAGGAAGCGTTTCACACCACGATTCATAAGTACGTCGTGAAGGGAGAACAGCACTGGGCGAATTCGAGCGACCCGCAGATTCCGACGGCGCTGACGCCGGCGGTGGCGGGGATCAGTTCGCTGAATAATTTCACGCGCAAGGCGATGAACGTGCCGGCCGGAGTCGGCGAGCGCGACCCGAAGACGGGAAAAATTCATCCCACTCAGCCGTTGCTCACTTTCCCTTCGGGATGCGTGGAGGACAATACCGTTCAGGGTTATTGCACCAACTGGCTGGGGCCCTATGACTTTGCCACGATATACGACGTGCTGCCGCTGTGGAGTGCAGGCATCGACGGCACGGGTGTAACCATCGCGATTGTCGGCGAAACCGACATTCAATTGTCAGATGTTCAAGCGTTCCGCAGCTTTTTCGGACTGCCGGTGAATGACCCCGTGTTCATCTGGAATGGATCTGATCCTGGCATCGGGCTCGATGAATCGGAAGCTGATATCGATGTGCAGTGGTCTGGCGCGGTGGCCAAGGGCGCGACCATTGATTTCGTGATTTCGCAGTCGACGGAGACCACTTCCGGGACGGATCTCTCGGCGGTTTATATCGTGGAAAACAATCTCGCCGCCATCATGAGTGAGAGCTATGGGGAGTGCGAATTGGGGCTGGGCACAACCGGCAACCAGTTCTACAACACGCTGTGGCAACAGGCTTCGGCGCAGGGGATCACGGTTCTTATCTCCGCCGGGGACGGCGGCTCGGCGGGATGCGACAACTTCGATGCGCGGCCTCCGGCGCCGGCTCAATACGGGCTGCAGGTAAGCGGGTACGCCTCGACCCCTTACAACGTTGCGGTAGGGGGAACCGACTTCAACGACTTCAGCGATCCGGGTTCTTATTGGAGCACGACCAACAATCCCACCACGCAGGAATCAGCGTTGAAGTACATTCCCGAGTCCACGTGGAATGATTCCTGCACGAATGCGATCTGGGAGACATTTCCTCAACTCAGCACTAATCCGGAAACGAATTGCAACAACCCGAACCTCGGCGACGTGATCATTGTGGCCGGTTCGGGAGGGGTGAGTAAGTGCACGACTCCGAGCGGTTCGACACCTGCCAGTTGCGCAGGAGGATATACCCGCCCGGCGTGGCAGACCGGGAGCGGCAGCTTCTCTAGCGACGGGAAACGCGACATTCCCGATGTGTCGCTGTTTGCCAGCAATGGATTTGTTGGACATGCGTACATCGTTTGCGAGGCAGATGCACAAGGCTACTGCCCGTCGAGTTTTCTGGGATTCGGAGGGACGTCGGTATCGTCTCCGGCATTTGCAGGAGTTATGGCCCTCGTGAACCAAAAGACGGGAGAGCGGCAGGGCAATGCGAACTACATCCTCTACAAGCTGGCGGCTCAGCAGCCAACGGCGTTTCATGATGTGACTGTTGGTACGAACGCGGTCCCGTGTTCGACCAGTTCGCCCAACTGCACGACGACCAATGGGGGCGATGCTTACGGGATACTGAGCGGATACAACGCGGCCGCAGGCTACGACCTGGCCACCGGGTTGGGATCGGTCGATGCCAACGTTCTAGTGACAAAGTGGAGTTCGGTGACGCTGCTGCCGTCGACCACGACATTGAGCAGTCTGACCCCGGCGACGATTACGCATGGGCAGGGGGTCAATTTCACGGCGTCGGTGAAGCCGCAATCCGGTAGCGGAACGCCTACGGGCTTGATCTCGCTGGAAGGCGGCCCGGCCAGTGGCACCGGCGGCATTGCGGGATTCAACCTGACCAACGGCTCGGTTTCCGGAAGCACCGAGATGCTGCCGGGCGGCACGTATTCGGTGACGGTGCATTATCCGGGAGATTCGACGTATGGAGCGAGCGACTCAAGCCCGCTGACCGTGACGGTGAATAAAGAGAACAGCCAGCCGCAGGCTTTCCTGGTGACGTTTGATTCGAACAACAGAGTAATCAGCGGGAACACCAATACGGCGGTCTATGGATCACCGTACATCCTGCGCGTGAATGTTGAGAATGCGGCAGGACAAGTGTGCGCGCCGGTCGCCAACTCGGGCGCGACTGCTTGTCCGACCGGGAGTGTGGCGCTCACGAACAACGGAAGCACGCTCGATGCCGGAACTTATACGCTGAACAGTTATGGGAATGTCGAGGATCTTACGGTCCAACTTCCGGGTGGGACAAACTCGGTGAAGGCGGCGTATGCGGGGGACAACAGCTTCAACGCGAGTACCGGCACGAATGCTATTACGATTGCGCCGGCCTCGACGACCTTGACAGCTCCCGACGTAACCAATGCAACCATCGGCCAGTCTGCCCAGATCCAGGTGAATATAAATACGACCGGCTCGGGGGCGGGACCGACCGGCACCGTAACTTTCTACGCCAACGGTACGGCACTCGGCGGGACTGTGGCCTACGAGCCAGTCAACGGAGCGCCGGGATCCAACGCAGTCACCTACGCGACACTGACCAGCAACGCCAGCGCGTTTCCGACAGCGGGAAGCTATGCCCTCACGGCGAAGTACAGCGGTGACATGAACTACACCGGATCGAGTTCGACGACCACCACGATTCTGGTGCAGTATCCCGCAACGGTCGCGTCGCTGACTCCGGCAACCCAAACCATTACTCCAGGTGGCACTGCAAACCTAACCGCGCTGTTTGACGCGGAAAACAAGAAAGTCTATCCAACGGGAACTGTGACTTTTGCCGTCTCCGGGAGCTCTGCCACCAACTTCGGGCCTGTTCCCTGCAGCAATGCGACCGACGCCAGTGGAAACTATGCTTGCCAGGCGGTCGCAGCCATTCCGCTTCAGACGAGCGCCCTAATTATCGCTCAATACAGCGGCGATACGAATTATCCGCCGGCTTCGTCGTTTAGCGTATCGGTGACGGCGCCAGACTTTTCGATCGGTTCCAATACCAATCCGGTCACAGTGACGCAAGGGCAGGCGCAGACCGTCTCGATCTATGTCGGCGGCTTCAGCGGATTCTCAGGGAACGTCAGCGGCTTTGCCTGTTCCGGGCTGCCTGCCGAGACGACGTGCAGCTTTAGTCCGGCGACAGTTACTGGAGGCAATGGCTCAACCACGTTGACCATCACCACCACACCGCTCGGACAAAACAGGCAGATGCGGCGGGCGTCGAATGAAAGCCTCCGACTCGGCTGGATGGGCTTTGCGATACTTCCTCTGCTGGGGATTTGCCTGATTGGAATTCCGTCGTGGCGGCGGCGTGGAGTGCTGCCGCTGCTGGTGATTCTTGCGTTGTTCCTGACATTGCCCAGCTGCGGCGGCGGCAGCGGAACGCCACCGCCACCGCCGCCCAATCCGGTTCCGTCGATTTCATCGTTGTCTCCGACCCAGCAGGCGGTTGGCTCTCAGGGACAGACGCTGATCATCGCCGGATCCGGCTTCGTCAGCGGCTCCACGGTGACGTACAACAACGTGGCGCATCCCGCCAGTTACGCGGGTGCGTTCCAGCTATCGATTTCGTTGACGCCCAACGATCTGGCCAACACGGGCAACTTTCCAGTGGTGGTGACGAATCCCACGCCGGGCGGAGGCCCGTCGAGTGCCGTGAATTTCAACGTGGTAACCGGAACACCGACCGGAACGTTTAACGTGACGGTATCCGGTACCAGCGGATCGCTGACGCACACTACGACCTTTACACTGACTGTTCAGTGAACATTAACCTGTAAGACGCGCCGGTGCGGATGATTCCTGGATCATCCGCACTGGTGTTTCGTTTTTCGTCTCTGCGGCGCACAGGTAGCCTTCGCGCCCGCCATCCGCCCGTCTGGTGTAGGATTTACTCGCGTCTTCACCACCACAATGAAACTTTCTGCCATCGCAGCTGCACTCGAAGTGCGCTTGGAAAACGGATCTCCCGAGACGGACATCACTGGGCTTAACGGGATTGAACAGGCTGGGCCGGGGGAGCTTACGTTCGTATCGAATCCCAAATACGCCGCCGCGGCGCGGTCCACCAACGCCTCCGCCGTGATTGTGGGGGAGGACTTCCCTGCTATCGCGGCGGCCATGCTGCGGGCGAAGGATCCTTATCTGGCGTTTGCGCGGGCGCTGGAACTGTTTCATCGGCCTGTGGTGTATGCGGCGGGGGTGCATCCGACTGCGGTGGTGCATGCGAGCGCGCGGGTGGGGGCGAATGCGCACATCGGGCCTTATGTGGTGATCGGGGAGGACGTCGAGATCGGGGCCAACGCGGTGTTGCTGGCGCATGTGGTGATTTATCGCGGGGCGACGATTGGCGACGGATTTTTTGCGCATGCGCACGCGGTGGTGCGGGAAAATTGCCGCATCGGCAACAATGTGCTGTTGCAGAATGGGGTGGTGATTGGGGCGGATGGGTTTGGGTTTGCCAAGACGGCGGAGGGAAGCTGGCACAAGATCCCGCAGCCGGCGCCGGTGGTGATTGGGGACGATGTCGAGGTGCAGGCTAATTCTTGTATCGACCGCGCCAGCGTGGGGGAGACGCGGATTGGACGCGGCGTGAAGGTCGACAACCTGGTGCAGGTGGGGCATGGGTCGCAGGTTGGGGAGGACGCCCTGTTGTGCTCGCAGGTGGGGCTGGCGGGGTCGTCGGAGATTGGGAACCGGGTGATTCTTACGGGTCAGGTTGGGGTGGTGGGACACTGCAAGGTTGGGGACGACGCTATCGTTACGCCGCAGAGTGGAGTGGCGCATGATATTCCGGCGGGAGCGATTGTGAGCGGGGCGCCGGCGGTGGAGCATAAGTTGTGGTTGAAATATTCGGCGCTGCTCCCGAAGTTGCCCGAGATGGCGCGGGCGTTGCGGGGGAAGAAGGACAAGGAATAACTCGGCGGACCGGCTCGAAACCACACTAGGGTTGAAGCCCGTTTTGATTTCGGCGCTTTACGCGGCGCTGAAGCGCCGCTCCTCCACGGTGGCGCTATCCGCATCGTGGCCTATCCGGACATTGCTGCGTGGGCCTGTACGTTGGCTCAATCAGCACGCTGCTGAGTGTTGCGATCGGCGCACGGTTAGTTTATTTGATCAGCAAGTCGCTCTGGCGGCGTTGAGTCCCGGTGCATTTGTCGTTCCCTGTCGACATTCTTCCGGGAGGGCGCTCTCGATGGCGGCGCGGACTTTTTCCATCAGGCAATCTCGGGTGCCGAAGTCTTTCGGCTCGATGGGAGAATGAAAGATCACTTTCACCAATCCCGGCTTGATGGCGAACCGGGCTTTCGGCATGGCATAGTGCGTTCCGACGATGGTTACAGGGATGACCGGAACTCCGCACTCCACGGCCAGATAGAACGGGCCTTTTTTGAATGGGAGCAACTTGCCGTCGAAGGAACGTTTGCCTTCGACGTAGATGGTCATGTTGAGTCCTTGCTCGACGGCTGATTTGGCGGCGCGTACAGCTTCGATGCCGGCGTCGCGATTGCCGCGGTCGACGGGGACGAGCAATCCCATGCGCATGGCGCGGCCGAGGATGGGAAACTTGAAGAGTTCCTTCTTCACCATCACCGAGGTGCGCCGGGGAATCAGCGGGATTTGAATTGGCGGATCTAGATTGGACACGTGATTGGTCATGAAGATGTAACTGCGGGAGTGGTCGAACTGGTCGAGGCCGACGGTTTCGACGCGGACGCCGGTGATCCAGACGCCGTACCAGGCTCCCCACATGAAGAGGCGATAGAGGACGCGCACGTCGCCCATGATGTAGCTCGCGGGAAAGCCGATCAAAGCTGCGAGCGGAGCCGCCAACGCCCAGAAGATCAGCATGAGGAGCGTGCGGATCATTTTCGATTTGCACCAGTTTGGCTTGCCCCAGTTGGTATAGCCGCGGCGGTTGTGGCTGCGTCGGCAGTTTGCGCTTCGCCTTTCAGCCAGGCGGCGCGGCGGGCGCGCTGTTCAGGGGTGACCTGGTCGAGATCCTTGACCACGTAGGAGAGTTCCTGGCGGCTGCCGATTTTCCATTTCAGTTCGCGCTCGTTGCCGCGGCGCGAGCGAACTTTTACGGTGAGCGTGTCGCCGGGACTCAGACGCGCCAACTCCTGGCGAGATTCTTGGCCAGCTGTTTTGCCTTGCAGTTCTATCACGGTGTCGCCTGCCTGCAGGCCGGCATGCTCGGCCTCACTGCCGGACGTAACCGCGGCGACCGACATGGGGCCGTCGAAATTGCGCGAGGCGCTGAAACCCGCGTCGGGCACGGTTTTGGCGACGGCGTCCACGCGCAGACCGACGGAGCGCAAGAAATCGTCCCAAGGAATCTCTTCTGTTCCGGCGACATACTTGTTGAAGAATGAAGTCAGGTCGGCGTGGGTGACGGCCTCGGCCGCTTCGCGAACACCTTCGGAATCGTTGAAGAATCGGCCTTTCCTGGCGTAGTTGGCGTTCATCCATTGGAGAACTTCGCGGAGAGACGCCTTGCCGTGACTGGCGTCGCGCACCGCGAGGTCGAGCATCACGCCGAGCAACTCGCCCTTGTTGTAGTAGGAAATGCTGCGCTCGGGACGGCGGTAGTAGCCGCTGCCTTCCAGCCAGGCGTCGAGGCTGGACTCTTCGGCGGATTGGGTGAGGTGAGCGGGGCGGCGCTCGAGTTCGGTGATGCCTTCGCCGAGTCCGGTCAGATATTGCTTTTCATCGATCAGGCCGGCGCGCAGTTGAATGATTCCTTCGGCGGTGCTGGTGACGCCTTCGCTGAACCATAAGGCGCGCGTGTAATTTTCCTTGGTGTAGTCGATGGGCTCGAGAGTTTGAGGGCGAATGCGTTTCACGTTCCAGAGATGGAAGAATTCGTGCGAGGTGACGCTGGTGAAGGGATATAGAGACTGGTTGAGGACGTCGGCATTCAGATCGATGGCCGTGGCGTAGGCGTGCTCCATGCCGCCGCCGGCGGGGCCGCGCGGGAAATGATAGAGGAACATGTAGGTGTCGAAGGGACGATCGTTCATCCAACTGGTGGCTGCGGCGGTAATTTTGTGCAGCGCGCCGACGAGCTTGGCCATGTCGTAGTCGGCGGGATCGGCGTCGACGATGACGCGGAAGCGGCCTCCAGCTTCGTCGAAGTCGGTCTCTTCGAAATTGCCGATCTCGACTGGAGAGTCGACCAGGCGGTCGTAATTGGGCGCGCTAAACTCGCCGCTTTCAGATCGCGTGAGCGGAGTTGCTATGTGCCATCCTTCTGGAACCTGGGTGAAGCGCACGGTTAGCGGGGCAGAGCGCGCGTCCACGGGATACATGAGAATTTGGGCGATGTTGAAAAAGGCATGATGCGGGTTGAATTGCGCGCCGAACGGTCCGGGGGAATCGACGTAGATTTGATAGTTCACGATCGCGCCGCGTTCCGCGCCTTGAATCTGCCAGCGGCTTTTGTCGAGTTCGCGTACGGCGACGGACTTGTCGGAACGATCTTTCGCGCGTACCCAGTTGATGTACTGGGCGAAGTCGCGGACTTGATAGAGGGCGTTCCAGACAGGGAGTTGAAGTTCTCGCTGCGCCGCACCGGCTGGCAGGACGATTTGTACTTCGACGAGGTGCTGCTCGGGCGAAGCAAGAGAAACGGTATACGAGGCACCCGACTGCGCGGGCTGAATCTGGGCGAAAGCGTTAGAAGATACGGCGAGAATTGCGATGCAGAGGGTTAGCTGGAGAGCTCTGCGGGCGCATCGAACAATCGGGAGAACGAGGTTCATTGCTTGCCTGCCAATTCTTTGAGGCGCGTGGGAAGTTTTTCGTAGATTCCGCCGAAGCCGCCGTTGGAGAGAATCGCCACGATGTCGCCGCTGCGCAATTCGGGCGCGATGGTATCGACGATCGCGTCGGCATCAGCCAGAAGCCTTGCCCGGCGGCCGTTGCGCTCGATCTCGGCGGCGAGGGCAGGCAACTCCAGGCGTTCGTTTTCCGGGACAGCTTCGGAGCGGAACACGGCCGCCACGATAACTTCGTCGGCCTGCGCCAGGCTGCGGGCCAGGTCGGTTTGCAGAATCCGGCGGCGCAGCGTGTTGGACCTGGGCTCAAGAATTGCCCACAGGCGCGCCGAGGGATACCGCGCGTGCAGCGCCTTCAGCGTTCCTGCGATCGCGGTGGGATGATGAGCGAAGTCGTCGATGATGGTGATGCCGTTAACCTGCGCCTTCACTTCAAGACGACGCTTGACGCTCTTGAACGTTTTTAGCGCAGCGGCGATCGCTTGTCTGGGGACGCCACAGGAATTCGCGAGCGCTGCCGCCGCTGTCGCGTTCCAGACGTTGTATTCACCGGCCAGCGGAAATTCGAGATCGGCCCAGGGCTGGCCGTCATGCAGAACGGTCCAACAGGTGCGCGCGGGTTCGAGGCGGAGGTTGGTGATCTCCCAATTCGCACGCGGTCCGGCGCCGTAGCGTTCGACGGGGCAGAACGCTTTCGCCAGACAGCGCTCCAGACTTGGACTTTCGGCGGATTCGCCAGCGAAGCCGTCGAAGGCTACGATGCGTCCGCGGCGCGGGATCAGATTTACCAGGCGCTTGAATGCGGTTTCTACGGCGTCGAGATCTTTGTAGATGTCGGCGTGATCGAACTCGACCGAGGTGAGGATGATCGAGTCGGGAAAGTAGTGCAGGAACTTGGGGCCTTTGTCGAAGAAGGCGGTGTCGTACTCGTCGCCTTCGAGGATGAAATGTTTGCCCTCGCCGAGATGAAAGCTCGAGCCGAAATTCTCGGCGATGCCGCCGATCAGGAACGAGGGTTGCAGTCCGGCGGAGTCGAAGATCCAGGCCAGCATCGAAGTCGTCGTGGTTTTGCCGTGGGTTCCTGCTACGACCAGCACTTCCTTGCCGCGAAGAAATTCGTCGTGCAGTAATTGGGGCATGGAACAGAACGGGATGCGCTGATCGAGGACGTGCTCGAGTTCGACGTTGCCGCGCGACATGGCGTTGCCGACGACGATCAGGTCGGGACGGGGGTCGAGATTTTTCGTGTCGAAGGGTTGCGCCACAGGGATGCCGAGGTCGCGGAGGAAATCGGACATGGGGGGATAGGCTGCGGCGTCGGAGCCGGTGACGTGGAATCCGCGCTGCTTGAGCATGCCCGCGAGCGAGGCCATGGCGGTGCCGCAGATGCCGATCAGGTGAATGTGTTTTGTCTCGTTCATTTTTGCGGCTTCGTGACTCCAGCGCCTAAAGGCGCATCGTTTTTGCGCTCCGCGGTATGCCTGAAGGCATACCCTGATACGAATCGACGACACGAATCGTCCAGGCGAATTGTCAGTGACTCCGGGGCCTTGCTAAGGCTCAACCGCTGACTCCAGAATCTTCAGGGCTACTTGACCGCTACGCACCGTGAGCTTCGCGCGCACTCCGAAGGGGAGCGTGAGGTTGCCGGAGGTGACGTGGCCTGACTTTACCCCGAAAGCGACGGGCACTCCCAGGTCACCGACGATTCGCGTGACGACCTGTTGCAGAGTGTAACCCTGATTTGCCGTCTGAATGCAGTCCAGCATTTCGCCGAAAACGATGCCGCGGACTTCGTCGAGATAGCCGGCCAGTTTCAGCTGCATGAGCATACGATCGATCTGAAATGGTTTAGCGGCGATATCTTCGAGGAATAAGATCGTGTCTGTGGTTTTAATCTCGTAGGGCGTGCCCAGCGAGGCGACCAGGATGGAGAGGCATCCGCCGTATAAAACGCCCTCGGCTTCGCCTTCGACCAATCCGCTCGCGCCGTCGCCCACCGGCACGTCCCACGGCGCGGTGCTGGAAACGGCTGCCTGCCACGCGGGCATGTCGACTCCATTTTCGTGGGACCAATCTTTGGCGACCATCGGCCCGTGAAACGTGACCAGGCCGGCAACGTCGGTGAAGTAGGTCAGCAGCGTGGTGATGTCGCTGTAGCCGACGAAAATCTTGGGATGGGCTTTGATCTTTTCCGGATCAAGCTCTGGAAGCAGATAATTCGAGCCGTAGCCGCCGCGGGCGCAGATGATGGCGCGGACATCGTCACGCACAAACATTTCTTCGAGCTCGCGGACTCTGCGTTCGACGGAACCGGCGAAATAAAGATCGTGGTCCAGAATCGATTCGAGATAGAACGGGCGATATCCGGCGCGGCGCAGGGACTCGCAGCCAGCGGCCAAGTCAGCCGGCTTCATGTTGCTCGCCGGGGCGACGATGCCCACGCGATCGCTGGGGCGAAGGGCGGGCGGCTTGACGAGTTGAAGGTTGGAAGAAAACATGGCCCAAGGCCGTTACGACTGGCGAAGCAACCTAATTAGAATCTGCACTTCAACTCAGAAAGAACTCTCCGCGGCACAGCAGCCGCGCCGGGCCTCGCAAGAAAACTTTCTTCCCGTTCGTGCGCACCGTCTGCGTTCCGCCGGGCGCGTGGACCTTGACCGGCGAAACGGCGCGGCCGGTCGCCATGGCTGCCACGGCCGACGCGCACGAGCCGGTGCCGGAAGATTGCGTTTCGCCGACGCCGCGCTCGAAAAACCGCGCGCGCACATCATACTTGCTGTCGACGGCGACGAATTCGATATTTACTCCTTGCGCGAAGTGCGGGTTGCGCTGGATTTCCGCTGCCTGCGCTTGCCAGCCAGTCGCAAACTCAGAAACAAAAATCACATAGTGCGGGTTGCCGATCGACACGGGGATGCCCCGGACTTCCCTTGGGGCCTCTCCGCCCGGCAACTGAAGCGCGAGTTCGGTCCCGACCACGGCCTCTCCCATTTCGATTTCAAATTCGTATTCGCAATCGCGGCGCGAGGTGAGCTGACAGATTTTCATGCCTGCACCGGTGAGGATCGAGATTCGTTCTTTGCCGAGCTGGGCGCAGACGTAAGCGGCGACGCAACGCGTGCCATTGCCCGAAATCTCGGCGGGCGAGCCGTCGGCATTGATCAGCCGGAGTTCCACGTCCGCGGTGAAGTGTGGAACCATCCACTCGACGCCATCGGCGCCAACGCCGTCGTGACGATCACAAATGCGGCGGGTGAACGTGGCCACGTCCTCAGGAGCGAAAGCGCCGTCGATCAAAAGAAAATCATTGCCGCAGGCGCTGGCCTTCACGAACGGAATGGTGCGGAGGTTCGAGTGGGCATTCGGCACGGTCGAGCTCACTCGTGGTCCACCCGGCCGAGAGAGGTGACGCCGTGTAAGACCGTCGACGCTTTCAATTGCTGCAGTAGTTCTTTTTGCTCGCGGGAGCAGCCCTCGACGTCAAACTGCAAACGGACGTGCTGGGCGGTGTTTCCGGAGAGCGCGTTTTGCATGAGCCGGTGATGCGGTTCGAGGATGCGGTTGACTTCGTTGGTAATTTCTTCAACGCTCGCGCCTGTGACTTCGTAACAGGTCATGAGCAGCTTGATGTTGAAGGTTTCTTCCAGGTGGCCGAGAGTGAAGAGCGCGATCAGCACGAGTCCAGTGGCGAACATGGCGGTCAGGTACAGGCCGCCGCCCGCGGCCATTCCGACCGAGGCGACAACGAACAGCGTGGCTGCGGTGGTCAGGCCGGTGGTGAGTCCGCGCATGTGCAGGATGGAACCTGCGCCGATGAAACCAATGCCGGGGATGATCTGCGCCGCGATTCGAGCCGAGTCGGAAGGAACTCCGGCGAGTCTCTGGGATAGAAGAGTGAACATGGCCGCGCCGAAACAGATGAACATGTTGGTGCGCAGTCCGGCGGCGCGATGTTTGAACTCGCGCTCCAGGCCGATGAGGCCGCCGAGAATCGCCGCCACGATGAGACGGGTGAGCGAACTGGTGACGGCTCCGCTCGCCATTTCCCCGCTCAACACATCGATGAAATGTTGCCAGCTCATGAAGGCACACACCTGCCCAAGGCAGGCGTCCGATGGCCGGATTCTATCACCGGATTTGCAGGCTTCAGCGTTACCTGCGTGATTACCGTGCGCGGTAGAGGATCGCCCGCTGCTGGCCGGTCACGTGGATCTCGACCAGTGCGGGGAGATGACGGCCTGCGACCGCCTGCCAGACAGGGTCGCCCTCGAAGGCGACGACGTAGTCGGCATAGTGAGCGGGATCGGCCAGAGCACGCTCCCACAAACCTACGGGATCGGAGGGCTGCTTCCAGGTGCGGTGGTTGCCTTCGTTGATGACGTGGTCGAGCGGAATGCCCGCCTGTTGCGCTGCGCCCACGTGTTCGCCCAGATACATCAGGAGGGTGGAGTTCGACGGCAGCTTTTCGAGCCACGACGCCAGTTGGGCTTCGAGTTGTAATCGGAAGCGCATGTTGACTTGCGGTTCTTCGAGTGAAACTGGGACAGTGCGCCAGATCGATGCGTAACTGGCGATCACCAGCGCGAACACGGCGAGGGCGCACGCCAGGCGGAGTCGAGGCTTCCAGCTTTCGGATCGGGCAGCGAGATAGACGAGGATTGCCAGCGCTGCCGCGAAGGCAGGGAGCAATTGCAATCCGTAACGCACGTTGTAGTGGGAGAACGGCCACCAGGCTGGGATGAAGATCGGCACGCCTCCGTAGGCTACCGAGAGCGCATAAAAGGGGACAGGCACGAGCAAGAAGAGTAACGGAAGCCACGCGACCGGCGGAAAAGATGGTGCATCGTTTGTTTTCTTGCGATACGTCTTCACGGCGGCGATCGCGCCTGCGGCCGCGAACAGAATCCAGGCTCGGCCCAGCCATTCATTCTGTGCCACGTTGGCTTCGGCGGATTTTAGAAAATACATTCCGGCCAGCAGTGGATTGTCACTGCCGGGGTGACCCTGGCCGGGGCCCTGCGTTTTGCGTTCGATCTCTTTGGCGGAATACGGCCCGTTGGCAAATTCGAGGGGATTGCGGTAGACGATTCCGTTGTAAGCAAGCCAGAGCGACGGGGCCGCGGCGGCGATCAGGACGAATTTTATGGCGGCGGCTCGCGGGATTCGAAGGCGGGGTGCTGCCGGCTCGGAAGCGCTGCCAGAGAACACGCCCAATAGCACGACCGCTGCGGCGATCGCTGCTGCCAGGAACCATCCGTCGTAGCGCGTCAGGCAGGCCGCGGCGAGACACAGTCCGCATTTCGTTAGTGCGTTCGGATTCCCACGTAAGAACTCGCTGAGATGGACGAGCGCCCAGAGGAAGAACGCGAGATAGAGCACCTCGCCCATAGCGGTGGTCTGCATGTAAATCAGGTTCGGGTTCGCGGCGAACAGCAAGGCCGCGGTCCACGCGGCGATGCGGGCGGGAGCGTCGGGTTCAGCTCGGCGCAAGAGAGTGCTGCGGATGAGCCGAAAGATTCCCACCACGGCAAATACGTATGCCGCCATCGAGGGAATGGAACCGCCTACGCCTCGACGCCACATTTCGTTCGAGAACACGAATGGGATCATCAGCAAGTGCGGCAGTGGGAGCCACACGGTTCCAAGTTGCAGCAGGCCGGGAGTTTTGGAATCGAAGACGCGGCGCGCGATGTTCATGTGCGCGATAGCGTCGCCGTAGAGCGCAACATCGCCGCGCTGGAAATATGCGAGGAACGAAATCACGGAGACGCAGGTGGCGAGCCAGGTCAGAACTTGTACCTCGGAGTCCCAAGGGGAACTTGATAGTGCCTTCTTTATTTGTTTTTGCTTGGGCATCTGCGGTTGGGTAAAGAGTGTTTCACAAACGAATGATGGCGCAAGTAGAGAAAACGTACCTCAGCGGCTAAAGCCGCAGTCACGCTACGGGCTTGATGGCACGGCTGAAGCCGTGCCCTTCCCGAACCGTTTTGCCGCGTAGCTCACAAATCAAACTACTCGAGGTGCGTGAGTTCGCGAAAGATCTGGAAGCGTTCCTCGATCTGTTCGCGGGTCAGCGCTTGCAGGCGCTCGGTGCCGAAGCGTTCGACGGCGAACGATCCCATGACGCCGCCATAGAAAAGAGCGCGCTTCAGGACTTCGCGATTCAATTTTTCCTGCGATGCCAGGTAGCCCATGAATCCTCCGGCGAAGGAATCGCCGGCTCCGGTTGGATCTTTTACCTCTTCGATCGGTAAGGCGGGAGCGCGAAAGGGATGACGGCCGATGCCGAACGCTCCGTCGCGAAAAAAGATGGTCGCGCCGTATTCGCCGTGCTTGATAACCAGCGCTTGCGGGCCCATGGCGAGGACTTTGTTCGCAGCACGCGGTAGGTTGGTTTCGTCGGCGAGCATTTTGGCTTCGGTGTCATTGATCAGCAGAACGTTTACCAGCTTCAGGGTTTCTTTCAGTTCTTCCAGCGCGCCTTTGATCCAGTAATTCATGGTGTCGCAGCCGGTCAGGCGCACGCGGCTCATCTTGCGGCGGACGTCAGCTTGCAGCGTGGGCTGGATATTCGCCAGGAAAAGAAACTCGGTGTCCGCGTACTCGTTTGGAATGCGGGGCTGAAAGCTTTCGAATACGTTCAGGTCGGTGAAATTGGTTTTCGCCTCGTTGAGGTTGTCGGTATAGGAACCGCCCCAGCGGAACGTCTTGCCTTTCGCGCGTTCGAGACCGCGGATGTCGATGTCGCGCTGATGAAAGACCTGCTCCTGCTCGGGGCCGAAATCCTCGCCGACCACGGCGACGACCCGCACCTTGGTGAAATAACTGGCCGCCAGCGAAAAATAGGTGGCTGCGCCGCCGAGAATATTTTTCATGCTGCCTGAGGGCGACGTGACGTCATCGAAGGCGACTGAACCGACTACGAGAATGCTCATGCGGGATTAGGTTCCTTTTGATCTCTTCAGATTTCGGCGGATGCGTGAAAGGGCATCAACCACAAAGGGCTCGAAGGTTCACGAAGGAAAAACTTTCTATTTGGATTTTGTCTTTGCTCCCAGGTACTTTCCCAGGATCACTTTCAGCTTTTTCCTGGTTGCTGCGGGAATCTTCTTGGGATCCGTCAGGATCGCGTGGGCCAGTGCCGAGCCGCATCTGCACTTACGTTCATGCGGCATTGAGGCTACCGTCTCGCGGACTACTTTGGTGGCGTTCTCGGCATTCTTGAGCAGCACGGCGACGATTTGATCGACGGTCACCGAATCGTGATGCGGATGCCAGCAGTCGTAGTCGGTTACCATGGCGACGGTGACGTAACAGAGTTCAGCTTCGCGGGCGAGTTTCGCTTCCTGCAGGTTGGTCATGCCGATCACATCCGCGCCCATACCACGGTACACGTTGGACTCGGCTTTGGTGGAAAACTGTGGGCCCTCCATGCAGATGTAGGTGCCGCCGCGCTTGCCGACGACTCCGGCTCTCTGACACGCGGCCGCAACCACGCTGGCCAGTTCTCCGCAGACGGGATCGGCGAAGGCGATGTGAGCTACTACGCCGCCGCCGAAAAAAGTATCGACGCGATGGCGGGTGCGATCGAAGAATTGATCGGGAATGACGAAGTCCAGCGGCTTGTGCTCTTCTTTCAGCGATCCGACGGCCGAGACGGAAACGATGCGCTCGACTCCGAGTTGTTTGAAGCCGTGAATGTTGGCGCGGAAATTCAGTTCGCTGGGCAGGATGTGATGGCCGCGTCCGTGACGCGCCAGGAACGCGACGTTGCGGCCCTCGAGGGTGCCGCAGATGTAAGCGTCGGAAGGCGCGCCGAACGGCGTCTTTACGCGCACTTCCTTGGCTTTGGTCAGACCGGGCATGGAATAGAGCCCGCTGCCGCCGATAATTCCGATTTCGGCCTGTGGCAATCGCCCTCCGGAACGCTTGCGCGTTCGCTAGTCAAACTCGTGATTATACAGGAGGAGAAATCGTTGGCGGCCACTCTCGTTGGCAGCGTCCTCTACTCGGACAGCGCGGGCGAGACGCCCCCGCGACAGCCGGCGGGACGCCGGCGCTACAATTCTAAATATGAGGATTTGGGTTGCGGCATGCACAGTGGCGGTGCTGTGCGGTTTCGCGGACGCACAAGATAAGGCTGCGCCTCCGCTCAACTCGGTCACTGTTCCCGCAGCGATCGATCACAATCGCGTCGTCATTGCCGCTGAACTTCCACTCCCCGACGGCTCAACTCAGCGCGTGCGCGCGTGGGTGGATAACGGTAATCCGGATCTTTATTTATCGCGCCGGTTAGCCACTCTGCTGGGACTGGCGGTGACCTGCAATGACAACAACAAGGAGTGCTCTTCACCGCCGCCGCGCGAGATGATCGTGGGCGGAATGAGCATTCCGCTCGCGGTTGTGAAAGAAGCGAAGATTCCGCTGAAACCCGTTAGTGCGGCAGCGGTGCTGGCCGCCGGGATGAACGTGGAGATCACTCTTCCGTCAAGCGTCCTGCGGCACTATGACGTGCTCGTCGATTTTCCCAGTCACAAGTTTTCGATTGGCGCGCCGGGCACGATTCAGTTCCGGGGACCGAGCGGAAAAGTTCACATCGACGCGGAAAATGGGCTGATCCAGGTTCCCAGCCAGATCGAAAATAAGAAATATAATCTCGCACTCGACGTGGGATCGTGCATCAGTTTTCTGTCAGACGAGGTATTTGACAAACTTGCCACCACCCATTCGGATTGGCCGCACATGACGGGCGCCGTGGGCTCGGCCAATATGTGGGGCCTGGACGAGGAGGTGAAATGGAAAGTGATGCGCCTGGACCGCGTGCAATACGGGCCGCTCTTTCTTGCCAACGTGCCGGCCGTCGAGTTTCCCAAGGATAGGCTGGATTTTTTTCAGAAGCGCGCCGGCACGCCGACTGAAGGACTGATTGGGTCGAACGCACTCGTCAACTACAGGGTTGGGCTCGACTACACACACTCGATGGTTTATTTCGAGTTTGGCCGCACGTTCAATTTTCCTGACTTTGACGTGATCGGACTTACACTGCGTCCGGAAGACGATGGCAGATATACGATCCTCGGCGTAGCGGAGTTTGATGGCAAGCCGTCAGTGCCGGGCGATGTGCAGGCCGGCGATCATCTGGTCGCGGTCAATGGCATTGCCGTTGCCGGCTCGACCATGGGGCAGGTATGGGCCATGCTGGGCGGACTACCGGGACAGGAGCGCAGATTGACGCTTGAGCACGCCGACAGAAAATTCGTGGTTGCGGCGAACGTGCAGCATTTTCTGGCCGAACTGCCGGACGAGAAGGACCGCAAGAAAAAGAAGTAGGCTCGGGAAGTAGGCTTACTTCGCGGGTTGCGCTCCGGGCAGAGTTCCGGGCTGCACTCTGAATACTTCCCTCTCCAAGTTTGCGGTCGTGGCCGCGTCCAGGCTCTCGCTGACGAACACGGTGTCGCCTTGTTCTTCGATGACCACGGTGCCGTCTTCGGTGGTCCAGGCATGGCGGCCTTTCAGCAGGCCGACTTTGGTCCCGGCGTTCTGCCCGGCTGCATTTTGCCCACTTTGATCGGGCACGGGATTTCCGACCTCTTCCGCCTTCTTATAGCGCTGCTGCAACGAGTGCGCGTAGATCCCGGCAAACTCCGCGGCCTTGTCGGCGTTGGACCAGCGCGACACATAGAGCAGACCAAGAGGCGCGACCATCGTTGAATTGGGATTCGGCTTGCGCTTCGCGGCGTAGTAATATCCGCCGCGCCACGCAGGATACATGCTCTTCGACAGGGGCTTGCCCGCATATTGCTCGATGAGCACGGCCACGTCGAACTCGCCCATCGCGCCGATATCGAACTTGTCGTAATCCTTGAAATCATGTTTGAAGTCGGGCACCCGCATGGGCTCAATTTTTTCGTTCGCCAGATAGGTCTCGGGTTCCATGATCTGGCGCGTGGTGTGTGGAGGATTTTTCAGCAGGCCGGCGAAAGCCCTCTCCTTGCCGGCCTTCTGCAGTAGTTTGACGACGAACTCCATGCCGTAACTGTAGGGGAAGGTAAGCGACTCCTTCATGAATATGGGCGCATCGTTGAATACTTTTGTGCTCGGAGAGCCGGTGAGAGTCTCCTCCTCCATGGCATCCATGAGCGCCGGAGAAGTCGCAATGGATTTGCCGGTCGGGGCGATGGCATATTGAAACATCACGGCCTGCGCCTGGCCCTCGATGACAGCTTCGCGGGCGGTGTCGATCTCGTCGTTTTCGATGTCGGCGGGGGTGGGATCTTTCCTGATTTCGCCCAGGTCTTTGTCGCCTTTCTTCATCCACTTCTGCATGCCGACGTATTGATCCTGGAGCGCGTGGGTTAGCTCATGAGCCATCACGGGCTCCTGCTCTTCCACGGGCACCCAGTCGAGCAGGTTTACAGTCTTGGTTTTTGGATCGTAGTAGCCGGCCACTTCTTCCCGCAGGAGCGCGACCAGGAAGGTTTCGAGATTGAAGTCGTGGGGCAGCAGTCCGAACTTTTTCAGCACAAGTTCGGAGCGGCGCAGGCGCTTGGTGTCTTCGTCGTCCACATGTTTGGTGAGAAAGGAGACGACCTCGTCACGGCTGGTCAGCTTGCGCTTCACTTCGCGCTTGATGGGCAGGCCGGTTTCCTTGCTGTCGAATTCGAGGATTTCGTCGACTGAGTGGAAGAGTTCCTCGGCCTGACGGGGGGTGATCTTGACTTCGCCCTTGTCGTCTTTGTCTTCGGTCTTGTCCCCGGTCGTGGCAGGTTTCGATTGATCCTGGGCGGGGCTTGTGGGGTGGACACTCTTATCCGCCTGCTTTTGATCCTGGTTTTGATTTTGCGGGGACGGAGTCGGAGGCGAAGTCTGTTCTTGGGCAGCAGGCTGTCTCGCCTGATCTTGGGTCTGCGCGCGAATCGCGCCACTCGGCACCACGAACAAACCAACGGCCAAAAGCAACCGAAGAACCTCTCCGCGCGCTTTAACTTTATTCATTGAGATTGAGTCTATATGCTTCCTTATACTTCTCTCCCATGACGGCTATCAAGCCTGTAAATCTTTGGACGTCGAAGGAGCACGCCCGCGACTATCTGGAGCGGGCAGACTCGATTTCCCACCGCGGCGAGGGAGAGTTGGCGCTGCTTGAATTTATTCCGCGGGGGGCCCGGCACAACCTCGATCTTCGCTCAGGAGGACAGGACTTATTTGTGGCCAACCTGATTGGCTACCCACTCGCCCGCTTCGCGCGTTCCAAGTGATCCGCCGATATCTTGCGTAGTGTTTTTCTGGCGGACGGCTTCGAGCACAGCGGCTTCTATCTTCCCTGCTTCCGCCGTCATCCCCAAATGAGCGAGCATCATGGCGGCGGTCAGGATTGCGCCGAAGGGGTTTGCCATGTTTTTGCCGGCGATCGGCGGGGCGGAGCCGTGGACCGGCTCGAACATCGAGGTCTTGCCGGGATGGATGTTGCCGCTGGCGGCCATGCCGAGGCCGCCCTGCAATCCGGCAGCCAGGTCGGTGATGATGTCGCCGAATATGTTATTGGTGACGATGACATCGAACTGGCGCGGGTCGCGGACCATCTGCATGCAGAGGGCGTCGACGTACATGTGTTGCGCCGTGATCTGCGGATACTCTCCGCTGACTTCCTTGAACACGCGCTGCCACAGGCCGCCGGCGTGGGTCATGGCGTTGGACTTGTCGCACATCAGGACTTTGTTGCGGGGCGAACCGTCGAGTTTAGTGTGGCGTTCGCAATATTGGAAGGCGTAGCGGATGATGCGCTCGACGCCTTTGCGGGTGTTGATGTCTTCCTGCGTCGCGATTTCGTCGGGGGTGCCCTGCTTGAAGACGCCTCCAGCATCGGTGTAGACGCCTTCGGTGTTTTCGCGGAGTACCACGAAGTCGATGTCTTTCGGCTCGACTCCTTTCAGCGGGCAGAGCGCGGCGTCGAGCAGGAGGACGGGGCGGACGTTCGCGTAGAGATCCATCTTGAATCGCATGCCGAGCAGGATTTCCCTGGCGTGAATGTTGGTCTTGACTCGCGGGTCGCCGAATGCGCCGACGAGAATGGCGTCGAAATCGCGGCCGAGCATGGCGAAGCCGTCGGGGGGGACAGTGACACCGTCGCGCAGATAGCGATCGGCGCCCCAGTCGAAATCGGTCAGCTCAACGTTGGCGCCCGAGGCCTGAATGGCCTTCACCGCCTGCGGGATCACTTCCTGGCCAATGCCGTCCCCGGGGATGACGGCGATGCGTTTCTTCCGGGTGGTTACGATTTGCTTTTCTGAGTCCACGGCAGAAAAGTTACCACAATCGCTATAATCGAACTATAAGCTATGGGGCTCACTGCACTTCAAATTCATGGCGACGGGTTAGGCGCGGCGGCCGCTGGCGAATATAAAGCCAGCGAGTATCGCGGCGCGACCACGGCGGCGCGCTTCGGTGATCCACAGGCGGAGTTTGCGGCGTTGCGCGGCGGTTGCGGCGTTTACGACTTGGGATTCCGGGCCAAGATCTCACTTACTGGCGGCGACCGTGTGCGCTGGCTGAATGGGATGACCACCAATAATATTCGCGACCTGAGTGTCGGCCAGGGAGTGTATGCGTTTCTGTTGAACCCGCAGGGACATATCCTGGGAGATGTCTTTGCCTACAACCTGGGGGATTCCATTGCGGTCGACACCGACAGCGGCCAGGTCGAGAAGATTCTCGCGACGTTCGATCACTTCATCATCATGGACGACGTGGAGGTCATGAATTTAAGCGAGCAACTGACCGCACTGGGCGTTGCCGGACCGAATTGCGGGGAGGTGCTGACGGCGGCTGGATTTGTGATTCCTGAAATGCAGGCTTTGCAAGTGACGTCAGTGACGTGGCAGGGCACGGAGTGCAGGCTGGTGCGCGGCGAAGACCTGGGGCACGATTCGCCGGAGCATGTTGCATACGAGATCTGGCTCGCTCCCGCTCGCGTGAGAGCGTTGTGGGATGCTCTGTTGGCTGCGGGGGCAACGCCCGTGGGTTCGGAAGCGCTGGAGTTGCAGCGCATTGTATCGGGCATTCCACGGTACGGAGTGGACATCCGCGAGCGCGACTTGCCGCAGGAAACCGAGCAAGCACGCGCTTTGAACTTCAACAAAGGGTGCTACGTGGGGCAGGAGATTGTCGAGCGCATTCGGTCGCGCGGTGCGGTGCATCGGAAATTCACGGGATTTGTGGCGGAAGGCGCGGCGCAGATTGCCGCCGGGACCAAGATCGTTGCCGGGGAAAAAGAAGTGGGAGAGATTACCAGCGCGGCTTCCCTGCAATTCCGCGGCGGCAACAAGACCGTTGCTCTGGGATACATTCGGCGCGAAGTTGGCGTCCCGGGGCGCGAGGTAACGATTGGCGGCGCGAAGGCGACTGTGGTGCAGTTGCCGGTGGCGGATAGCGTACTGTTGCCGGAAGAAAGATCACTGGAATCGCGTCCGGCTTAAAAGCTTTTATCGCAGAGATCGCGGAGAAAACGCGCGGAGATCGCAGAGAAGAACGGGGTTCAGGAAAGGGATTATGGCTGAGAAGAGACACGAACAATCTGGATTCAAGGTAACCGATCGGCGGCTATTCACGGCGGACGGCGAGTTGCGCTCCGAGACGGCGGAGGAAGTCGGGGAGACGCCGAAAGCGGCGGCGCCGGCTCCAACTCAGATCCCTCCGCCCGCGGCGGCAACTTCTGCGCCTGTGGCGGCCGAGGAACGTGAAATGTCGGATCTCGGAATGTCGGAGGCCGGAATGCCGGATCGTGAAATGCCTCCGCCGCCTACCAGCGCGGAGCAGGAAGCGCAGGCGGCGGCCTACCGGCAGTCGTCCAAGGATGTCGACACTCAGGTCGAACTCAGCGGGCATTCCGCCAAAGATTTCGAGATCACGTTTGAGCGCTTTATGGCTTCGCTGTATATGACCGCAATGATGCAACTGGGACTGATGCGACAACAGGGGGCGCAGCCGCAGGTCGACATCATCGGTGCGCGGCAGACCATCGACACGCTCAGCCTGATCGCGGAAAAGACCAAGGGAAATCTCACTCCGGTCGAAGAGAATTTTCTGCAGAACAGTCTTTATGAATTGCGGATGGCATATGTCGAAGTCACGAACGCGCTCGCGCGGCCGCCGCTGGCGGGACCTGCCACCGGAACCCCCACCGGAACCCGAGGAAGATGAAAGCTACTTTAACCGTGCTGGGCAGTGGGACGTCGATGGGCGTGCCCACGCTGGGGTGCGACTGCGAAGTCTGCCATTCGACTGATCCTCATGATCGGCGGACGCGGCCCTCGATCATGCTCGAATACGATGGCAAGGTTGTGCTGATCGACACGACTCCGGACTTTTACACGCAGGCGGTGCGCGAAAATATTGCGCGCGTTGACGCGGTGCTTTACACGCACACGCATGCCGACCACATTCTCGGCATCGATGATCTGCGGCCTTTCAGTTACAAGCACAAACCGGCGAAGTTGCCGCTGTATGCGCGTCCGGATGCGGCAGCGTTTCTGCGGCGAATGTTCAGCTACATTTTTGAGGCCGACTACAAGTTCGGTGGACTGCCGCTGCTCGAGTTGCGTCCGATTGACGGGCCGGTCGAAGTGCTGGGCGCGCGCTTCGAACCGATCGCCCTGATTCATGGTGAAACTCAGATCTACGGCTACCGCTTTGGGTCGGCGGCCTACTTGACCGACCACAGCGAGATTCCGGAATCGTCGCTGCATCAACTGAACGGGCTGGACATTCTGTTTCTGGATGCGCTGCGGCACAAACCTCATCCTACGCACTCGACGGTGAAGAATTCGCTGGCGATCGTCGACCGGTTGAAACCGAAGCGCGCGTTCTTCACCCACATCTGCCACGATCTGGCGCACGAGGCTACCAATGCCACGCTGCCGCGGCATGTAAGGCTGTCGCATGACGGGATGAAGCTGGAGTTTGAAATCTGAGTTGATGCGAAATTGTTTGATTGCTGATTGTTGATTGATGATTGAAGAGCAAGGTTTTCAATCAGCAATCAAAAAACAACAGTCAGCAACTAACGGCGAACCTCGCTAACCTCGCTCACGACGATCCATGCAAATCTTTCGCACACTCGATGACGTTCCTGTCGACTACGGTCCGGCGCTGGTCAGCGTGGGTAATTTTGATGGGGTGCATCGCGCGCATGCACATGTGCTGAGCGAGATCGTTGCGCGGGCGCGGACGACTGGGGGCAAGGCCGTCGCGGTGACGTTTGAGCCGCATCCAACGCGGATTCTGCGGCCCGAGGCAGGATTAAAGCTGCTTACGCCGACTCCCGAAAAATTGCGCTGTCTGGAAGGCACCGGGGTCGATGCCGTTCTGCTGCTTCCTTTTGGCCGCGATCTTTCGCTGATGACTCCGCGGCAGTTTGCGGAGAGCATTCTGAAGAAAAAGCTGTACGCGCGGGAGGTGCACGAGGGATTCAATTTTCGTTTCGGCCATAAAGCGGCGGGCGATATGAACCTGCTGACCGAGTTCGGGCGCGAGATGGGATTTGAAGTCAAGGTTTATCCCGAGATGACGTTGCGCGGGGAAACCGTATCCAGCAGCCAGATCCGCAAGCTGTTGACCGAGGGGCGGGTAAGCCGGGCCCGGCATCTGCTGGCGCGGCCGTTCTGCATTCTTGGCACACCAGGGCGCGGACGTGGCTACGGGTCGAAGTACACCGTGCCGACCATCAACCTGGCGCGTTACGAGGAACTGGTGCCGAAAGATGGGGTCTATGTCACTTGGACGCGCGTCGGAACGGAACGGTTTGATTCGGTCACGAATGTGGGCAATCGTCCGACGTTTGGAGCGGAATTATTTGCGATTGAAACGCATCTACTGAATTTCCATCCCATTGAGTTGACTTCGGAGACGGAGGTTGAGATTTGTTTTCTGGAACGGCTGCGCGACGAGATCAAGTTTCCGTCGGTCGAGGCGCTGCGGGAACAGATTGCGCGCGACGTGAAGAAGGCGCGGCGATATTTTCATTTGTTGCAAAGGGCGGGGCTGTCGACTGATGCCGATTGAATCTTCACTCCGTCGTTAGTCGTTAGGTGAAGGTCTTTGGCTAACAACCAAGGACCATCAACCAACGACCTTGCCTCAGTGAGGCAAATATCCGAACTCCATGGGCAGTTTTCCGTCAACGTGGACCACGTTAATGCTGTTGTCGACGGAGTGGACCTCGATCAGTCCCATGGCCCCCGGTTCAGCCTGCACCGCTTTGAGGACGTCGGCATCGGTGTCGACCAACAGGATTGAATCTTTGTGCGCGGCCACGAAACTCTTCCACTCGGCGGCGGACATTTTGTTCAGCCGCTCCAATGTCTCGCTTTCGCCCGCGGAATCTTTGTGCAGGACTAACATGATGTTTTTTCCGTCGGGCCACTTCTTGATTTCTCCACGAATAATTTTGGCGAGATGCGCCGAGGTGACGTTTTCGACTGCGTTGTCTTTGTTGACCACCACTGCGGTGTGGTGGGCGAAACAAGGCGTGAGGCATGCGAGAAGAAACGCGAGCCCGTAGATCGCGGAGCGGATTCTCATAACTGATGACCTCTAGATTCCCAGCTAGATAGAATCAGCGTAGCCAAAAAGCGGCGCTTTTGAAGTTAAAAGGTTGTAATAACAGCACGGAGGTAACCGGGGAGTACATACCATCCGGCGACGGCGGACAACGAACCCAAGGTCCCTCCACGGCGCCGCTGTCGCTTCGGCTCCGGTCGGGATGACAGATTTATTCAGGACCTTTATTCGATGGGATCGACCACGACTGATTCTTGCGGCGACGTGCCTCGTCCGGGTAGTTGCACGATGACGATGGCCGACAGCACCAGCACGATTCCCAGCGTCTGCACGGGGCGCAGCACTTCGCCTAACAGCGCGGCGGCCAGCAGGATCGAGAAAACCGGCTCCAGACAACTGGCGATGATGGCGCGCGTGGGTTCGAGATGTTGCAGGCCGAGGAAGTAGAGGGAGAACGATCCCAGCACGGAGATCATGGAGAAGACGAACAGGAATGCCCACTGCGCGGGGCCATAGTGCGCGGCGATCACTTTCCACGGGGGATTCCAGAACAACCAGAACGCGGCGGCGGACATCAGTGTCCAGACCAGGACGCGCCAGCGGTCGTAGCGGGCGAGGAGACGGTGTCCGCCGACGTTGTAGAACGCGAAGGAGAAAGACGCTATCAGGGCGGCGATGAATCCGTAGGCGTCGAGATGGAGAGCCTGTGCGGATTTCACGTCGACGATGCCGATTGTCAAGGCGATTCCGAGCAGCGCCACTCCGACGGCGGCAACCTTCTGCAGCGAGAGTTTTTGTTGTCGGCGGGCGACGACATATAGCAGGACCCACACCGGCGCGGTGTACTGCACGATGATGGCGATAGCGACGCTCGTCTTCTGAATGGCGACATAATAGAAATAGTTTGACGCAGCTACCCCCAGCATCCCGAGCACAAGGCATTGAATGAGATCGGTCGTGGGCAGTTGGATGCGTTGCCAGCCGCGGCGGCCCACGAGGAGCGGGAGCAGCACGAGCAGCGAGAACGACGTCCGGGTTTGCGACAAGATCAGGGGGTCAATGGGATGAGCCGTTTCGCCGCTCAAGAAAAGTTTGCCGGTGAACACAGCGCGGCCCAGCGCGGCGGAAATTCCCCAGAGGAATGCGGCCGACGCGATAAAGAAATATCCGCGCAGGGGGTGAGCGACGGTGCGAGTGGGATTTGCGGAGTTCAGGATTCGGTCACCGAATCCGATGATGGGGCCGAGTCGAGGAACCGGTCAAGCCGTACAGGATCAAAGCCGACGATCACTTCCACGTTCTCGCCGGTAAAGATGACGAGGGTCGGAGTCTCGCCGCTGTCATGTTGTTCCGTCATTTCGCGGCGGGCTTCGAGGTCGGAGCTGATGTCGCGCTCCTCGAAGGCGATTTCTTTAGCCTCGAGGAACACCTTCATCAGTTCGCAGGAGAGGCAGCCGGGTTGGGTGAAGAGCAGGACGCGGGTGAACATTTGATTTGGTCAACCTGAAATATTATGTCGTCCCTCCGGGACTTGTTTCCTTCACTCGCGCTAACCCAGCGCTGAAGCGCTGGGCTATTTTGTTTTCGCCCCTCCGGGGCTCCGTACGAAAACGCTGGTCCCTTAGGCTTATTCCACCAATTCAATCTTCGTCGTAATCTTCGCGGTTTTTTCCAGCATGGCGGAAACCGAACAATATTTCTCTTTCGAGAGGCGGACCGCATCTTCCACCGCCTTGCGAGAGACTTTACCAACGATGCGATATACCAGGCTGATCTCCGTATACACCGCGGGATATCCCGAGGCGCGCTCACCCTCCGCGCGGACTTCAAGATGAGTGAACGGCTCGCGCTTTTTGCGAAGAATTCCGACCACATCGGAGGCAGTGCATCCGCAAAGCGCGATCAGCACCAGTTCCATCGGCGAGCTGGCGGTCTTCTCAGTCGCGGTGTCCATCACGAGAGCATGGTGTGAACTGGCTTCGCCGACGTAGCGTTCTCCGTCACTCCAAGTTGCTTTGGCGGTGATCATGCCTGCTATCTCCGGTTGTCGGTACTGGGTTCAGGGTGAATCAGGACGCGGAATAACTCCGGCGCGTCCTGCTTGAAACGGATTTCGAGTTCGGTTTGGATGTCGTGTACCTGGGCCAGGGAAAGGTCGTCCGGCAACGTGCAATGACAGGAAAGGTACATGCGGCCGCGGACGCGCTTGATGATGAAATCGTGAACGTCGAGCACTTCGGGAAAATGCGAGGCCGCGGCTTTCAGGCGTTTCTCGAGTTCGGCGTCGCTGACAACTTCTTCCGGCTTCTCAATCGTGGCTGGCTCGCTCTCGATGTGGGTGAGGATGTCGGCAATCTCGGGGATGTCGCGGCGCATGTCGGCTTCGAGTTCGGTGACCTGATCGTGGGCGTCTTTGAGAGTCATGCGCTCGTCGAGCTCGATGTGCTGTTCGACGTGCATCTGGCCGGCAAACTCCTGCACACTGATGTCGTGGACGTTAAGATTCCTCTCGGTGGCGACGGCGCGGATTCGGTCGAAAATATTTTCCGAACCCTGGGCACGCGGCAACGGCTGCACGGTCACGTCGGCATCGGGGAGTACCTGACGAACGGCGGCGGTGACAGCAGTGACCAGTTGCCCGGAGCGCTGGAAAGTCACGGTGCGAGCTAGTCCGACGGCCAAATCGGCGAAATATCGGTTGCCGGCGCGGCGAATGCGGATGCGGTCGACTTCGAGCACGCCGTCGATCCGCAAAACTGCGTCGTAGATCCTGGAGCGCACTCCCGGCGGAGCGGCATCGAGTAGAGCGTCTACCGTGCGACGCGCCAGGCGCCAGCTTACCGAAACCACGACGCCGGCCACAAACAGAGCAGCAATAGGATCGGAACTCCGCAGCCAGTCGATGTGGTAGGTGCGTCCGACGAGAACCAATCCCAGGCCGAGTACCACCACCCCGGCCGACCAGATGTCGGTGGTGAAATGCAGGGCGTCGGCTTCGAGGGCCTGGCTGTCATACTTGGTCGCGATGCGGCCGAGCACGCGCGAACGCCACCAGTCCAATCCCATGGAGAACAGCATCACGGCAAAGGCGGCGATCGAGGGCTCGATGTCGATGTGGCGAAAGAAGAGACGCAGCGCGGCTTCGTAGATGATCCAGGCGCAGGTCACAAGCAACAGGCCGGTTTCGACGAAGGCGGAAAAGTTTTCGATCTTGCCGTGACCGTATTGATGATCGGCGTCGGCGGGCTTGTCGGAAACTCCGACGGAGAAAAAGGTGAGGAGAGAAGCGATCAGGTCGAGGCCGGAGTGGGCCGCTTCCGAGAGGATGCCCAGACTGCCGGTGCTGAATCCGACGACCACTTTCAGCCCGGTAATGACCAGTGCGGCCAGAACGGAGTTGCCCGCGGCCGCGCGCTTCTCGGAGCGCATCAAATCGGACGAAGAAATGGCCGGGCTTCCCGACATGCAGGAATTATCGCCGCTGCGAGCGAAAAGCAGCAAGCAAATCGCGGCGCAGATGCTCGCCCTGCTCGGCGTGGGCGAGACGCCCACGCGACAGCCGGCAGGATGCCGGCGCTACGAAGTGCCGAGTGCTGCGTCAATCCGAAAAGATGGCCGATTGTGCTAGGATTTGATGTTTGGCATTTTCAACTTTCTGATTTCTGAAGGACCAATCCTGGAGGGAATAATTATGCGTAAGAGTTGGCTGATGTGTGTTTTGTTGGGGACGCTGGCCTGGGGACAAGCCGCCCCGAGTGCCCCTCCTCCGCCGCAGCCCGCCCAGGCTCCGCCGACAGATACCTCGGCGTCAGTCGCGCCCGACGCCGCAGTGATTACGGTGATCGGAGCTTGCGCGCCGCAGCCTAAGCCGGCCGCGGCCAAGACGGCGGGAACCGCGCCGAAGCCTGCGACTGCGCCGAAGGCCACGGCGACAAAAACTCCGGTTGCCGATTGCAAGACCGTCATCACGAAGGCCCAGTTTGAGGAAATGGCCAAGGCTTTGACCATGACCCCCAACGTAACACCGCAGACCAGGAAGCAGCTTGAGGGACAGTTGTTGCGCATCATCGGCCCGTCGAGCGAAGCTCGAAAGAAAGGCCTAGACAAGGCCAAACAATTCGACGAGGCCGTCAAGTTCACCAAGATGCAAATCCTGACTCAGGAGCTGCAGCGCAAGATTCAGAAGGATGCAGAGGATGTTCCCGCGGCGGACATCGAGAAGTATTACACCGAACACACCGACGCTTTCGAGCAATTCAATCTCGACCGGCTGTTTGTACCGCGCACCAAACAGGGCGAACCCGCAGCCAAGGAAGACGACGGGAAGGACGAAAAGCTGAGCGACGAAGCCAAGAAGGCCAAGGAAGCCGAGGAGAAAGCCAAAGCGGATGAAGCCGAGCAGGCCATGACCAAGCTGGCCCAAAGCTTGCAGGCGCGGGCAGCAGCCGGAGAGGAAATTGCCAAGTTGCAGAAAGAAGCGTTCCAGGCGGCTGGCATGAAAATCGAGTCTCCGACGGTAACTCTGCCTTCGGTACGCCGCACCGGTTTACCGCCGGGACATGCAGCCGTGTTCGACTTGAAGGCCGGGGAAGTTTCGCAGCTGATCAGCGATGCCGGCGGGCACTACATTTATAAAGTGAACAGCAAGGATCATCTCACGCTCGATCAGGCCAGGAACGAGATTCACAGCAAGTTACAAAACGATCGATACCGGGAAATGATGGAAAAAATGACCAACTCGTTCAAAGTGGAAACCAACGAGATGTACTTCGGTCCGGGCGGAGGTGGAGCTGCGCCAACGCCGCGGCTGCGTCCGATGCCCCAGACCGCGCCGCCGGCTCCGCAAACCCCGCCCGCGGCGCAACCTCCGGCGGCAAAACCGAACTGATGGCTAAACCTGTCGTCGTTGTAACCGGTGTGTCGGGCAATCTGGGCTCCAGGCTTCTGCCGCTGCTGGGGAGTTACTCGGTGATTGGGGTGGATATGAGTCCGCCCCAAACCGAAACCGAGTTGCAGTTTGAGAACCTGGACCTGGGCCAGGAATCGTCGACCCGGGTTCTGTATGAACTGTTGCGTGACACCCACGCTTACGCGGTGGTTCATCTCGCGTTTGTGATCGACCCGGTGCGCACGGGCGTGGTCGATGTCGAGCGCATGTGGCAGATCAATGTGGCGGGCACGGCGCGCGTGATGGAGGCCGTCACCGAAGCCAATCGCTCGACCGATGATGGAGTCAAGCAGTTCATTTTCCCCAGCAGCGTCTCGGCCTACGGGCCGCATCTTCCTGCTCCGGCGACGGAGGAGTCGGTGCTGGCAGCGCACACCCTGCCTTATGCCATTCATAAAAAACAATCGGATGAAGTCGTGCAAACCCGGTCGCACGCCCTGCGCGGATGCAGCGCTTATATTTTGAGGCCGCACATTTTCGCGGGTGCGACGGTCGAAAATTATCTGATGGGAGCGTTTCGCGGAACGCCGAACGGCAAGAGCGCGCGCGCCGGGAAAATGCGCAGCGAGGGTAAGCGATTGCCCTGCATGCTGCCGCGCGGCCAGCAGTATGTCGACAACAAGATCCAGTTTATTCACGTCGACGACATGGCGCGGCTGATCAAGCACATCCTGCAGCGCGAACCGGAGACGCAGCGCCTGACTGTGCTCAACGTTGCCGGACGCGGCGAACCGCTGACGTTCGGCCGCTGCATCGAAATTGCCCAGGCGAAACTGGTGCGCGTTCCGGGAACGTGGTTCATGCGTCAGGTGCTGAAATTCCTGTGGAAGTGGCAGATCTCCGCCATCCCGCCGGAAGCCGTGCCTTACATGACCGGCGAGTACATCATGAACACCGATCGCCTGCGCCGCTTTCTGGGCCCTGAGTACGATCACGTGATCCGCTACACTATTGCCGACGCGTTTGCCGATTCCTTCCGCCGCGACGCCGCCACGATCTGACTTGGGACTCAGCTTGCCGTTTTTAGAGCAGCGAAGGGAATGTTTCCTTCGAAATTATTTCTTGCCGCGATACAGGCCGGCGATTCCGAAAGTGTAGGGTGTCCAAGTGGCTTCGGCGAAACCGGCGTTCTTCATTCGCGCCAGCATTTCTTCTGGCGGGGGAAAGCGCTCGACTGATGCGGGGAGGTAGGCGTAGGGGCCGCGCACACCGGAAATCACGGTGCCCACGCGCGGCAGAACTTGCTTGAAGTAGACGCGGTAGAGCGCGCCCATCGCGCCTGTTGGTTCGCCGAAATCGAGGATGCCGCACTCCCCTCCGGACCGCAATACACGCACGATCTCATGCAATCCTGCGTCATAGTCGGCGAGATTACGGAATCCGAAAGCTGAGGTCACGAGATCGAAGTGCGCGTTGGGAAACGGTAGGTTGAGAGCGTCGGCTTCGATCCAGTTGGGCATTGAAGACGATCGATTCTGTGTCTGTGCGGCCGACGATTTCGCCGTGGCACGCTGGAGCATGGCGTGGGAGAAATCGGCGCCAAGAATTCGCGGAGAGGACTTCCCTGCCTGACGGCGCAACGCGAATGTCATGTCGCCCGTTCCGCAGCACAAGTCGAGAATGCGCGCGTCGGGACGGTTCACGATGGGGCGAAAAGCGCGCGCCGTGCGGCGCCACCACATGCGGTCGATATTGAACGACAACACGTGGTTCAGCAGATCGTAGCGGGGCGCGATCGCGGTGAACATGTCGCGAACCGCGCGCGCCGCAGATTGCTGGTCGCTGGCCCCTTCCGGCGCGGCGCCGACTACGGTGGATTTGCTGACACCCGGCAACGTGATGGCCTACTTCCGCTTCTTCGTTTTCTTTTTCGGTCTTTTCAGTTGCGAGGCGATACCCTCGATCTGGCGCAGGTGGTTAGTGTCGTGCCCGGCGAACATGCGCACCACGTGAGTGATGGTTTCCCTGCCGCGTTCGAGATGCATGCCAAAGTGCTCCCAGCTTTCTGCGGGCAGAGCCTTCAGCATCGCCAGGTTGTTCTCGCGGAGCACGCGAAATATTTCGAGCGACTGCTTCGCATCGCGCTTGCTGTACTGAAACGCCGATGCCCACACATCCTGATCAAACGGCTGAATCGTGGACCCGCTGGCGCCGATGGTCAAGCGCATCCGCCAGCTGGCGACAATTTCCGCATCCGCCAAATGCGCGAGGATTTCCGCGATCGACCACTTCCCCGGCTGCGGCTTCCATTTCAACTGCTTGGGCGTCAGCCCGTGAATTGTTTTTTTGAGCTTCGCGGCAGTTGCCTTCTGCACTTTGATTGCGTCTTGGCCCTCGACATTGGTCAAGATTCGATGTGTATATTGCTGCGCGGTCTCCTGCATGTTCGTTTCTCCTTCTACCTATTTTTTCCATACCCAGCCGCCGCGAGACAGGCGGCGCAACTCTTCGACGGCGTCGACCACGGCGCTGGCGGGCACGTCGCTGGCCACTTCGACTTTGCCGATTTCGCGCGGCAGGATGAAGTGCACCACTCCATTCTGCGTCTTCTTATCGGATTGCAGGCGCGCCAGAATCTTGCGCGGACTGACATTCACTTCCGGCAGGCGGCCCAGGCTCAACACGGCGTCGGCGATGCGGCCCGCGGTTACGCTGTCAGTGCGGCCCACGCTGAGCGCGATGTTGGTTGCCGCGATCATCCCCCAGGCAACGGCTTCGCCGTGCAACAGGCGCCGGTAGCCGGTTTCGGCCTCAAGCGCGTGGCCAATGGTGTGGCCGAGGTTGAGCACGCGACGCAGCCCGCCTTCGCGTTCGTCGGCGGAAACCACTTCCGCTTTCAGCCTCACCGACTGCGCGATGAGCCACTCCAGTTCCACGGGATCGCGTTTCAGAATGCGGGCGCGATTCTGCTCGAAGCGCAGAAAAAGTTCAACGTTTCCGATGACGCCGCACTTCACCGCTTCGTACAACCCGGCGCGAAACTCGCGATCGGGCAGCGTCTTGGTCACCGTGGGATCGATCAGCACCACGCGTGGGTGGTGAAACGTTCCCAGTAAGTTCTTCCCTTCCACTAGATTCACCGCCGTTTTTCCGCCGATGGAGGCATCCACCTGGGCCAGCACGGTGGTGGGAATTTGCACTAATTCAATTCCGCGCATGTAGAGCGAGGCCAGCAGTCCGCCGACATCGCCGACGATCCCGCCGCCGAGCGCGATGATCACAGCCTTACGGTCGGCGCCGAGACGAGCGAGTTTGTCGGCCATGGCCTCGACCGTGGCCAGGCGTTTGGTCGGCTCGCCATCGGGCATGGGGATGACTTGGGTTGTGAAGCCGCTGGCCTTGAGGGAATTCACCAGCTTCGATCCCCAGCGTTTGCGCACCGGAGGAACCGTCACCACAAAAATACGGCTAGCCTGCGGCAACATTTCGCTCAACACGGAGCCGGATCGAGCGAGCAGGCCGTTCTCGATCCAGGCCTGATACGGCCGGGGAGGCACGTGGATGGTCACTTGCGGCATGCGACTCAATAATAGCGTATGGGCTCGGAGGGCCGCGTGACAGCTTCCGGATCAGCTTTTACTGGACGCGGGAAGGGCCACCGAGAGCGCCATCGCCAGCAAAAGCACTCCGCCGACCACGCCTAAGGTCAGGGAGATGGGAACCTTGAAGTAGTCTGCCGCGATCATCTTCACGCCCATCAGGATGAGCACCAGCGCCAGTCCGTAGCGGAGGAAGCGGAAGGCTTTCATCAGTCCGGAGACTGCGAAATACATGGAGCGCAATCCAAGGATCGCGAAAACATTCGAGGTATAAACGATGAAGGCGTTCAAGGTGACGGCCAGGATCGCAGGAATGGAATCAACGGCGAACAAAATGTCGGTGGTCTCGATGACCAGAAGCACGACCAGCAGCGGGGTCGCGTAGAGTCGCAAGTTATCGTTCGGGTTGCGGACGAAAAACTTCCCGCCGCGATAATCGCTGGTCACCGGCATGAAGCGGCGCAACGCCTTGACCAGGGGATTCTTGCGGGGATCAACCTTGTGTTCTCCGAGCACGAGGAAGCGGATCCCGCTGATGATCAGCAGCGCACCGAAGAAGTAGAGTAGCCAATGGAAGCGCGAGAGCAAGCCGACCCCCGCACCAATGAAAACACCGCGCATGAGCAGCGCGCCCAGAACGCCCCAGAACAGAACGCGATGCTGCTGCTCGTCCGGGACCGCGAAAAAGTTGAAAATTACGAGGAAAAGGAAAAGGTTATCGACGCTCAGCGAGAGCTCGAGAACATAACCGGTGACGAACTCGAGTGCAACCTGGTGGCCTTGCCAGAAATACAGAACACCGGCGAACCCCGCGGCCAGCACTACATAGACGGCGCTCCAACCCAGCGCCTCGCGAAAGCCGGCAACCTGGCCGGGCCGGTGGAAGACACGAAGATCCAGCACCAGCATGCCGAGCGCGAAAAGGTTGAACAGAATCCAGAAATAGAGCAATGGAGATTCCTGGCAGCGTTGGAACAGTCGTTGGTCGTTGGTCGTTAACGAAACCCGGGTGGATCGCGGCACGACACACCCACCGACTAACTGCCAACGACCGCTCTACTACTTCTGCCTTCCCCGCTGGCCGCTGGTCCAATCATCCCAAATGCCGAAGGCCTTGAACAATTCCAGACTGTTGGTTTCGTGGATGGTCTGCTCAATCTGATCATGCGTGAGGCGCGGGCCGATCTTCTCGGGTAAATCCGCGAGTTCAACGCTGAGCGCGGCCGCCTCCGCAACATGCTTCTTCAGTTGTAGGAAGTCCACCTTGTCGTAGGTGTCGGAAATGGCGTGATAATTTTCCATGTAGTTTGCCTCCAGCTGATCGGCGACGAACGTGGGCACGCCCTCCAGCATGAAGTCAAAGTGGTCGGTGCCCCACTCCATATCGAGCTTGATCTCTTTGACGTCAAATTGCGCGAGCGGCGCGATCAGGTCTCTGGCAAGGTAGAGAAAGTCCTTGCGGCCGCCGATGGAGTAGCCGGTCGTCTTTCCCGTGCCCGAGTCGTACACGATGACTCCAGCAGCCCTGTCGAGTTCGGCGCGATGGTTGTAGGCATAGAGGCGAGAGCCGATCAGTCCCTGCTCTTCGGCGGAGAAAAGAACGAAGCGAATGGTGCGCCGCGGTTTTACGCCCGAGGCCTTGATGGCCCGCAGCGCGTCCACCACCAGCACGGCGTTGCAGCCGTTATCGAGTGCGCCGGTTCCAAGTTCCCAGGAATCGAGGTGCGCACCCAGGATTACGAACTCGTCCGGCTTCTCGCTGCCTCGAATTTCCGCGATCACATTGGAGGACTTGATCGGCCCGCCGATCACATTCGGGATCGAGAGATCGGCCCAGACCAAATTTCCAGCCGCCAGCAGGCGCGCCATGCGCTCTCCATCTTCGCGCGCGACCAGCACGATGGGCAGACGGTCAATCTCTCCGGCGCCCGAATTCGTGTGCCGGTAAAGGATGTCGTGCTCGCGCGTCGCCATGAAAGCGACCGCCCGGGCCTTGCCTTTCACAGCGAGATCGACCACCGGCAGAGCCTTCGCGTATTCGCCAAACAGGTCGTTCCAGGTTTTCAGAACAACGGTGTGAACCAGAACGATCTTGCCGGAAAAGTCGCCGGCCTTCTTGAAATCGGCTTCCGTACCGTCGCCCACGTCGACGACTGGGACGTGCTTCACCGCAGCCAGCGCAGGGGCCCACGCCTCAGAAACTGCACGCACGCGGAAAGACGACAACACCGTTCCTCCGCCCACCTTCGAAGCATCGACCTGGTAGGCCGTGGTTGCGGTCATCTCAGTGGCGCCTTCTGCCCACGAATTCGGAATCGTGAAACCCTCGGTATGCACGCTGTCGGCTCCGGCGACCGTGAAGGCTTGCACCCCCCACGCGATGGCGTGCTGCATCGCCGGTGTGCCCGGAACGCGGCCGCCGATCTCGTCGGTTAGACGCTGGAGATTCGTCTCCAAGGGTGAGGGTTGCAGTGCGGCCTGAATGACTTGATTGACTTCGTTGGTGTCGGCGACAGGAGTGACTGCAAGGCAGGTGAAGCAGAAGATGCCAGCAGAAAACAGGGCCTTCACAGTTCGCATAGGTGGGTGCATTAGAAATGAAATTCTGGAAAAGCGCAAAATGGGATGGCGGGAAGGGTCGGGAGCAAAATTGGGGCAATCGAAAACCTTTACCACAGAGGACACAGGGGACACAGGGGAGTGCGAGTCGCAAAGAAACTCCTTGGTCTCTCTGCGTTCTCTGCGCGCAGTTCTCGGCGATCTCGGCGGTTAAAGGCTTTGACTTCCAGCCCCACGAATCACTTCGGCGGCAGCGGATCCATCTTGTCGAGAATGCGGACGGTTTCGAGCATCACGCCGCCGACGATGGCCAGGCTCTTGGGGCTCAGCTTGTCGACCGTGTCCTGCGTCGTGTGCCAGAAGACATTGTTGTAGCCGTAGGAAAAATCAATGAGATCGGCGGACGGCACCCCTTTTTTCGTAAATGGAACATGATCGTCCCCAACAGTGTTATTGTGCGCGAAAAAGTGCGATTGATAGCCCAGGCGTTTGGCGGCCTCACCCACAACGTCTTCCAGCCACACCGTGGAATTGGAATCGCGATCGATGTTGAGGTCGGCATCGCCGATCATATCGGCTAGCAGAAACGCCTTGATCTTCTTCAGCGTTCCGTCGCTCTGCCACTTCTCGGCCACGTGTGTGATGCCATAAAGGCTGTCATCCTCAAAAGGCATTTCCTTCGGAAGACCGCCGGAGCCGTCTGCTTTCATCGCTTCTTCGGCGTCGTCCCACACCAGCCATACGCTGTAGCCGTCGCGCGTCCTGCCACGCAACTGGTTGGCCAGTTCGAGCAGTAACGCACTGGAAGAAGCGCCATCGTTGGCGCCTACATAGGAAGTATTGCGCAGCGGATAGTTTGTGTCGTAGTGGCTGGCAATCACAATGACGCCGTCTTTTGTGCCAGGATATTTGGCGATAATGTTGTGCACCGGAAACTTGCCTTCAGGGGTGTCGGCGGTGAAGATGTCGTCCTCGACCTGGTCGCCCTTCAGGTGGGAAGCGAGGTACTCCTCGACTTTCTTGTGATTCGCGCTTCCGACGGGCCGCGGGCCGAACTTTACAATCTCTTTTACGTACTGCATGGCGCGGTCCGCGTCGAACGCGGGAGGCGGTCCGTTATCTGGCGGAAGCGTCAGCGCCGGACTCTCCGCAGGAGTGCTCGCTGCAGGAGGCTGCACCGGAACCGCATCCCTGTCGCGGTCACAGGCCATAACGGCGAGAGTACAGGCCAGCAGAATCCATCGCACAGAATTTATCTTGACCCTGTTCATGACGCCTGCTTCTCTTTCTGCTTTTCCTGCCGCGCCGCGCGCTGCTTGGGATGCACCAGCCACGCCACGCCAATGCTGAGTGCATAAAGCACCAGCATGGGCGCCGCAAAAACGCACATGTTTACGATGTCAGGAGTGGGCGTGACGATTGCGGCAATAATAAAAATTACCAGAATCGAGTAGCGGAAATTCTTGATCATGAACTCCGGACTCATGATCCCCATAAAGGCCAGGAAGAATACCAGAATCGGCATCTCGAAAATCAGGCCCATGCCGAGCACGATGCTAAAAAACAGCTGCGTGTACTCCACGATCGTAATCATGGGCTGGAATTGCTTGCCGAAAGTGATCAGGAAATCGAGCGCACGCGGATAGACGATGCGGTACCCGAAGTATCCGCCGGAGACGAACAGCGTGATGGTCGAAACCATGAAGGGTACGGCATAGCGCTTTTCGTTGCGGTACAGGCCGGGGGAAATGAACATCCAGACCTGGTAGAGCACGAAAGGAGACGTCAGAAACAGGCCAGCCAGCCCTGCAACCTTCAAGTAAAGGTTGAAGGGGTCGGTGGGATTGAGAAAGACCAGTTTTTCCGGCAGGCCGTGCTTGTGGAGCACATCCACAATGGGCTTCTGCATGAAACCGTAGAGCCATTCTGCCTTCCACCAGCAAGCGCCGAAGCCCACAGCTACAGCGATGATCGAATAGACGACCCGCTTGCGCAGTTCTTCGAGGTGATCGAGAAAACCCATGGTGGTCATGGGTTCTTTTTCGCCGTCGCCGCTGCCTCGCGCGGCTGCAAAATCAAACATGCGATTCCCGCGGGACTGAAGACGTTACGTCTTCGGGAGGGGTGATCGCTTCGGTGGCAACAATATTTGAGCTCGCGTCAGTGGAAGCGAAGAGCGGTTCGTCCTCAGAAGCGGCGAATGTCGCCGAAGGTTCGATCAACTGGCTCTCCGAAGCGGGGGTCTCGGCAGGGCCGGGCGCTAGGACTTCGCTGGCCGGCGCATTCAGCGAGCGACTGGTAGCGCCTTCCGGAGGCGGACTGGGCGGCAGAATCGTCTGCCGGTCATGGGTCTCCAGATTCGAGATCTCCTGTTCAATCTGGGCCTTGAACTCGTTCGACGCGCGCTTGAACTCGTTCATGTATTTCCCCACCTGGCGTGCGATCTCCGGCAACTTCTTGGGGCCAAAGATGATGAGGGCCAGGAAGAACAGGAAGATGGTTTCGGAAAAGCTCATGCGCTTCATCATACTGCCGAAAAAGGAAAAGCGGCAATGCAGGGGACAACATGGTTTGACGACATGGTTTTGAGATGGGCAGGATTTGCAGCGCTGCTGATGGGCAACACTTGCCGGGCAAGCCTCACCGGAGCCCTCGTCGTCGATGAATGAGTGACGAAGTCGCGTGAAATGCGTGGATTCAACCGCAGCGCGCTCCGCGGAGGTTTGGCATGGAGCGTGCCCACTCGGAGAGAGAATTGTCGGATCGCATGATCGTCAATACGACAGTCAGCGATTCATCCGTCCTTGAGGCAGAACTCGTCCAGGGCAAATTTCTTTAAAGGAGACGCAATGTCTGTATCGGCTATTTCCACCAACAGCTTGATTCCATCCAGCAACCAGAACACGCCCATCAACCTGCAGCAGTTTCAGAAAGAGTTTCAGCAACTGGGCTCCGACTTGCAGAATGGCAATCTGTCGACGGCGAACCAGGAGTTCTCGTCGCTGCAGGCGATCGTGCCGGCGAGCACTTCGGCTTCACAGTCGCAAAGTCCCGTCGTCCAAACATTCAACCAACTTGGCCGGGATATTCAGTCTGGCAGTCTACCTGCGGCGCAACAAGACTACGGCACTCTGAAGACCGACCTGCAGAAAATCGCGCTCAATCATTTGCATCACCGGGTACACGATCCCATGGAAAGCAGCCAGGCCGATGCCCAGTTGGGCCAGACTCTGCAGGCCAATAACGCCTCAACGGCGCAATCGGCTTACAGTGCCTTGCTGCAGGAGATCCAGCAGTATGGTCCCGGCAGTCTGGCGACCCTGACTCCGGACCTGCCGACGTTGAGTTCCAGCAGTTTCTCAGCCAGCGCCTAGCCGACGGAAGGGATATTGGAGTAGCGCCGGCGTCCCGCCGGCTGTCGCGGGGGCGTCTCGCCCGCGCGCGGCACGAAGCGGCGGACGCGGCGTATGATGTTGCGGCCATGCAATTCTGGTTTGCCCGCGGCAGCGAAGTCTCCATCCGCGAACAGCTGGTCACGCAAGTCGTCCTCGGCATTTTGAGCGACGACCTGGCGCCGGGCCAGCGCCTGCCCAGCACGCGCGAACTCGCGCGCCGCTTCCACGTGCATCCCAACACCATCAGCGCGGGATACCGCGAGCTCGAACGGCAACGCTGGGTCGAGTTCCGCCGCGGCAGCGGAGTCTACGTTCGCGCCAGCAAGCCGGAGCTGTCCTCCGCTCCGTCGCTGGCCCTCGATCAGATGATTGCGCGCCTGTTCCGTGCGGCGCGAAAGCTGGGCGTGACTTTGCCCGTGCTGCGGCTGCGCCTGCGGCAGTGGCTCGAATTGCAGCCGCCTGACCACTTCCTGCTGATTGAGCCGGACGAAGAGTTGCGCCGCATCCTCGCCGCGGAGATCGCCCGCGCCGTAACCTTCCCCGTCGAATCATACGCTCCGCAGGATTGTCCCAAGACTCCGGAAGGCGGGATTCCGGTAGCGCTGCCCAACCGCGTAGCGGCGGCGCAGCAGCTGCTTCCAGCCGGAACTGAGCTCATCACGCTACAAGTGCGCTCTGTTCCCGCTTCGCTTGCCGAATATTTGCCTGCTCCCTCGGGCGCTCTGGTGGGCGTAGCCTCGCGCTGGCCGGAATTTCTGAAAGTGGCGCGCGCCGTGCTGCAGGCAGTCGGATTCCATCCCGACAGCCTGGTCTTTCGCGACGCCCGCGAGCCCAACTGGCAGCGCGGACTCAAACAGACGGCCGCAGTGGTCTGCGATCTTCTGACCGCGGCGGAACTTCCGGCCGGCTGCCGCGCCATTCCCTTCCCGCTGCTCTCGGAAACATCCATCGCGGAACTACAGCGCTATGAACAGTTCATCAACCAGCCCATCGAGTCGTCATAAGATTCAGAGACAGGAGGCGTTCTTGAAGGCATTGCTCGCCGAAACCGCAGCACGGGCCGCGCGCTACTTAGCCGCCATTGATGACCGCATAGTCGCGCCGCACGCTGAGAACATTGCTCGTCTAGAGGCGCTGGGCGGGGCGTTGCCGGAGAATCCCTTCGACCCCGCCGAAGTCCTGGCGCTACTCGACAATGTTGGTTCACCCGCCACCGTCGCCACGACGGGCGGACGCTATTTTGGATTCGTGATTGGCGGCACGCTCCCCGCCGCGCTGGCGGCGAACTGGCTGGCGGGTGCATGGGATCAGAATGCCGCCATGCAGGTTATGTCGCCGGTGGCCGCCAAACTTGAAGACATCGTACGCGACTGGGCTCTGGATCTGTTGGGCTTGCCCGCGACCAGCGGTGTCGGCTTCGTCACCTGCACCACCATGGCGAACTTCTCCGGGCTGGCCGCGGCGCGCTCAGCTTTGCTTCAGCGGAAGGGTTGGAACGTAGAAGAGGACGGAATCTTTGGAGCTCCGCCGATTCGCGTTGTGGTTGGCGAAGAAGTTCACGTTTCAGTGCTGCGGGCATTGACCATGCTGGGCCTCGGCCGCTCCCGCGTGATTACGGTTCCGGCCGACGGCCAGGGACGCATGCGCGCAGATTCCTTGCCGCCACTCGACGACCACACCATCGTCTGCATTCAGGCCGGCAACGTCAATACGGGAGCGTTCGATCCTGCGAAGCAGATTTGTGCGCGGGCTCGCGACGCAGGATCATGGGTGCACACCGACGGCGCATTTGGATTGTGGGGAGCAGTCTCGCCGCTCTACGCGCCGTTGCTCGAAGGCGTCAGCACGGCCGATTCCTGGGCCATTGATTGTCACAAATGGCTCAACGTTCCATACGATTCCGGAATCGTTGCGGTGCGCGAGCCCGAACATCTACGCAGAGCGTTATCTGCCGGAAACGCTGCCTATCTCGCCCAAAGCGCCGGACGCGAACCCTGGCAATTTACGCCCGATGCTTCACGGCGGGCTCGCGGAGTCGAATTGTGGGCGGCCATGCGTTCGCTCGGTCGCAGCGGGTTACGCGAAATGATCGAGCGCAATTGCTGCCAGGCCAAACTCTTTGCCGAACGGCTGCGCGCGGCCGGCTTTAGCGTGCTGAACGACGTTGTCCTGAATCAGGTGCTGGTATCTTTCGGCACACCCGAGCAGACGCGCCGCGTCATTGACGGAATTCAGGCCGACGGAACCTGCTGGTGTGCAGGCACGATCTGGCAGGGGCGTACGGCGATGCGAATTTCCGTCTCCTGCTGGGCGACATCCGACGATGACGTTGACCGCAGCGTGGCGGCGATGATCCGAATCGCGAAGTCGAAAGTTTAGTGGCCGTCATCCTCATGTGGCACTTGAGAAAGTGCTCCAAACTGCACCGTCATCTTGGCTGAATCCTCTACGCTGCACGTAGCAACACCTGAGGAGGTGCAGCGTGAAAAGACTCCTGCAATTTTGCTTTCTTCTGCTTCTGTCGCTGTCAGCATCCGCTCTGGAAAACGGCCATGCAAAGTACGTCGGAGGCACGCTGCCAAGGGTGGCTGCCGGCACCGTAGGCAGACTCGATACGACGTCAGAAACATCGCTGATCTTTGAGCATGCCGGCAACAAGGTGGAGATCCCGTACGCTGCGATCGAGTCGCGCAAATACTCGAAAGAGGTAGCGCGGCATCTGGGCGTGCTGCCCACCATTGCAGTCGGACTCTTAAAGGTGCGTCAGCACCGCCATTTCTTCCGCATTTCCTACCGCGTTCCGGGATCCGCGGTGGTGCAGGTGGTGATCTTCGAAGTGCCTAAGCAAATGCCGCGCACGATCGAGGCAATCCTGGAGACTCGTGCTCCCTCGACTTGGAAGCTAACTCGACCCGTCGGCAAGCCCTCGGGCAGTTCCTCTGACGAGCCACACAGCGACGGCCTCCCCTGCGGCTGCCTGGACGATGTGGCACTCCTGAAACTGCCATAGGCGCGCGACAATCGGACCCTTGTCAGAACTACTTTACCCTCATGAAAAAGTTAAGAATCGCTCCAGCTCTGATGACATGCTTGCTGATGAAGTTGCTGATCCCGTCACCGGCGCTCGCGCAAACCGGAGACTGGCAGGTCGTCGAAAATCTGCCAGAGCGAACGTTGATCTCGGTGGAAGACATGCACCACGTGATCCACAACAGTTGCCGATTTCAGAGTGTGGTCGACGACCAACTGTTTTGCGAATACGGAGCGCATCTCTTTGGCCCGAGCGAGATCGCGTTCCGTCAGGAGAGCATTCGAGCGGTGCGCCGCGAACACAACAGCACTTTGATTGGCCTGGGCATCGGGGCCGGAGCCGGGGCGGTGTTCGGAGCGGCCGCCAATTCCAGCCCCGGCGGTGGGCGCGGAGGCTCAGCGATCATCGACGCGGGAATCCTTGGAGCCTTCGGCGCGATCTTGGGATCGGCTAATGGACACTTCTCGCACGGCAAGATCATTTATCAGAACCCAAGCAAGGCTCCGACCAGCCCGTCGCCAACGGATCGTGAGCCAACCAATCACCTCTCGACCGACGACCGGATCGCGGCCGCGCGCAGTCCTTACACTCAGCCCGAGGATATTTCCGCCGACACAAGCGCCCACGTCACCCTCGCCCAGTTCCCCGGCCGGCGCTCTGGACCGCCATTTTCGCGGGGCGCACGGTATGCCCGCCCGGCTTACCCAGCAATGTGGAGCGGACGCCCCAGCGGACGACATGCCCTGATCGGAGCCATAATTGGAGGCGCCTTGGGAGCCGCGGTCGGTGCCAAGGGAAAC
>DATHQJ010000166.1:0-9969 GCA_035482825.1 Binatus sp. (SeqCode) | reverse complement strand
TGCGCCTCTTGTATAGAAGTCGTCACTCGGCCCTTTCACCAGTTAGAGACTCCAATCAGGCAGAAGAGTTCGGAACCACTCCAAGACATTTTGCCATGAGTCGTGTAAGACTCATCATCGGTCACCTCCCGCACAGGATAGCTGTCGTAAAATCCCCATTACACTCACAATCCCCCGGCAAGGGGTTCTGAGTGCAATGGTCCAGTTGTGTCGAATTGGGTGCACCGCATCCGAGAAGCGCGCGATCCCTCTCACCCCCGGCTTCGCCCCCCGCACGACCCGCAGGCGCAGCCTGACGGGCTTCCGCCTCAGCGCGCAACAGCCTGCGATACAGGTACCGACGAGGAGGTTGCGACGCAAAATCGCGACATTAGGAACTCCGGGCTTGCAGTCGCCCCAAAGCTATTCCTATGAAACTGAATCCGCTTTCTCGTCACAATATGAAGTAGAATTACGCCGCTCCCGCTGGGGGGCGCGCCCAACTCTGTGCCGGAGGTGTGACATGGGTTCTCTCGATGATCCGAAACTCTGGGACTTGCACAATCAGCTCCAAATATCCCTGCAGCAGAGCTCCCCTCCTGACTGGCAAAAGGCCTGCCAGATCCTGAATGGCATGAGCGTGCCTGACATGCTCGACGAACTCTGGCGAATCAAGGCCGCGTCCAAGCTGGATGGCCTGGCTGTATTTTCGCCCAAAGCGAGCGGGGTCAACATCGCGCGGCTGCGGGCGGGAATCGGAGCGCTGCAATTCCAGCCTCCGGGCGACTTCGACGCGCTGGTGAGGCTGTTGCCCGACGACCAGCAGTGGGCGATCATGAGCGTATGCGCGGTGACCCATGCGCCTGCTAATCTTAATCCGTCCATGTGGCCCAAGTATTACTGGACGACTCGCTCGTTGCCCAAGCTCAGCCTGACCGCGAATTTTTCCCCGGAAAGTGGCGACGACTCGGATCAGGGTAAAGACGATGCCCATCTGGCCGCCGATATCGCCACCGGCGCAGACGCCAATTACCGCTACCGCCGGGGATCGGATCCCGCGACCTATACCGTGACTGTGATTTATCGGAACTTCGACAAGTGGAAATTTGGTAACGACGACACCGAGCTCGATGTGATTCACGAGCCGAATATCAGCGTTCAGATGTCTCCGAACCCCTACAATCCCACGACCTACCAGGCGGCTTTCTCGCTGGTGAATCTGCACCTGAAGCGCAACTGGGGGCTATTCAAACCGGATGTCGAATTTAGCTTGTCGCCCCAGCTCACCACGCCGGGTCTGGGAGCCGTTCCCACCGCGGCCCTGCAAGCGCAGATCGAGCTTCATGTGACCTCGACGATATCGCTGACAGCACAAAGTGCCATCGGCTTCGGACCCGCACCGAGGCCGGGTGATCCGCCCGATTACGGCGCGTTGCATTACGGAAACGTGAGCTTTTCACCCTTCATGATCGGTGTTCTGGGCCACTGGGATCCGCCGGGTTCAAAATGAGCGATTCAGAGCTCCCCCTCTAGCGTGGAAAAAGTGGTACCACCGTCCCCGGAGTGCCGAAGGGATTGTGGACTGGAGTCCCGATGCAATCGCGCCCATCGAAGCCCACAACAAGAACCCGACGCTTAGGCCTCATGAAAGCATATTTGTTGACGTGTGTTCGTTTACTTTTCGATTCGAGGGTCTGCCCCAACTCGAACGAGCCATTGCTTACCACGAACAGAAAATTCTCCCCAACAGTATTATTCCGCCAAAGGGGTTCCACGATTACGGCGGAGACTCAGGTGAAACGCAGAAGTGGTACGAACGTCTCCCGTTATTCCTGCGTGAAGAACCAAAGCGTCGGAAGATGGCCAAAGCTCTGCGTGGGGCTCGTGCCTACTTCGACGGAACAAGGTAATCGCTATGCGTAGAAGGCTTGGGCGACGATAACTAACGAAACATCCCCATTGCACACAATACCCCTCTACGAGCGCTCGCTCCGGATTCTGTCCGTCATTCAACGCAACTGGAACTTGGTCTCAATTCGGCGTAAAGTGCGGCCTTATGAAGTGGATATGCACAAGGTGCTGGACAATCATGCCTCGTGCCGAGGCCGAAGTGCTTGGCACTACACACGGTATGCATGCTCAAACAGAGGACTGGAAATGCTCATCGTGTGCTGCCATTGGCCAGTTTGCCTCGGGTTCGAGCGATGAATGGCGGCAATTTGCGAACGACCTCGTTTTCGATGCATACGCAGCGAATCTCCAGAAGGCGGGATATGCGGTTGAGATGTATTCTCAGGAATGTGATGCAGGGGATCACGACCACTGCCCGGGTAAAAACCGCTTGAGTGTGCCCAATTTTGACCGCTGCTGGTGCGCATGCCACAAGGCTATTGAACCGATCAGACGCAAACCTAGGAACAGAACAGACAGGGACACAATCAGTTAACTGCTGAAACCTCACACTTGCACTCCTTGACCCTCCTTTGGCAGCAACAACTACCACCAAGTCTTGAAGGGTTGAGAGTTCCTACCCTTCCCGGACCGATAGCCAGCGAAATTGAAGCGAGTCGCAGGAAGGCGTTCGGTTCCTGATGCCCGTGCAACTCCGTGGGTCAAGAATGAGCATCCAATGTGAACGAAACGATACGGAAGTAGGCGGAATTTCCCGTTCGACCGATTCGGACGACCACTTGGTTCAAATACCGTGTCTGTACAGGATTGTTGGCCGAACATATTCGAGGGACAGACCAGCCAGCTCCCGCCAGAATCAAAATCCATAGCACAATCGCACTCACTCTGGCGGCGATCCCGAACTTTTCTTCGATGACCGCCGTATGCGCGCACATATCGCCGAGTCGTTGCCGAGCATCGGAGCAAGCTGCCACGGCAGTCCCCACCAGATAAAAGCCCAGGCCGTCGACGATCCTGAGAAGATTGCGCACAGCGCACGCAGCTAAGGCGCCGCGTTGACTGGTTCGAACAACTCGGATTCCCACCAGAACCTTGCCGAGCGTAGCGCCGCATGCCGCCTCCAGCAGCCAGCCATACAGGAAAAGTATGGTGGCGTTCAGGGCTGTAGCAATCAGCAGCGAAGCGGCAGTGAGCTGCAATTCGGCCCCGTCAAAGGTGCTCCATCGCATAAAAGCCCATGCATCCACGATTGCGAACAGCCCGAAGAGCAGGGCGAGATCGAGCGCAAAGGCCATGAACCGGTCGCCGAGCCTGGCAAAACGGCATCTGTCGCTGGAGCGAACGGGTGGGGAAGTCGACGGCCGAGCAGGGGTTGCGGCGGCCCTGGACTCGATGACTCCACACTCCTCCAAAAGGTGCTGGCTCGAGGGAATGGCTCCACCGCAGCGGTTGCAGTGCTTTGCTTGCGAACTGACGCCGCCGTGGCAATGCGGACATTCCATATTTCTGCGAAGGCCCTGACCGCCTGTTCGTCAAGAATACGCCCGCATCGGCTGGACGTTGTATCACCGAAGGACAGCGGCCAAGTGGCCATTGTCCAGTTGGCAACCGGGGCCTTCAGAGATTACAGCGGGCGATCGACTGTGTCCTGCTGCCACACTGCGTCGTAACGCACCACGTCGCCCGGCAGCACATAGGCAGTGAGAATGTACAGGCGCCAGCCCTCCGTCCATAACGTGTTGTACTCGGTGCGGTAACTCGAGTACGTCCAGTCATACACCTGGATTTCGCCGTGAGTCGCCGGTCGCCAAACTGCGTTGTAGCGCACCGTCCCGTCGGAGATGACATAGGAATCGAGGATGTACAGGCGCCAACCCTGGTTCCATAACTTGTTGTACTCGGTTTGAAAATCGGCGAGCGTCCACCCATAGACCTGAGTTTCGCCCGAATCCCCCGGCCGGAACACCGCGTTGTAAAGCACGTCGCCGTTGGGCAAGACGTACGATTGAAGAATGGACAAACGCCAGCCTTCCGGATACAGCGTGTTGTAATTGCTGCGGAACGTCGTGTAGTCCACTCCGTAGAGTTGGGTTTCACCCAGATTTCCTGGCCGAAACACCACGTTGTAAAGCACATCACCGTTGGGCATCACATACGACTGAAGGATGTAGAGACGCCAGCCCTCCGGATAAAGCGTGTTGTAGGTGCTAATGAAATCCGCGTAGGTTACGCCGTAGAGTTGCTCCTCCCCCTGATTTCCGGTGGGCCGCCACACCGCGTTGTAAAGGACCGTGCCGTTGGACAACACATAGGATTGCAGGCTGTACAGGCGCCAGCCCGCGGTCCATAGCGTGTTGTACTTCGACCTGTAATTTGCGTAGGTCCAGCCATAGACCTGAATTTCATTGAGGCTTGTGTATCCGGTTTTCGAACAGGCGCCCGCGTGAGTGTTGTCGGTGGCGGGCGGGATCGGTCCAAAGGAGAGTTTAATCGGGCTGGCGCTGTCACACTGATCGACCGCCTCGTCCCATCCCTGGAAATTGTTGACTGCGGGGTCGGCGGAGGCTTCGAAGATTTCGTGAGCGATCACGACCTGTTCCTGGTCAGCGGGGACGACCGCCCAAAAGGCCGAAGTCGATTGCGAAGCGTGAAACCCTCCGCATCCGTTGCATCCAGTAACGCTGAACCCGTGGGCGGGGAATACGACGATCAGCTTATGGGCGCCGAAAGCCGGGAGGGTTCCCGCCGTTTGGTTGGCGTGAATGATATTGAGGACAGCGTTGCGAGTCAGGACTGCCGGCGTCGCCGTGGGGCTGGCGGTGGCCGCCGCTGCCACCGTGACCTGATCCACACCGTACTGCTTCATCATGGGCTGCTGGCCGGCGGGTGCACCCGTGCCCGACATGTACGCCGCGAGATTCACGACGTAGGTCTGCTGCGTAGTGATTTCCGTTTCGGACCAATTGCCGTAGTACAGCGGGTAAATCTCAAAGTTTTGCAGGAATGGTCCGCCATGATACTGAAGCGGCGTGGTCGCAGCCCAGGCGGGCCGGGGGACGAGCACACCCAGGATGCCGATCAGAAGCGCTACTGACAAACTTGCGATTTTTCGCATCTCAATTCTCCTTTGAATCCGGTCTTCTCTCCGGGCCAGAATTTCTGTTTCCGTTTGCGATCTCCCGTCAGTCCCTAACATCCCCATTTGCGAATTTTTGAACTATCCTCCACTGTTGCCGTCCCCCAACTTGAGCATGCAATTGCTTCATCTTTCTTTCCTTTCTGCGTCACTCCCAGGCCGTGGTCGCCCCGACGGCGGCGCGGCCGGCACGAAGGCTGAGAGCGGAAATCCCCCCAAGGCTTCCGCATCCCAGCCTTCAGTGCTTACGGCGCGCTTACCAGCAGCACGCGCGGCTGCTCCCCCTCAACCTGCACTTGCACGGGCCAGCCAATGCGCCTTACCGGAACTTTGCGGCCGAACCTTTGTCCCCCGGCCGGCGATTCCCCTTACACCGACCTCAGCAGCGAATCCAGGCAAACGAGTCCGGCCCCGTCCGGGCTTTGGGCGATATGCCACTGGGCACAATCGCGCAACGCCGCTCCGGTGACTACCGTGATGGCCTCGGCTTCCCGTGGATCCACCATGTCCACCTCGTGGCCGCATTCCTGGCACCAGGCACGAAGAACCCGGCGCCGCCGGATGATCAGAACCCGGTCGGTTTCGATGGTAATTTCGGTCCTTTTGTGAGCCGCCATTTCGCCCTCCAAATGCTTTGCTGGACATGCTTTGCTGGACCCCGAAATCGTGATAGATTGCTTTCCACGTTCGGCTCGACTTCTGGAACCCCCACCGCCGGACGGGAGGCATCCTGCCCGAAGCGGCCCTCAGAAGTCTTTAGGAAATTCTCAGAAATTTATCAGGCGGGTTATGAGCAATCAGGGGAAGGAGTTATACGAGTTCGGCTCTTTTCGGCTTGACTCGGGCAAGCGACTCCTGTTGCGCGACAACGAGCCTGTCCCACTCCAACTGAAGGCTTTTGAAACTCTTCTGGTACTGGTCCGGAACAGCGAACAAGTGGTTTTGAAGGACGATCTGATGAAGGCGGTGTGGCCCGATACCTTCGTCGAGGAATCCAATCTGGCGCAGAACATCTTCGTGCTGCGGAAAACTTTGGGCGCCGTGGTTGGGGAGCATCGCTACATCGTTACCGTTCCGGGTCGAGGCTATCGCTTCACCGAAAAAGTGCGCATCATCGCCGAAGAAGAGAGCCTGGTGGTGGAGAGCCACTCCCGGTCGCGGGTGGTCATCGAAGAGAGCAGGCCACGCCGGATGGTAGTGATGTCGATCGCAGGCATTATCTTCTTTCTCGCTCTGGGCGCGGCCGTCGGCTACCGTTACCATCGGCCGGGGCAGGGCAGTCTGGGGCAGGGTGACTTGGCGCAGGGGGGACAGTCCCCTTCGGCCCTGCCACTGGTGGCGATCCGACCACGGCGATCTGTGGCCGTGCTGGGGTTCCAAAACCTGTCAGGCCGGAGCGATCCGGCGTGGCTTTCTACGGCTTTCTCGGAGATGCTGACCACCGAATTGGGAGCTGGGGATCAGATGCGCATGGTCTCGTCTGAGGAAGTGGCGGGCCTGAAAGCCAGTCTCCCAGTCCTCAGCGGTGGCTCCCTGTCTAAAGACACACTAGGACGGATTCGCCAAGCTCTGGGCGCCGATCTGGTCGTGCTTGGATCTTACAGCGATTTGGGAAAGCAGGCCCGAGGACAGATACGCCTGGACATACGACTCCAGAACACGGCGGCCGGAGAAACCGTGGCCGTCATTTCTGAAGCCGGGACAGAAGCTGACCTATTCCAGATTGTCGCCCGCGCCGGGGCACGATTGCGCGAGAGGGTCGCGGTTCCGGAAGTCTCGGGAGATCAGGCGGCCGGCGTTCTAGCTTCCCTTCCCTCGAGTACCGAAGCGGCCCGTTTGTACTCCGAGGGACTGGAGAAGCTCCGTCAGTTTGATGCAATCGCCGCCCGGAATCTGCTGGAACAGGCCATTCACTCTGACCCGGGATATGCGCTCGCCCACTCTGCTTTGGCCGAAGTCTGGTCACAACTTGGTTATGAAGGCAGGGCGAACACAGAAGCCAGGAAATCATTCGAGTTGTCAGGCAAACTGCCACGCAAGGAGCGCCTGTTCATTGAAGCGAGGTCTCGCGCGATGAATAAGGAGTGGGACAAAGCCGCGGATCTTTACCACACCTTGTTCGAGTTTTTCCCCGACGACATCGAATACGGGCTGCGCCTGGCTGACGCAGAAACTCAGGCCGGCAAGCGAACCGACGCGTTGGCCACGATCCAGTCGCTCCGTCAGTTACCGTCTCCGTCCCGAGACGATCCGCGAATCGACCTCGCGGAAGAAATGAATTACATCCGGCTTGGGCAGTACTCGTCGGGTCGTGGCGCATCCGTTCGGGCAGTAGAAAAGACCCGCGCCAGCGGGTTCGAAGTGCTCCTGGCCAGAGCGCTCTATCTCGAAGCCGCTATTTTGGCCCCGCTGGGCGAGGGCGACAAGGCCATTGCCGCTACGCAGGAAGCCAAGGAGATTTACGCGCGAGTTGGAGATCAGTGGGGCGTGTCCAACGCCTTGGAATACATCGCGTATGTTCACTCCAATCGCGGGGAGTGGGAGCCAGCCGAGAAACTCTACCAGCAAGCGCTGGCGGTGAATCGCGCGATTGGAAGCAAGACCGGAGCGGCGATCGATCTCACCGCCATCGCGGCATCCCGCGAGTCTCAAGGAGACATTGAAGGCGGGAAGAAACTGGATCAGGAAGCGCTGGCCATCTACCGCGAAATCGGGGACAAAAACCGCGAGGGCTGGGCCCTGATGGGGGTGGCGTGGGCCGTCGCTTCTGAGGGCGATTTGGCGGAGGGCCTGAGCCTGGACGACCAGGCGCTGGCCATCTTCACCGAGGTGGCCGATGATGGTGGTGCGGCTTACGCCTTGAACGAGAAAACCAGCCAACTCACGATGTTGGGCGATCTGGACAAAGCCCAGCAGGCTTGTCAACATTCGCTTGAGCTGGCGCGGAAGAGCGGTAACCAGCACATGATCGTCGGCGATCTCTTCTACCTGGGAAATATCGCCAAACTGGAAGGCAAGCTGGACAGCGCACACCAGACTTTTTCCGAGGCTCTCTCCCTCGCCCGTGAAACCAGTAATTCCGCGATGACCGGTATGCTCGAGCAAGGCTTGGCGGAGATCGCGAATGAGGAAAACCATCCGGAAGAGGCGAAACAGCAACTTGGCGAAATACTGTCCTCTTTTCATGAGCATAAAGACCCAGCCGACGAGATCGGCGCGCAGAGCCTGCTGGCGCAAATTGCCTTGCATCAGGGGGACACAGCGGCCGCCACTCGGGCGATCAGTAAAGCTCAATCCCTGCTTGGCCAAAGTCAGGGGTGGGAGGAAAGTTGTTTGTTTCGGATCGCCAATGCTCGTGTTCAGGCAGCGCTCGGGAAACTTGCCGCCGCCCGCGAGTCTCTCAAGACGGTCATCGCAGAAGCCGGGAAACACAGCAACTTGCGTTACCAGTTGGAGGCCCGCCTGGCGTTATGTGAAATTGAGGCCAGGACTGATCCAAGCGCAGCCCGTGCTCACGCCAGGACTCTTGAGCAAGAGGCTCGATCCAAAGGCTTCGGGTTGATTGCACGCAAGGCACTCGCCGTGGGGGCGTGAACTCGTATCGCAGGTTCGCGTGATCGACTCGTCAATATTCCTTTGATACCGCCTGCTAAATCACGGCTGCAAGATCCGTTACTCCTTCAATTTCGACGAACTGGCTAAGCACGTGGGGAAACTTGGGGAGACGCTGCCCTCCACATAAATGCCGGCAGTCGCATCCTGAACGATAAAGTGCGGCGCCGCCATGAAGGAACTCGAAACAAGAATAGCTCGTGCAGCAGGGTTGCAGCAGGTTGCGGTGAACTGATCGCAAATGCTTGAAAGAATGGAGCCGACGAGCGGACTTGAACCGCTGACCTGCCGATTACGAATCGGCTGCTCTACCAACTGAGCTACGTCGGCCTGTCATCGATTCTAAACGGGAGCTTGGAAAGCGTAAAGCGAGACGCCGAGAGAGCGAGATGCAGAAAAAGCAACTCATGATCCGCAAAAGATCTGACCGCAGGACCTCCGTCGCGATGACTTTCATGCGCGCGAACACGCTCTGAATTCCACTACGCCGCTCGCCTCGCAACCATAGCTTCATATTCTTCCTCTGACTCCGCGGGCAGCAGAACCCACATCGTATAGATGCCGAGCGCCGTGCCGAACGGAATGTTCGTGAACAGAGCGACAAAAGCCAGCACCAGGACCAGAACGCGAGCCCACGGCTCCTTCTGCAATAAACCCCATCCCGCAAATAGCCCGATTGCGGCTTTGGCCAGCAACAGGATCGCGATCGTACTCAAGAGCGGAATTAAGAACGCCGGCGGCCCACCCTCTGGGTCTGCCCGGTGCAAGTGAACCATCAATGTGTTCGCTATGACGTACAGGACGATGCCGGCAATGGTGTTGAAGGCCGACAGCGCCAGCCAGAAGAGGCCGAGCAATCGAACATGCTCCTGCACGCGTCCCCGACGCGGTTGCGCCAGCGATACTGGGCCAACGATTTGCTTGCCGCACTTACTACAAAACGACTGACCGGGCTGCACCGCACTACCGCATCCATCGCAGAACATGAATCTCCTCCCCGACTGCTTTCTCACCGCTCCGCCCCTTCAGTACAAATACTCACAACCGATGATCCACAAGATGATACGCAGAAAACGCCGAGCAGTTCCCTTGCAGTGAAATTCGAGCGATCCCGTCGGCACCATTATTCGTGCATGCGAAGTGAAATACCAAAACGAAGAGGCCACCCGGCAACAGGGCAGCCTCTTCTTTCAAGGGAGAATAGTTCCAACGGAGCTTTGAAATCCGTCAAAACTTTCTGCGCAAATCTTATGAGTCTAAAAACAGGGGTGTCAAGCGATTTTTAGGAAATAAATGTCTTTGTTTTCAATATGTTACAGAACCAATCAATA
>DATHQJ010000165.1:0-24866 GCA_035482825.1 Binatus sp. (SeqCode) | reverse complement strand
GATCCGCTGCTCGGCGATCCGTCGCCCAATTTGCTGGCGTCGTCGCGCATGCGGCTGCAGGAAGGGCTGGAGACCGTCAAGCAAGGCAGCTTCTTCAGCCGGCTGGCGTTTGATCCGGCGAACTGGCTGCTGCAGATGAAGTTCTCTCCGGCGCTGGCCGCGGTGATTTTGATTTTTGGATTTGCGGGTGGAATCGGATCTGCCTACAAGTTCATTCCTCACAACCAACCAATCGTTCAAAATCCCCCAACCGTTCCGGTTCAAACGTCGATTGCCACTATTGATTCGGTTACGCAGGATCCTGGGACCAATCAGATCAGCATCAAGTACAAGTCGGTATCCGAACAGGAAAAACAGGGGCCGCTGAACGATCAGGAAATCCAGCAGTTGCTGCTGTTCGCGGCACGCAACAACTACAACTCGGGCGTGCGGGTGGATTCGGTCGATCTGCTGGCGCAGCGCAGCGGGGACTTGCAGGTGCGCGACGCGCTGATGTATGCGCTGCAGAACGATACAAATCCGGGCGTGCGGTTGAAGTCGCTGGATGCGCTAGGAAATTATGTGAAGAACGATACCAACGTGCGCGACGCCGTGCTGCGGGCGCTGGTAAGCGATGGGAATTCCGGCGTGCGGATTGAAGCGCTGCGGCTGATCGAGCCGGTGAAGGCGGATGGCAGCGTGCGCGGCGTGCTGATGGCGCTGGCGGCCAAGGATTCGAGCCAGTACATCAAGTCGCAGGCGCGGACCATGCTGGCGCAGTTGCCGGAGATTGATTAGGAGCAGGGGTCAGGGGCTAGGGGTCAGGGGCCAGAAATGCGGAAGCAAACTTTGCATGAGGATTGAGGTGGATATTTTGAAACGGTTGCTACAGATTGTCGGGCTCGCCTGGATGCTGGCCCTGGCTGCGCCCCTTGTGCTGGCGCAGGACGCGCAGGTATCGCGCGAAGGCGATGCGTGGGGACAGAAGATTACCGGGTCGCTGGCGGCGGCGAAAGTCTTGAGAATCAAAGTCGATATGGGGACCGTGGTGGTGCGCGGCGGGCAGGAGCAGAGCATCAGTTATGTGGTTCATACGCATTTCGGCAATTCTTCCGAGCAGGATGCGCGGCGGCAGTTTGAGCAGTACAAGATCACGGCTTATGTGAAGGGCGAGACGGCCTGGATTGTGGGGGATTGGCAAGGGGGGAAACGTCCGCGGCATTTTTCGGGAGAATTTTCGGTGAAGGTTCCGCGCGAAATGACCCTGGTAAAGCTCGAGACCGAGGGCGGGAACGTGGATGCCACGGGGCTGGCCGGTCGAGTGGAAGCCGAGACCGGCGGCGGCACCATGCGGCTCGACGATATTGGCGGCGGAGTGAGCGCCGAGACCGGCGGCGGGTCGATCGATGTGGGCACGGTCAGCGGCGATCTTGGACTGCACACCGGTGGAGGTTCGATCGCGGTGCGGCACGCCAACGGCAAAGTCGTGGCCGAGACGGGCGGCGGGAGCATCGAAATTCAATCCTGTGAACAGGGCGCGACGATTGAAACGGGCGGCAACAGCATCACGGTGCGTCATTGCAACGGGAAGGTCAAGGCATCGACGGGCGGCGGCAGCATTGATTTGAGTGACATTGGCGGTCCGGCGGAGCTCGAAACCGGAGGTGGGAGTATCCACCTGACCTCGGCGAAGGGGCACGTTCGTGCGGAGACCGGGGGCGGCAGCATCGAGCTTTACGGCGTGCCCTCGGCGAGAGCGGAAACCAGCGCGGGCGGAATCACGGTGAAGCTGGTGAATACCGGAGGCGAGCGCAACGATTCCGATCTGGAAACGGGCGCGGGCGACATCACGGTTTATCTTGCGTCCGATGTAGCGGTCAACGTGCGGGCCAGCGTGGATATGGGCAGTGGGCACCGGATTACGTCGGAGTTCCCGGACATCCACATCATCAGCGAAGGCGGTCAGTGGGGACCGAAGACGTTGACGGCCGAGGGCAAGCTGAATGGCGGCGGGCCGACGCTGAAGGTGCGGACGTCGAGTGGAGATATTTGCTTCAGGCGCGCGAGATAAAGCTGAATGGGGGAATGACCATGCGCAGATACGTTATGACCAGCATTGCGATTTTGCCACTGCTTCTCACCTTTTCGCACGCGGCACAAAAATGGGCAGGACCGGATTCGCCGGCGCAGTCCTGGGTGTTTGCCAGCGAAGACGCGGGCACGAGTTCCTATCTGGGCGTCGACATCTCGGACATTACCACCGAACGCTTGAGCGCGCTCAAGCTGAAAGAAGAAAAAGGGGTCGAGGTCACGATGGTCGACCAGGATGCTCCGGCGGGCAAGGCGGGCATCAAGGAGCACGACGTGATCCTCACCATGAATGGGACGTCGATTGAGAGTGGGGCGCAGCTGAGAAGGATGATCCACGAAATGCCGCCGGGGCGCGTGGTGAGCTTCGGCTTGAGTCGGGACGGCGCACCGCTGACGGTGAAGGTGCAACTCGCCGACAAGCACAGCGAGTTTGCGATGCATGGTCCGCATCCCGGCGATATCCACGTGAACATTCCGGATATTCATATTCCGGACATCGAGATGCCCAACTTCGAATGGGTGGTGACGACGCGCTCGGAACGCAGCGGTCTGATGGTGGAGAACATTACTCCGCAGCTGGGAGAGTTCTTCGGGGTGAAGAATGGGAACGGTGTGCTGGTGCGGTCGGTGGAGAAGGGCAGCCGGGCCGAGAAGGCGGGATTGCGAGCCGGGGACGTGATTGTGAAGGTCAACGACCAGGCGGTGCATGACACCAGCGACTTCACGCATGCCGTAAGGTCGCGCAATGGCGGGTCGGTCAGCATCGGTGTGATGCGGGAAAAGAAGGAGCAGAACATCAACCTGACTCTGCCCGAGCGCAAGGAATCCGGCGACCTTCTGGAAGAAGAAGAGAGCCTGGATGGTCCGGTGATCGATGCTGAGGCTGCGGATGAATTGAGCGAGTTGGGAGAGGAAGTCGCCAAGCTGCAGCCGGAGATGGAACTGGCCGTTGACGATGCCCAGACATCGGTTCGGGAACTGCGAAAGAACCTTTGCAATCAGCAGATGAAGGTGCGGCAGGACGTAGAGAAGCGCAAGGAGCAATCTCGCCAGGATCAATCTAAGGTGCAGCGGCAAGAACTTAAGAAGGACCAGGACAAGCTGAAGATGCAGATGGATAGGATGCGCCTGGAATTGCGCGGGCATTCATTCGACATCTAAAAGGTCTGGTCTGCGGTTAGCGGCCGCTGGCGGCGGTTTGCGACTGAGCGGCGAGGCAGACGCGGTTGCGTCCGGCCTGCTTGGCGGCATAGAGTCCGTTGTCGGCGGCGCGGATCAATTCATCGCGGGTCATGCCGTGAGTGGGAAAGGCGGCCACACCGGCGCTGATGGTGACGGTCCGGGGCACGCCCGGAAATTGAAAGGTCTCGACCGACCGGCGTAGCTTCTCGGCGATCGCCACCGACGGCTGGGCTGTGGTCTGGGTCAGCAGAACGGCGAATTCCTCTCCTCCGAAGCGGCAGACCACATCAATCTTGCGCAACTGCTGGTGGAACAGCGAAGAGACCTGGCGGAGGACTTCATCTCCCAACAGGTGGCCGAACTCGTCGTTCAGCCGCTTGAACCCATCAATGTCGGCCATGATTACGGCCATGCCGGTGCCGTAGCGGCGGGCACGCTCGATTTCCTCCATGATGCGGAGCTCGAAGAAGCGGCGGTTGAAGATTCCGGTGAGACCGTCGAGGTACGCCAGCTGTTTCACCCGCTCGACGTAGTGCGCGTTCTGAATGGAGTTGGCACAAATGTCGGCGACCGACTCGAGCGACGGCAGTTCGCTGTCGCGGAATGCGTTGGGCTGAGCGCTGTGCAGCGTGAGCACGCCGAGAGTCTGGCCGAAGGAAATCAGCGGGATGCTCATGCGCGAAGCGGACTCCTTGAACAGCCGCGCGCGCTCAGGAGTGACGCTCAGGTCCTTCTCGATGACGGTGCCGCTGGTGGCGATCACGCTCGACCAGGGCTCGCAGCCCGCGGGAAAGCGGTCCCCGCACGGAACGCAAGGGGTGAGCGCGCCATGATGGGCGCGCATCACCAGATCGCCTTCGTCGCGTAAGAGCAGCGAGACGTGCGAAACTTCAAAGGCTTTCTGGATAACGCAGCAGACGCGGGCCAGCAACTCCTCCAGATCCATGACGGCGGTGCTTTGCTGGGCGATGGTATTGATGGCTTCGAGTTGCCGGGCGCGCTGGCGTTCCAGCGAGTACAAGCGCGCATTCTGCAGCGCGATTGAGGCGTGCGTGGAAAATAAGGTCAGCAGTTTAATGGTCTCGTCATCGAAGTAGTCGATACGGTCGCTCTGGCAGTCAAGCACGCCTACGACTTCATCACGGGCCATGAGCGGAATCGCGAGCTCGGAGCGGGTGGATTGTGCGGAGCAGATGTAGCGTGGATCTTTCGTTACGTCGGGGGCATAGACGGGACGCTGCTTTAAAACCGAAGCTCCGGTGATGCCGTCGTGGTAGCCGAGGCGAATCTTGTCACTGCCGGGGTCCCAGCCGATTTGCGAGCGGACGCACAGCTGCTGTGCCTCTTTGTCGAGTAAGAGGATGGCCACGTTGGGCAATCGAAAAAAATCGCGTGCGATGGCCAGGATGCGCTGCAACACTTCGTCCAAGTCAAAGGTGGACAGCACCGCCTGGCCCGCTTCGTAAAGAACCGCGAGTTTCGGCATGTCGAGAGAAAGTGTACGTCTGGGGATAGGGTTACCGAAGTGCCCAAAGTAACGTCGGCGGCTAGAAAGCCGCCCCTTTCAAACCCTTCGAACCGACGAACGCTAGCGCCACTTTCTGGCGGTGCGGATCAGGCCGTACGCTACCAGGCAGAACCAGAAATCCAGAATCATGCCGAGATCCACGTGCATGGGGTGGTGACGGGCGGCTGGAGGCAGAGAGGGGAATAGGGCAAAGTACACCACGTTGCCCAGAATAATCGCCAGCAGGGCCTGGAGAAAATTGTAGAGCACCGATGGTTTAGACACCATAGAGGGCGTCTTCGGATGCCTTCTATTTACGTGGGGTTACCCTGGTTGGGAAAGGGCTTACGCCGACCTTGTGGAATCATCAGACGTGTGTCTAAGTCCAGCTAAGTACTGGCCGTCCCGTTTAATGAGTACTGCGGCGATATTACGGCCAATCACTCGGGGTGCTGTTCGCCTAGACGTTGAATCCAATCGCTGCGGACGGGCGGAATATAGTTGGGTAGCAGCAACCCGCCACGGTCAAACCAGTCACCTGCGGCTGGACCCACGTAACCGCCCATCCACGTAGCCGGATTCTTGCGCCAGTGCCGTCGGATATATCGGATGATTTGCTCATAGCACTTCTCAAATTCCGCTTGCTTGTTTTGGAAGACCCCGTAAATGCGCCCCTGGGTCAGAGCAGGGCGGCCCTCCCACGTCGTCACACCGGACAGCGACAGCTCGAACACCGGCTCCGTTTGCTCATCTGCGAGGTAATAGGGCGACTGTGCGGTCGCCACGAAACGCCTTTGCAGGTTGGGAGCGAATCGTTCGCTCCACAAAACCAAAATCTGTCCGCTCATATCGTCAGGAATGAACGCTTGGCTCTCCGGTGTGGCGGAGTTTCCGCGCCGCAGGGCTACCTCCAGTGGCTCTCTGTCGCGCATAGCAACCAGTAGTTCGTTCAAGTCCCTGGGAAGCACGTGTAGCTGTGTTTGGCGGCCCATCACCTCGATTGTAAATGGCTCGGTCGGCGGCAACCGTGCTGGCAGGAGATAGCGCTCATGACCAGGATCCGGGCCCGCGATCCCGCGGTTCTCCTGCGAGTTTAGACCGAAACGGTCCTGCTGGGCTGACCTCTTGGGACTCGCGAGCGATCCGGTCGCCGGTTCCTGCTAACATTCTTTTTTCACTCCCACGGAATCCTAGCGCATGCTTGAACTCTCTACTCCCGTCCAATATGTGAAGGGCGTTGGTCCGCGCATTGGGGAAGTTCTCGCCGGCAAGGGGATTCACACGGTCGGCGACCTGCTGCATTACTTGCCGTTTCGCTATGAAGACCGGTTGAACCCGCGGGGGATTTCCGAGTTGCGGGCGGGCGAGATGGCGACGGTGGTCGGAGAAGTGCGCAATTCGGGGCTGTTCCGCACGCGGGGGGCGCCGATTTTTCAGCTTACGGTGGGGCAGGGGCGTTCGCGGTTGCGCTGTTTGTGGTTTAACGCGACGTACTTGCAGGACAAGTTCAAGCCGGGGCAGATGATTGCGCTGTACGGGAAAGTGGAAGAAGATCAGCGCAGCCGGGAGCTGCAAATCGTTCAGCCGCAGTTTGAAGTTCTGGGCGACCCGACCGACTCCGGGGAGAATGGCGCTGATAAGAAGGCCGCCGAGTCGCTGGAGATTGGGCGCATTGTTCCGATCTATGAGGCGATTGGACGGTTGACGCCGCGCTGGTTCCGGCGCGCGATTCGCACCGCGCTCGATAATCTGACGCCCGAGCTGGCGGACCCGATTCCGGCTGCGGTGCGCGCCCATCTGGGATTGATTTCGCCGCGGGCGGCGTTGTGGAACGTGCACTGGCCGGAGCCGGGAGAAAGTTTTGAGGCTCTGCAGTCGTCGCGCACGCCGGCGCATATCCGAATGATTTTCGATGAGCTGTTCTTCGTCGAGTTGGGGCTGGAGCTGAAACGGCGCGAACAGAAGGCGCAGACCGGGATTGCGTTTCGCTTGGACGACCGGGCCCGCGCGGCCATAAAAAAGATTTTGCCCTTTCATCCCACGGCGGCGCAGAAGCGCGTGCTGAAGGAAATTGCGGCGGACATGGAGAAGCCTTATCCCATGCGGCGTTTGCTGCAGGGGGATGTGGGATCGGGCAAAACGATTGTGGGTTTTGAAGCGGCGATCATCGCGATCGAGAACGGATGCCAGGTGGCGTTGATGGCGCCGACCGAGATTCTGGCGCAGCAGCATTATTTCTCGGCGCGACGGATTCTGGAGGGTGCGGGATATCGGATCGTGCTGCTGACTGGCTCGCTGGAGGCTGACCGCAAGCGCGAAGTGCGGCGGCATATTTCGCAGGGGAATGCGCAGCTGGTGATTGGAACGCATGCGTTGCTGGAAGAGAAAGTGGAGTTCGCGAAGCTGGGGTTGGTGATTGTGGATGAGCAGCATCGGTTTGGCGTGCTGCAGCGGATGAAGTTGATGAGGAAGTCGGGTGAGGGAGAGGACCCCCGCCTCGCTGCGCTGGGCGGGACGGGCGAAGGCGCCCGTCCCCACCAAGGCTCTTCCCCCACGACCTTGGCTCCTGCGGAGCCTGATGTGCTGGTGATGACGGCTACGCCGATTCCGCGGACTTTGGCGCTTACGCTTTATGGCGATCTCGATCTCAGTGTGCTGGACGAGTTGCCGCCGGGGCGCTCTCCGATCGTTACGCGCTGCGGTGCGGACGATGAGTCGCCGAAGGTTTGGGAGTTTGTGCGCAAGCAGGTGGCGGCGGGGCATCAGGCGTATGTGGTGTATCCCGTGATTGCGGAGAATGAAGAGAGCGAGCTGAAGGCTGCGGTGAAGATGTATCGCGAACTGAGCGGGAAGATTTTCGCCGATTTGAAAGTTGGACTTCTGCACGGGCGCCTCGACGCTGAATTGAAAGATCAGGTCATGCGTATGTTCCAGAAGGGCGAGTTGCAGATTCTGGTGGCGACGACTGTGATCGAAGTTGGCGTGGATGTGCCCAACGCAACCGTGATGGTGATTGAACATGCCGAGCGTTTTGGGCTGGCGCAGCTTCACCAGTTGCGCGGGCGCATCGGGCGCGGGGCGGCCAAGTCGTATTGCATCCTGATGACGGGGGGGAAAGTTACCGAGGAGGGGCAGCGGCGGCTCGACGCCATGGTGAAAACCAACGACGGATTCAAGATCGCCGAACTCGATCTTGAACTGCGCGGGCCGGGAGAATTCTTTGGTACCCGCCAGGCGGGACTGCCGAGCTTCCGGGTCGCCAACGTAATTCGGGATGCGCAATTGCTGGAGGCGGCTAAGCACGAAGCGGCGGCGGTCATCGCCGGGCCGAACGAGGAAATCTCTGCCGCGGAAATCAGCCGCGCTCTCGTGCACATGCGGGCGCTCTGGCAGCATACGTATGGGCTGGTGGAGGTTGGGTGAGCCGGACTTGAGCCGACTCCCGATTCTGTTCGGGCCTCAGTTGCCGGTCCCGATCTTTTCGCTGCGCTTGAGCGTCCGGTCAAAAAACTCGGCAGTCGCGGAGTAGGCGCGCACCCAGTCCTTCCACCTCAGGAAGCCGTGGATCTCATCCGGCAGGATCATTTGTTCGAAAGGTGCGTGCTGCGCGCGCAGCCGCTGTACCAGGTCCACGGTTTGGCTGAAAGGGACGTTGCGATCGTCATCGCCATGGATGAGCAGCACGGGTGATTTCCATGTGCCCACGTAGGCATCGGGCGAGGAATCCCACGCCAGCTTGATCGCGGCATCCGCGTCCGGCGGGCGCAGCGACAGGTTGCCGGGCAGCTCCGTCTGAAAGATGCTGAAGTCGTGTACTCCGTGAAAATCCACTCCGGCTTTGAACAGGTCTGAATTTCGCGCCAGACCCATCGCGGTTAGAAAGCCGCCGTAAGAACCACCCCACAAACCGATTTTTTTCCCGTCGACGGCGGGAAGCGATTGCAGGTAGCGTCCCGCGGCGGCTACGTCTTTGTACTCGGCTGCTCCGCGCCAGCTGGCGTTGGGCGCTTCGCGAAAAGCGCGTCCGTACATAACGCCGAGGCGGTAATTCACGGATAGCACGACGTATCCCCGGCTGGCCAGATATTGATTCTCGGCGTAAGCGTTGTGGTAGTAATCCATGTAGTGGAAACCGAGCATCATCTGGCGGATGGGGCCACCATGCATGAACACCAGTCCCGGATTCTTTCCGGTTGTGTTGCGTGGCAGGAAAAGCTGGCCGTGCAGGGTGACGCCATCCTCGCTCTGGAAAATTACCTGCCTGGGCGTCACTAGCGAAGCCGACGGAAAATCGCTGGGCAGGGCCTGCTTCGCGATCATTTCGCGACCCTTCGCGGTGACTTCGTACGGCATGGCCGGGGACGTTGCCGTGGAGCCGAGGCAAAGAATGCTCTTCCCATCGCCCGTTTGGACTGGAGACCACTCCATAGTCTCGCCGCTGGTCAACGCCTGCGGCGGCGTACCGCCAGATGCCGGCACGCGCCACAAGTGCCGGCGGTCTACATCGTCCTGGTTGGAGGAGTAAATTACCCACGCCTTGTCGGCGCTGAGCGTAACGTCTTCCACATCAAAGTCGCCGGGCGTGAGCAGTTGGGCCTCACCGCCTGCGGCAGAAATCGAATACAAATGATTGCGGCCATCCTGCTCCGAGGCAAATACTACGCGTCCGTCGGCGGTAAACTTGAGCGAACCGTCTTCGGTGAGCCCGGGCAGTGAATCCTCCAGCCTGCCGCCACTGCGCCATAGCACGCGACCTGTGCCCGTGCTGGCGTCGGCAATCCACAGCGACCACGGCTCGGGGCGCGCTGGAATCAGCGGCAGCTTGTGCTCGGCTCCGGCGGTGCGCACGAAGACAATCGATTTGCCATCCGGCGACCAGCGCGGCATGGAATCTTTGTCCACGCTGGGCAGGAGATACCGGATATCGCTGCCATCGAAATCGTAAACGGCGATGAAGCTATGACCTTCACGCTGGCTGACGAAGGCGACATGTTTGCCGTCGGGCGACCATTTGGGCTGAACCGCCGCTCCGCGCACGGAAGCCAGTTCCTTGGCCTGCTGTTTCCCATCTACGCTGGCCAGCCACAACTTCTTTTTCGCGGACCATACCACCCACTTGCTGTCTGGCGAAATCTGAATGTCTTCACATTCTTCCTCGGGGCAGCCCATGTCTCCCAGGAGCCGAGGCGTCGCGGCTTTGTCCTTGGCATCCACATCCAACGCAAAAACCTGCTGTTTGGCGCCCTTCGTCCAGCTTTCAGGATTGGCGCTCTCTTGCGCGTCGTTCAATTCGCTGCCGATGGCGTAAACGACTGTCTTGCCGTCGGGCGTGAGGCGCAGACTCGCGATGGGCTGGCCATCGTCATCGCTGTAATGACTCACCGGGCGCGCGGTGTGAACGAAGTCCGGGCCGTCCGCCACCCAGACGTTGCGGACTCCCTTGGCGTTGAACACCCACGCCACGCGGCTGCCGTGCGTGGCCGCCACGAGTTCGCTTGGAAAAGGCGAACTCATCACCTGCTCCAAAGTGAATGGAGATTGAGACCATGCGGCCGTTGTGCAGACCAGGATCAAACCGAAAGCGACGTGAAAGCGAAGGGGGGAAGATGTCATAGGCTGCTAGGGTAAGCAAAAGTAGCGCATCTGCCAAGAGCAGTTGCGGAGAGCAGTTTGCCCCCACGACATCGACGGTTCCGATCTGGCCTAGACCCGAACTGATAGAATCAAAAACGATGGCAGGGTCTTCCCAACTGATTCAAATTGAGCTCGGCGCTCCCGTGCGGGTGCCGAAGCCCGCGTGGCTGCGGGCGAAAGCTCCGGTGGGCGACAACTTTCACAATCTGAAAAAACTGGCTCGCGGGCTGGGACTGCATACGGTTTGCGAGTCGGCGCAGTGCCCCAATATTGGCGAGTGCTGGAACCACAAGACGGCGACGTTCATGTTGCTGGGGGATATTTGCACGCGGCGCTGCGGGTTTTGCGCCGTGCCCAAGGGGCGGCCGGAGCCGATTGATCTGGATGAACCGCGGCGGGTGGCCGAGGCGGTGGCGACGCTGGGGCTGAAACATGCGGTGGTGACCAGCGTGAACCGCGACGACGACAACATTGGGAGCGCGCGAATTTTTGCCGAGACCATCCGCGAGATTCGCGAATTGACGCCGGACTGCCGCGTGGAAGTGCTCATCCCGGATTTTCAGGGGATCGAAGAGTCGTTGCGAATTGTCCTGGACGCCAAGCCGGACGTGCTCAATCACAATACCGAGACGGTACCGCGGCTTTATCGCGTGGTGCGGTCCGGGGCGCGCTACGAGCGGACGCTGGCGTTGCTCGAGAACGCCAAGAAATTTTCTCCCGGCATAGTGACCAAGAGCGGTGTGATGGTGGGTCTGGGCGAATCGTCGGAAGAACTGATTGAAGTGTTTCGCGATCTGGGCGGGCGTGGAGTTGACATTCTGACGGTCGGGCAATATCTGCGGCCGTCGAAAGATCATCTGCCCATTGCGCGTTTCTACGAGCCGGAAGAGTTTACCTATCTGCGGGAACAAGCGCTGCGCTTCGGTTTCCGCCATGTCGAGTCAGGACCGCTGGTGCGGTCGAGTTACCACGCGCACGAGCATGCCGATGCCGCTGCGCTGCCGCGGGCGGTGTCGTAGCTTGCGGCCGACGGGATTCCCCGCCATTTTTTTTCTCTCACAAAACAGGGTGCTCAGGGTTAGTATCCCCATCGAGGAAATCGGCATCAGGAGGCCACTCCTGCCGTGGTGACCGTTCTGCTGGTGATTCTGGGATTTTTCGCCGGCCTGCTGGGCGCGCTGACCGGCATCGGCGGCGGCGTGCTGCTCACGCCTATTCTTGCTCTGCACTTCGGCATTCCGATTCGCCAGGCCATCGCAGCCAGTCTGGTCGCCGTGATTACGACTTCGGCGGCGAGTTCCTCGGTTCATCTGCAGCGCCACACCACTGACATTCGGCTGGGCATGACACTCGAACTGGCGACCGCGTTTGGCGCGGCGGTCACGGCGTATCTGGTCGGATACTTTAACCGCAGCGCGCTCGAAGGAATATTCGCCGCTTTTCTGCTGTACAGCGCGATCACGATTTTGACCAAACGCGGCAAAGTGAAACCGCTGGAGGACGAGTCGGCGATGATCGTCGACGAGACGGTGATCCCGCCTTACGAGCCGAAGCGTTATCCGCTCGGAATGGCGGCGTCGCTGGTGGCGGGCGCGCTTTCGGGACTGCTGGGGATTGGCGGCGGCCCCATCAAAGTTCCGGTGATGTACCTCTTCATGAACGTGCCGTTGATGGTGGCGACCGCGACTTCAAACTTCATGATTGGCGTGACGGCGGCGGCCAGCGCTATTGTTTATTACCGGCGCGGCGACATTCTGGCGCAATACGCTGCGCCGCTGGCGGTGGGCGTGTTTCTGGGATCGCTGCTGGGAGCGCGTCTGGCGCCACGCATTCACACCAAGGTTGTGGTGTATCTGCTGGTCGGCGTCATGTTTTATCTGGCGGGCCGCCTGATCGTTCACCTGTTGCAGGGGTGGTCATGAGCGAGGCGCGGGAGCCGAAGTTTGACAGCATCGTGGCTTGGGTGCTGCGCATCGGGGCGTTTGGATGTTTCTTCATCATGCTGACCGGGCTGATCACCGGGCTGTTCGTCAGGGGGCCTCTTTCTGTCGATATTGAGCTGGCCGGAGTTCTGCTGATGCTGGCCACGCCGGTGGTGCGAGTGGTCGTGGCGTGCTTCTTATTTTTTCAGGAAAAAGATTGGAAGTATGGATGGATTTCGCTGGGCGTGCTGGTGATTCTGATGTTGGGGTCGGTGTTTGGGATCGGGGAACATTGACGAGTCTGTTTGTCGAGTCTAAATGTTCAGGGCATCGAATCCGCAAAGGACAGCGGCTTGGAATAAACGAGTGTCGGCAGTTAGAAGCTTTCGGCCCTGTGGAAGGTCGCCGCACCACTCGAGTGCGGCTGCTAACTGGAACGCGTCGGCGGCGCGCAGGTCGTAGCGTTCCACGATCTGTTGGGCCTTGGCACGCACTTCATTCGAGGGTGCCACAACCGTCCAGGCCTGCGCGAAAACAGACGCTGTGGTGCGCGCCTGGGCCCAGTCACGCGGGCTCAACAGCTTCAATCGCAGCAGGCGAGCCAGAGCGCTCGCAACCTCAACCGGAGTCGCCCACCAGACAACAATCTCGTATTGCTTGTGAAGCGACAAAGCATGGGCGGTCCTCGGTTCCTGGACGCAGAGGGGAACCAAGGCACTCGTGTCCCAGAAAGCAACCGGGGGAACTATCGGCCCTCGCGCTCTTCCTCCCATATTCGATCCATGACCCCGTCGGGAATATTTCCTGCCGGTTTGGGCCAGGAAGCGGACGGGCGGCGCCTTCTCACGGGAGGCGTAAGAACGCCACGGGCGATCAACCGCTGCTCCTGCTCGGAATAATCCTCCAGCCCGCAGGGAATAATCCGCGCTACCGGTTTGTTCCGGTCACAGACCAGGACTTCCTCGCCTGCCCGGACTCGCCGGATGTGGGCGCTGAGGCGAGCCTTCAAGTCGGCAATATTGACCGTCCGCATAGGATTATTCTAGCACAACATGACTATGTTGGTCATCTTGGGCCGGGGTTAGAGACTGGCCGCAAGAAACGGCACGGCTGATGCCCTTGTCCATCGCACCACATTGCCGGAGCCCTTCCCAATCAGCTCTCGCCAAAAAAGCGAAGCGGGGCACCGTCACCATCAAACCCCGCACTCTTCAGAAAATGTGCAGCTTGATGCTCAGGTATTTCTTGGGGTCTTCGCGGACGGCTTTTACCAGGTTGCGTCCCTCGGTCAGCATTTCATTGGCGTTGTTGTAGAGGGCTTCGTCTTTGAAGAGCTTGCCGGCGGTGCCCTGGCCGGCTTCGAGTTCAGTGGTTAGCTGGGAGAGCTTGGTGATGGTGGTATCGAGCTTCTTGGCCAGTTCTTCGTCCTTGGCCAACTTTCCGAGTGTGCCTTTGCCGGCATTGAGGTCCTCGGTCACCTTCTTCATGTTGGCGATGGTGTCGTTGGCGTTGTTGTAGAGCGAGGGATCTTTCAGGAACTTTCCGGCGGTGCCTTTGCCCTGCTGCAGATCGTCGACTACGCCATTCAATTTGTCGAGGGTGGCCATGAATTTGTCGTAGGCGTCGTTGCGGCTGATCAGGCGTCCCAGGCTGCCCTCGCCGCTGCCGACCTCGTGCACGATCCCCTGGAATTCCGCGACCGTGGAGGAGAAGCGGTTGTATAGGGTGGGATCGTAGATGAGTTTGCCGAGTGATCCCTTGCCGCTTTCGGCGAAGGCCAGGATGCGGTCGGCGCGCTTCAACAGCGCGTCCATGTTCTCGAGCGTACTCTGGCTGGCGCGCACCACCTGATTGAAGTCGGGATGCACCTCGGTGGGCAGCGTGTCTCCGTTCTGCGCTGGGGGGCCGACGGCCTGGGCGCTATCGATGTCGAGATAGGTTTCTCCCAGAACTCCCGCTGTGTCGAGCGAGGTCATCGAATCGCGGCGGAGGTCATAATCGTATTTGGTTGTGACCTTCATCGTGACTTCGACGGGAGTGAGATGCTTGTCTTTATCGGGCACGATTCGGATGTTGGTGACGTTGCCGATGTCGACTCCGCTCAGGCGCACGGGAGCGCCATTGCGCAGACCGGAAGAGTTATCGAAATAGGATTTAAGGGTGATGCGGGGCGTGAACCAGCCGGCGGTTCCGGACATCAGGAACAGCAGAAAACCCAGCGTCAGACTGGCAACAATCACCGTGATCCCAACCCGCAGTTGCGACCACTTGAGTTGCTTCTGGCTAGGCAAATGATCTCCTCATGATGCCAGTCTGGATGATGTCAATCCGGACCGAGCGCGCTGGCCCCGCGAACAGCTCAGGATCGCGACCGGCTCCTCGCAGCATGATAACAAAAACCCGAGCCGAACTAGGCCGCTTTGGTCCGTAGTGCGGGCAGAAGCAGCAGGGCGAGGACGTACGCGGCCGCGCCGCAGGCCAGAGTTACGGTCAACCCGAACTGGATGGCGATGACCATGGCCGAGACTGATCCCAGCACACTGGCGGCGGCGTTCATGGCCCAGGCCCATTCGACGGCGTTGTCGGACGCACTGTCGCCGGCGGGAAATTCGGGTGCGGGCAGGGCGGCGAGCGCGCGCAGGCCGGTAGGGAACGGCATCCCCATGACGAATCCCAGCGGGATGAGAAGAACGCCGCTGACCACGAGGCGATCTCCGAAATCCATGCCGACCAGAGCCGCCAATCGGCTGGGCAGGAAGAAAACGTCGGCGAGAAGCGTGACGATGACGAGGACCAGCGGCACCCAGCAGAGATTCGTGCGCGGCAGCCAGATCCGCGAAAACAGGCTACCGGCGCCGCTGGAGATCATCAGAAGAAAAATCACGACCGTCAGAGCGTAGGTGGGATGGCCGAGAAACAGCACGAAGCGCTGGATGAATGCGATCTCCACCATAATGTAACCCAAACCGACAGCCACAAAATAGAGGAGCGGAAGCGGCGACTGGCGGCCCTTCGCGCTTCTCAACGCCAGGGGAAGAATCAGAAATGCGAGCACCGCAACCAGAGAAATCACCAGCACGAGCAGCAGCACCAGCACTCCGAGATTTACTTTCCAGTCGATGCCGCCGCGCAAACCTTTTTCGCCCAGGATCTGTCCGGCCTTCAGCGTGAAGAAAAAGAAGGGCGCGTTGTCAGTCACGGGAGCGACGTTGTAGGCATAGCCGCGCGCGAAAGCGTAAGGATCGTTGCTCGCAATCAGATTGGAAAACGGATTCTGCCCTGGATCCGAGGGCATGTAGAGGGGCTCGATTTCCGGGTAATCGTTGAGATGTTTGGTCACCGCTGCTTCTTCGGCGGCAGTGAATGGAGTTTTCTTGGCGAGGACCACGACCGGGATGCCGTCCTCGTCGAGCGATCCCTGCGAGGCGACGATGAAGTTGCGGGCAGGATTGGCAACACCAAGGCGATGCAGCGCTTCCATGGCCACGGCGACTACGCGCAAGGCTTCGCGGGGATGCTGAAATTCCCAGCGGGTGATGGCGATCATGCCATCGGGGTTGAGGTGATCGAAGTACTCGCGGAAGGCTTCGACGGTGTAGAGATTATTTTCGCTGAGCGCGAAGGCTCCGGCGGCGGTCGAGGCCCAGGTGTCGACCAGCGTCATCTGCACGACGTCAAAATGTTGCGGGGTTGAGCGCAGGAACGACCGGCCGTCGGTGACGTGGATGTGTACGTCGGGGCGTTCATAAAGATGCTGCGAATAATCAGCGTAACGGCCGCGCATAATCGTGGTGGCGATGATGGGATTGATTTCGATCCCGGTCACGCTGGGACTGCCGTTGGCCACGGCGCGCAATACGTCCACGCCTCCGCCGGGGCCGATGATGGCGAACTCTCCGTGCGGGCGGAGAACGTTGGCCAGCGCGGGCGGAGCGGACATCAAGTCATGCTCCCACTCGGTGGTGTGCCACTGGGCAAGGTCCGCATTCATGATGTAGGTGGAGGCGTCGGCGTCGATGACGATGGCCTTGGCCTGACCCTGGTCGTCGACTTCTACGCGCGAGAGCGCATTCCAGCGCGCGAACTCGACCCATGCGGGATCGCGAAACATGCCCTTGGCGTAGACCACGTCGATCAGACGGCTGGAGTGGTTCGCGCCGATCAGGGCCAGGAGGGCGAGCGCGAGTAGACCTGCATGTCTGCGCGACGAACGAAGTTCGGCCCAGATGATGCCGGCTGTTGCCATGGTGGCGGCTGCCACCAGAATCACGTTGGGTCCGCCAACAAAATTCAGTAAGGGAACGATCGCCAGGCAGGCCAGCGCACCACCGCAGAGGTCGGCTCCGTAGAGTCGGGGGATGCGGCGGGTTTCGCGCGCGAAGACAACGGCGAACAGAAGTCCGGTGAGAAAAAAGGGGACGGCGGCGGCGAGGTAGATCACGGTGAGGCGCGCGAAGTTGGCCCAGGAAACCTGCAGAGCCACCGGGACATGCAGGATGATTTCCAGCACAACCAAAACGACAATCGAATTCGCCATGCACAGGCGCGCGGCTAGCGTCCGCGTGCCGGTGGCGGCGAGCCTGGGCTTTAACAGGTACGCGAATACGCCTCCCGCACCTAGTCCGAGCAGTGCGATCGAAATCGCCAGAAACGCGAAGTGATAGAAGAGGACGACGGAGAATAGTCGGGTGAGCGCGAGTTCCAGCAAAAGGGCGGCGAAGCTGGTGAGAGCCAGGGCGGCCAGCAGAGTTCTTTCGGGGATTTCGGTGCGGCTCGACGGCGGAGCCGAAGTCGTTAAGGTCGCGGGCATATTTGGATTCGAGGCGACAGTCTAGCAGATGGGCGCGGCGGATTTGGAAGCAGTGCACCGGAGCGCACTTCAGTTCTCGAGAATCAGCTCTCGAGAATGACCTGTGCAATGGCTTGCTCTACGGTGTGCGAAATCGATAGCGCGACATTTTTCGCGCCGAGTTTAGCGGCAAACTCTCCTGCCTTTCCGTGGAAGACCATGGTGGGGCGGCCTCCGGGCATGCGAGTGACCTCGCAATCGCGCCAGCGTACGCCGTGATTCCATCCGGTGCCGAGAGCCTTCATCGCGGCCTCCTTGGCGGCGAAGCGCGCGGCATAGCGCTCGAAACGGTTCGCTTTGGATTCGCAATAGCGAATCTCGCCCGGCGTGTAGATGCGCTGCAGAAAGCGGTCTCCGAAGCGCTCGATGGACTGGCGGATGCGGGGGACTTCGGCGATGTCGATTCCTGTGCCAACGATCATGTTCAGGATGCCTTTCGCTGAATCTTACAGCAAGCGATCTCCACGATAGATCAAACGATCATCAACCAGGCGGGCCTCCGCCGTCAGTGCATGCGGTTTCACTGGGCCGGAGCCATCGATGTGGAAGACCTCATGGCCGTGTGCGACCAGCCAGTCGGAAACTAACATGCGGTGGCAACGGAAATAAGGGCGCTCGGCGCACATGTAGGTCGTGCGGGAATTTTCGGCCAGCGCCAGCAGTTCGGTTATAGACTGCTCGAATTCCGGCGTGAGCATGTAATCGGCGTAGTTGCGGAAGCTCGGGTTGCGCAGGGCAATGTTCGGCGACTCTTCGAGAATCTTTTTGCGATAGCCGCCCAGCGACTTCATCCAGAGGTATTGGATACCCGCTGCCGGCAGCGTTTGCTCCAGAGAATCACGATTGAATTGCGGCAGACGCCGCGACATGGGAAACGCGCGGATGTCAACGACAGCCTGAATCTGATGCACCGCCAGAGCCGCGATGAGTTCTTCGATCGTGCGGGTGGAATGTCCGATAGTGTAGAGAGTTGCCAACCTAGATTGGATGCTGCGGCGCTAGGAGGCGATTCCGTCGACGGCAGCCGCAACCAGTTGATCCTGATCCGCAAATACGGTGCGCAAATCAAGCAGCACGCGCCCTTCGGTGACGCGTGCGATGATGGGCGGATCGGAAGCGCGCAGGCGGGCAGACAAATCATCGGCGCTGAGGCCTTCGAAACTTAGAGCGAGCAGGCGAGTCGGCAGGACTGACGAAGGTGCGGCGCCGCCCCCGATGACCGAATCGCCGTCGATGATCTCGACACGTAGCCTTGGCGACGAGACCTGCGACGCGAGCGCTTCGGCGCGCTGGCCGATTTCTTCTTTCCTGAGGCGCATCATTCTTAATGTCGGGATGGCGTCGTAATCGCGCTTTACGTACGCCAGCAGCGTGGCCTCGAGGGCGGCGTAGGTGAGTTTGTCCACACGGAGGGCGCGAAACAGGGAGTTGGCGCGCATGCGAGCGACCAGATCGGCGCGACCGCTGATCAATCCGGCTTGCGGACCGCCCAGCAGTTTGTCGCCGCTGTAGGTGACGATGTCGACACCAGCACGCAGGCTGTCGAGCACGCTGGGTTCGCCGCTGATGCCGAAATTCTGCAAATCGACCAGCGCGCCGCTGCCCAGGTCTTCCATCAAGGGCAGGCCACGATCGCGAGCGAGCGCGACCAGTTCCGCGGTGGACGCCTGTTCGGTGAATCCCGTGATCTCAAAATTGGAGCGATGTACGCGCAGCAGGAGTCGGGTGCGCTCGGTGATGGCCTTTTCGTAATCGGTGACGCGGGTGCGATTGGTGGTGCCGACTTCGCGAAGGGTTGCGCCCGACTTCGCCATCACGTCGGGGATGCGGAAGGAGCCGCCGATTTCCACTAGTTCGCCGCGCGAGACGATTACTTCGCCGCCTTCGGCGAGCGTGTTGAGGGCGAGGAGGACGGCGGCGGCGTTGTTGTTTACTACGATGGTGGAGATTGCCGTGGAGGGTTCCGACTGGCTTCGCCTGGGCGGGACGGCCCTTTCGACTTCGGTCAGGGCAGGCTTAGCGGCCGTCTGCAGATGAGCCGTGGCGGCCTCGCTCAGCAGGCTGCGGAACAGGCGATCGACGTGGGTGTCACGCTTGCCGCGAACGCCGGACTCGAGGTCGAACTCAAGATTGGAAAAACGTCCAGCGGTTTCGCGGATGTGCTCCAGGGCGGTTGCGGCGAGTGGGGCGCGCCCTAGATTGGTGTGCAGGATGACGCCGGTCGCGTTGATGACTGGACGCAGCGAGGGTCGGAGAGCGCGGCGAAGATGTTCTTCGATGGCGCCATCGAGTCCGTTGAGGGCGAGTCGCAGCCCTGGACGGTCGAGCAGGCCGGAGGAGACTTCTTCCCGCAGACGCGCGAGCACGGCGCGGGCGGCGGCAGTGACGGGCGCGGCTCCGTGGACGGCTGGAAGCGCCTCCACGCCGGGCATTCGCAAAACCTCGTCCACCGACGGGAGTTCGCGAAAAAGTTCCGATTTCGCCACGCTCTTCATGCTTGAATCACTCCAACCGGATTATCCCATGAAAACGCCGGAATGCCCTCGGTTGGCGGCCTGCGGCCTACAGCGTGTGCAGATAGGCGAGCAGGTCCCGAATGTCCTGCGAACTCAGGGTCTGGCTGTAGCCGGGCATTTCGTTGCGGCCGAGGCGGATGATGTCGATGACACGCTCGTCGTTGGCGGGCAGTCCACTCAGAGAAAGATATTTATTCTGGAATACGCCCTTGAGCCCGGGACCCTTCTTGCCCTTCGTGGAATAGGGCTCATGGCAGCGGTCGCAGTGCGCGTCGTAGATTTTTCGGCCAGCGGACTGTTGCGGAGTGAGGCCAAGTTCGGCGTCAGATTTTCGTCGCTCAACGTCGCAAGCGAAGATCACGGCGAGTATCGACAAAACCGCGACGGTCGCGCGCAAAACTCCGGCACGATCATTTTTCGGCGACTGCATCATCAATGTCTCGTCGTTCACTTGCATTCATCATCCTCAGACCGCGAGCCGTGCGCGGCGCTGCGAGCGGCTTTACAATGATAAAGCAAAGCCCAAAGCATTAACGTTTCCAGGGTTCGTCATGGCGGTTGCTATCAAACGCGTGTATGAACTGGCATCGCGCAGCGACGGGGCGCGCGTGCTGGTCGACCGCTTGTGGCCGCGGGGGCTGACGAAAGCCAAGGCAGCGATCGACGCATGGCTGCGCGACCTGGCTCCGTCGAACGAATTGCACCGCTGGTACCATGCCCGACCAGAGCATTGGCAGGATTTCCGCAAGAAATATCTGAAGGAGTTGTCGCAACCGGAAGCCGAAAGTTCCCTGCTTCAGTTGTATCAGCTAGCTCACAAACGAAAGCGCCTAACCCTGCTCTTTGCGTCGAAAAGTCAAACGCACAATAACGCGGTCGTTCTGAAGGAACTGCTCGACGGCATGCGCAAGCCTCCGACGGGCACGGGGCCCGGGGCGGTGAGCGGAATGCGCCGGCGCGAGGCCGCGGTGCGGCGCCGGTAGCGAGATCGACCGAGATCGCTCGCCAGTCTGGTTCGCAGGTGGGCCGCCGGGCTGCGCCCGTCGCCACATGAGCAGAGGCGAACTCAGTATTCATTCACATGTGATTTAGAATCGTGCCGCATGAGACCTGTTTTCCAATGGAACCTGGGCGGGCGCGCGCTGGAACTGGGCAAGCGCACGCTGATCATGGGGATCGTCAACGTGACTCCGGATTCGTTTTCCGATGGGGGAAAGTTTCTGGATCGCGACCAGGCCGTCGCCCATGCTGAGAGATTGTTGGAGGAAGGCGCCGACATCCTTGACATTGGCGGCGAGTCCACACGGCCGGGAGCGCGCGTCGACGCCGGCATTGCGAAACCAGTCGAGGCCAGGAAAAGCGCCGGCACGAATCTCAAGGCATCAGCCATCGCGCCCGCGGTCAGCGCAGAAGAGGAACTGAGGCGGGTGCTGCCGGTGATTGGTGAGTTAAAGAAGAAGCATCCCGCGGCGGTGCTCTCGGTTGACACCTACAAGGCGGCTGTCGCGCGCGCGGCGGTAGGCGCGGGAGCCGAGATCGTGAACGACGTCAGCGGATTCCGCTGGGATGCGCTGATGGCGAAGACGATCGCGGAGCTTAACTGTGGCGCGGTTCTGATGCACATGCGCGGGCGTCCCGAGGAATGGCGCACGTTGCCGCCGCCGGGCGATATTGTGCTGCTGGTGAAACGCGAACTGAAAGAGTGGGCAGAGAAAGCGGTGATCGCAGGAGTGCGGCGCGAGCGGATCGTGCTCGATCCTGGTTTCGGGTTCGGTAAGAGCTTCGAGGAAAATTATCCGCTGTTGGGGCGGTTCAGTGAACTGCAGTCGGCGGGGTTTCCGTTGCTGGCGGGGACTTCGCGGAAATCGTTTATCGGCCGGACCCTAGGTAAGAACGGAAAAGATATTCCGCCTGAGGGCCGACTCTACGGCACGCTGGCGACCGAGACAGCGCTAATTCTGAACGGCGCGCATATTTTGCGGACCCATGATGTGAAGGCGGCCGTTGAAGCCGCGCGGGTGGCGGATGCGATTTTAGCGGCGCGATAGGGTCGGGCTTGCGCTAAAAAAGAGGGCGTCCGAAATCTCGGACGCCCTTTCTCAACTGGTGTAGCCGATAGCCTGCGCTCACCACTTAAGCGTGCGGTTTCTCTTCCTGCTTCTTCTGCTCTTCCTGTTTTTTCTTCTCCTCCGGCGTTAGGGGACGCTGAGGCGGCTGCGCTGGTCGCGCCTGCGCCGGCGGCGGCGTACGCTGCGGCGGGGGCTCCGGCCGATTGGGTTCAGGCCGATTGTTGGGTTGTGCCGCGGGTGGACGATCATTCCTCACCGGTGGTTCAGCCGGACGATTATTTGGCGCTGGCTGATTGGGCTGCGGACGATTTGGCTGAGGCTGAGTTGGCTCAGGCCGATTGTTAGGTTGTGCCGCGGGTGGACGATCATTGCGCGCCGGTGGTTCAGCAGGACGATTATTCGGCAACGGTTGATTGGGCTGCGGACGATTCGGCTGAGGCTGATTTGGCTCGGGCCGGTTGTTGGGCTCTGCGGCGGGTGGACGGTTGTTGTTTGGTTGAGGCTGATTCGGTTCAGGCCGATTGGGTTCAGGACGATTGTTCGGTTGAGCCGCAGGCGGACGATTCGTCTGCACCGGTGGTTCGGCTGGACGATTATTCGGCATGGGCTGATTGTTCGGTACGGGCCGGCTCGGTTGCGCCGGACTTGCTCCCGGACGTTCGTTCGCCGCCGGCGGATTGCCCGGCCGATTCGCCGGTTGATTCGAAGGCTGGCTCGGAGGTTGACCGGAAGGTTGGTTCGGCGGCGCATTACCCGGTCGGTTTGCGTTCATGTTCCCCGGCGGGTTTGCTGGCCGTCCTACGGTTGGCGTCGCCGGTTTTCCCGGAGGAGCCTGCTTCACTGGAGGACGCGCCGCGGCAGTGGGCGGATTCGCGGCCTGCAAATGTTGCATCTCCTGGCGCGCGATGGGCTGTCCGGGGTGTGCGGCCAGAGCCTGCTGCCGGGCCGCGAAAGGCACCGGAGGTGGCGGCGCAGTCGCCTTGGCGACAACCGCGCGACTGGCTACCGCTGCCGGGGGCGCAGCCACGCGATTCGCCGTGTTGGCGTGAAGTCCAAGCACGCTGTTGGAAGTGGGTGCCACCGCCGCTCTCGCGTTCACAGGAGCTGACGCAATCTCCCTGGCATTGACGGCGACAGCGGCTCGCGCTACCGGCTGTCCGCTGGTGAACGCCGCTTGTGGAACGGCCGTCACCGCGCCGGAAACGTTGCGGTTCACATAAGTGACATTGGTGATGTTGGTGGTCTTATTAATGATCGTGGTGTTGTAGACATTGGTCACGACCGTTGTGTTCACCGTCGTATTGCTGACGTTGACGCGATTGACGTAACCGCGGCTCACTGCGTACGACGGCACATACACTTCTCTGGGACCTAACGCAAACCAGCCCATATTGCCGCCGAATCCACCGCCTCCTCCTACGAAGACGACGAGAGCGGGCGCGTAAACCGGCCGCACATCCACGGGTCCCGGCACCCAACCCCAGCGGCCCTCGACCGATACCCACCGTCCATAGTGAAACGGGGCATAGCCCCAGGGTTCGTCATCCACCCAAGTCCATCCCCAGGGATCGACCCAGGCCCAGTGACCTTGACGGTAAGGAGCCCATCCCGCGTCCACGCGAGGAAACCAGACATTGCCGTAGGCGGAATCCGGACGCCAGTCGCCCGTGTCATCCAAATCCTCGTAGCCGACGACATCGTGTGAAACATATCTCGCGGACCGCGAAGTTTCATAGCGGTGATCGCGGTTATAGGCCCAGTTATCGAAATCGTCAGGGTCACCAATATTCTCGACGTCGGCATACAGCCGGTCGGTCCCCTGGAAGGTGGCGCGCTGCCCGGCATGCAGACTGTAGCTTTGTCCGTTGCCGGTCGATTCACCTTCTCCTTCCCGGATGCTGACCACGGTGTAGGTTCCATCTTCGCTGGCTTCCACGCGGTAGCGGCCGGGCTCGAAGATGGAGAAGGCCTGGTTCGGCGTGTCAATTTCAAAAACATCGTCGCGGTCCATGTGGCGAACCCGGACGCTGATCGATCCTGAACTAAGCTGGATCTGCGCGGTGCTGTCGTCAAGGTTAAGGATGGAGACGCCGGTGTTGCTGTTCAGGTCGATCACGGCCGATCCGAGCGAGAGTTCGGCGCGGGAATCTCGGTCGGACCAGAGCTGGTCCCCCGTGGTCATGGGGCGGTTTGGAACCGCGCCCACCCATTCCGATTCTCCGGCGGGCTGAAATGAAACCGAGCCTTGCATGTACCCGAGGCGGGCAACACGGCTTGGCGGATCATCCTGGTCGGGCTGGTCCTGTGCAGCTGCGCGCTGCGTCAGCGCAACGCCCAGTGTGGTTGCAACCAACATCGTGACTGCGAACAGGGTTAGGAAACGGCGCAAAATAGTCCTTCGCAGGTTTTTCGTAAGTTCTCTCATAGTTGATGTCATCCTCGTGGAACGTAGCTTTTCAACGCCCGCTCGGCATGGCCGGCGAGGGTTGACGACCCAAGTCTCGTTCCCTGCTCGTTAGCGAGCGGGGGACAGCAGACCCCAATTTATGATGCTTCTGGAGAGATGTACGCCCCTACAGCAGAATCCGTATGGATTCATTCTCAGCTTTCTCAGGTGCTTTCGCAAGGGTGGGAGTTGATGATGCGGGGGGGAACGCGAGTGGGGTTGTGCTTATTTTCCCCGGCTCACCGGGTTGGGTTTAGCCTCTGAGGCGACCCAGCGAAATAAGGGCGCGCCCCGGGCGCCGATGGCGAGCAACGATCCGAATATCACAACCGCGTCAATGCTTTCGCGGCCCTGACGCGACCAGTACGCCATGGGATCCAGATTTAGCCAGAGTGCGAATTCATCCAGCGTCAAGGCGGCGCCAACTCCATAGATCAGCGCCAGCAACCGGCTCAGAAAAATGGAGCTGGCGGCATCGCCGGTGCCTACCTCGGCGAGTTCGGCATAGCCGGAAATGAGCAGGAGCAGAATTCCCCAGACTAAGTGGTGGATATGCCGTCCTCCCATCTCGACGTAGCTGAAGGGACCAACATGATGCGTGATCGACGCCACCAGCAGGCGCACCCCGACGAAAGTAACGAAGAAGCTGATCGAGGCCAGGAACAGGCGCC
>DATHQJ010000164.1:0-28398 GCA_035482825.1 Binatus sp. (SeqCode) | reverse complement strand
GATCGCTGCTTCCGCAGCCGCGGGTTGATCGGTCGAGAATAGATGGCTGGCACGTTCGATCAAGACGAGTTGTGCACCCGGAATGCGCGCCGCGATCAATTCCCCGTTGCCGACCGGGACCAGCCGGTCGACCTTCCCGTGAATTACGAGCGTTGGAGCCGTGATCTGGGGCAGGCGGCTGAACGATTCCCACGCAAGTATCGCCTGCAGTTGCGCAAGATAGCCGGCCGGGCTGGTCGGCCAAGGGTGACGCTGAGCGATATCTTCATCGATCCAGTGCCGCGGCGTCGCGGGGTCGTAGATAAAAGGGACCGCGGCCTCGGCGGCTTGTTCCCGGCTCATCCAGGTGCGGGCTTTCAGCATCTCGACCGCGGCCGGCTCGGCGCGCTGCGCGTTCGGTCCGCCAGCGGCCGTGCAACCGAGAATGAGGGACTGCACGCGCCCGGGATACTGCAAGGCAAATTCCTGGGCGATCATGCCGCCCATCGACACCCCAAAGACATGAGCAGTCGGAACGCCGGCGGCGTCGAGCACGGCGGCGGCGTCCGAAGCCATGCCAACAATCGAATAAGGCCCGGGAGGCACATCGCTCTGTCCCGCGCCTCGATTGTCGAGTGCGATCGTGCGGTAGGAAGCCGACAACGCCGGCCGCGTGCGATACCACATGGCGGAGGGATAGCCCAGGCCCATGATCAACAAAATCGGCGCGCCCGTTCCCTGCTCGTCCCAGTAGATTTTTGTTCCGTGGTTGTCAGCGAACGGCATTCAAGCTCCTCTCCAGAACAAATCGACTGCAGACGCGATCAGGATCTGCGACTGCCAGCAAGCGATCACTCCGCGGCCACTTTAAGAATCAGTTTGCCGACGTTCTCCCCTTTGAACAGCTTTAGAAAAGTATCGGGAAAGGTTGCGAGCCCTTCGACGACATGCTCTCGCGACTTGAGCTTGCCCGCCGCCATCCAGCCCGCCATTTCCTGAGCAGCCTGGGAATAGCGGTTGGCGTAGTCAAAGACCAGCATGCCTTTCATGGTCGCGCGATGAACCAACAGCGAGAGATAGTTGCGCGGGCCCTGGACGGGGCCGGTGTTGCAGTATTGCGAGATGGCGCCGCAGATTACGATGCGAGCGCCACGGGCCAGGTTCGCCAGCGCAGCCTCGAGGATGTCCCCGCCGACGTTGTCGAAATAGACGTTGATGCCTTGCGGGCAATTCTTCCGCAGCGCCTCACTCACGTCTTCGGACTTGTAATCAATGGCCGCGTCAAATCCGAGTTCGGAAACGAGGTAGAGACATTTGTTGGCGCCGCCCGCGATGCCGACCGCCCGGCAACCCTTGATTTTGGCAATCTGTCCTACGACGGAGCCCACGGCCCCTGCAGCCCCTGAGACGACTACCGTGTCGCCCGGTTGCGGCTGGCCGGTTTCGAGCAAGCCGAAATATGCGGTCATCCCCGTCATGCCCAACACGTTGAGGAAAGTGGGAAGCTGCGCTACACGCGGGTCGACTTCGATCAGGCCCTTTCCCTCGGAGATGAAATATTCCTGGACGCCAAAGGTTCCCGAGACATGTTTCCCCACAGCGAAACGGGGGTTCCTGGAGGCAGCCACCTGGCCGAGCGCCAACGCCCGCATCACTTCGCCGATCGCGACGGGCGGGACGTAAGATCTGCTCTGGTTCATCCAGCCACGCATGGCCGGGTCAAGCGATATAAACAGGACCCTGATCAGCACTTCGCCTTCATGCAACTCCCGAACCGTCTCTTCCTCGTAGGCCCAGTCGGTGCGCGTCGGCATACCCACAGGGCGGGAAGCGAGGGTGAATCTGTGATTGACCAATGCCATGATGCTTTCCTTTCGAGTCAGACGGTGTAGCGCTCACTGGACAAGAGTCGAGCCGCAATCTGGCGACGCAAGGCGATGGAGTTTACCGGCGTGTGATCCGCATAGCTACGCACGGTTGCGAGATGCTTGCGCAATACGTCTCCTTCGCAGCAGGCACTCAGCACCGTGCGTGAGAACCCCTCAATCCGAGCGGTAGCGTCGCGCAGGGATACAGCGCAGATGTCGAGGGCGTTTTCGCCCTTGCCAGATAATTTCAGCTTCTTCGTACGAAGCAGGCCGGATTCCATGGCGAAGACCTCCATGGCGATATCGGAGAGGTTCATGATGACTTCCTGGTGCTTCTCGAGCTGAGCGCCATATTTTTCGTGAGCGACGGCAAGCGTCAGGAGGGCGATTGTCTTTGCGCTGCGAACCAGGCGATCTTCCTCGGTAACGGCCTGCTTCTCATTCGAGAGGCTGGGGGGGGCACTCTGGTTCAAGACGGCGCGCGCTGCTTCGAAAAGAGGCAACTGCCCGCGGGCCGCACGCTTCAAGGGCATACCCATAATGACCAGCCGGTTGATTTCGTTGGTGCCTTCAAAGAGGCGATTGATGCGCGAATCGCGATAGGCTCGCTCGACTGCATAGTCCTGATGAAAACCGTAACCGCCGTGGATCTGGACGCCTTCGTCCACCACGTAATCGAGCATCTCGGAGGCGAAGACTTTCACCATCGAGCATTCCGCCGCGTACTCCTCCAGGGCCTGCATCTCCGTGATCGAACTCTGCCGCTGTTCGGCGGACGCCTGCATTTGGCTTTCGATGAGACCGGCCACGCGCCAGATCATGGACTCCGCTGCAAAAATCCGGATGGCCATTTCGGCAAGTTTGTGCTGAATCGCTCCGAAGTCGGCGATGGCAGAGCCAAAGGCTTTTCTCTGCTTGGCGTATTTGATGGAGATGGCGAGCACGTTCTTGGCGGCGCCGACGGACGCGGGACCGAGTTTCAAACGTCCGATGTTGAGCACGTTGAACGCGATCACATGACCGCGCCCGATTTCTCCAAGAACGTTCTCGACGGGAACCGCCACGTTATCGAGATAAACCGCAGTGGTGGAGGTGCCGCGAATTCCCATCTTATGTTCTTCGGCGCCGCTGCTGACGCCGGGAAAGGCTCGCTCCACGAGGAAGGCCGTGAACTTTTCGCCTCCGACTTTGGCGAAGATGGTGAACAGATCGGCTGCTCCACCGTTGGTGATCCACATTTTCTGGCCGTTGAGTATGTAGTGCTTGCCGTCAGGGGCCAAGTCGGCGCGAGTGCGCGCGGCAAGAGCGTCGGAACCGGCCAATGGCTCAGTGAGGGCATAAGCAGCCAGCAGTTCCATACGGGCCAATCGAGGCAGGTATTTTTTCTTCTGCTCAGGAGTGCCGAAGTACACGATGGGGAGAGTGCCGATCCCGGTGTGCGCGGAGTGCCATCCGGCATAGGAAGCGTCGCGTCCCATGTGCTCGGCGGCGACCATCAGCGAAGGCAAATCCATTTCCATGCCGCCAAATTCCTCTGGGACGGTCATTCCCGTAAGGCCCAGTTCCGCGGACTTCCGCAGGACCGCGAGAGCGGCGCCCGGCTGCTTCTCGCGGATGGCGGGAAGATTGGGCTCGACTGCGTTGGCCCAGAATTCATCGATCATGCGGCCGATGGCAAGATGCTCCTCCGTGAGATCTTCCGGAGTGAACACCTGGGCGGGGAGGACATCTTCAAAGAGAAAAGCTGAGCCTCGTGTCTTGCCGGGAGTTTCTGTTAGTGTCGTCATGATTGCGATGCCCCCTTTCGAAATTAACCATCTAAGTTCGGTGAAAGAATTCGAAGGCCGCGAACTGCCTCCGACGGATTGGCTGGTTCTGACTCAGGACCGCATCCAGAAATTCGCCGATGCAACCGACGACCGGCAATGGATTCACCTCGACCCGGAGCGAGCGGCGCGGGAGTCGCCCTATGGCGGCACTATTGCTCACGGCTTTCTCACGCTTTCGCTGGTGAGCTATTTCGCCGGACAGGCGATTCGAGTCCGGGAGGGAGTCGGGATACGCGTCAACTATGGACTGAATCGTGTGCGCTTTCCATCGGCGGTGCGGGCGGGCTCGGCGATTCGCGCCCGCGTGACTGTGCTTTCGGTGAAGGAATCTGCAGAGTTCGTGGATATCATTTTCTCGGTGACGATCGAGAGTCAAGGCGCCGACAAGCCCTGTTGTGTGGCGGAATGGCTGGTGCGGCATTACCGGGCATGAGGAGACCTGGAATCGGAAGTCGATCATATAGTCCCCTCTTGTGCGCACTGTAGCGAGGCGCGCATCAGGATCGCGATCCGATGCGGCATGGTGGCGAAGCGTTCATCGTGCGTGAGCCCGCGGGCGTAACGGTAATAGATCTGCTGAATGATCACCGCGACTTTGAACCGCGCAAAGGCCAAATAGAAAACTATGTCGTGAATGCTACGTCCGGTCGCCAGAGCGTAGCGTTGAGCTAACTCGGCGCGGGTCAACGTTCCAGGAACAGTCGTGGGAGCAGCACAGATTTCCCGCAGCTCTTCTGGGTCATCTGGGTCGGTCCAATAGGCCAAGCTTGTGCCCAGATCGGAGAGTGGGTCGCCAAGCGTGCACATCTCCCAATCCAGAACTCCGACTATTTTTGTAACGTTGTTCGAGTCGAGGACGACGTTGTCGTACTTGTAGTCGTTGTGAATGAGGGTCGCGTCGCTCGACGCTGGAATGTGCTGCGTGAGCCAGGCGGAAATGCGTCCGACTTCCGGCAGGTCGTGAGTTGCTGACTTGTGATAGCGCTCGATCCACCCTTTCACCTGGCGTTCGAGGTAGCCCTGCGGCTTACCCAAATCGCCCAGGCCGATCTTCTCGTAGTCGAGGCCGTGCAAGCGCACAAGGTTGTCGAGGAACGCTTCGCTGATCTGGCGCGCCACAGCGGGCGAGAGCCTCAGGCCGGGCGGCAGTTCCCGGCGCAGGATGATGCCTCGAATCGGCTCCATGAGGTAGAAGGGAGCGTCGAGAACGGAAAGATCATCGCAGTAGAGAATTACTTTGGGTGCAACGTTATAGGCTTCGTGCAACTTGGAGAGCACGCGATATTCGCGGCCCATATCGTGGGCAGATTTGACCTGGCTGCCGAACGGCGGCCGGCGCAGCACCAATTCACGGCCGCCCCAGGTCACGCGATAGGTCAGATTCGAATGACCGGACGGGAACTGTTCGACTGTAACCGGACCGGGGCCGTCGAAATGCTGGCTCAGGTACGCGCTGAGCCGAACCAGATCAAGTTCTTCCCCGGCTCTGACGGCAACCGCGTGATCACAAGGGGCAGCCATAGTTTTCGAACTCTCCGTTTTCGGAGAACTTGCAAAGCCTCTTACCGATACGTGAGCAAAGACTCGTCCTCAAGATGCGGATGCGCATTGAACGTACTGAGCGTGAAACGACTACCGGAACTCAGAAACTCAGTGAACGAGGCGTTGCGCGACATCCAGGTCAATTGCAGAGTGTCCGCATGCGACAAGTGCAAGGCTCGCCGCATGGCAACGCCAATCGGACCTCCCGAAGTAAAGACCACGGAATCGCCGGGCGACGTCGCGCCGTCTACGATGGTCGTAATTCCCCGATCGACGCGCGCGCAAAAGTCTTGCCAGGATTCCACGTCTTCGACCACTAACTCACCACTCACCCACATGCCGATGACCGCCTCGAACATTTGTTGGAAGCTTCTTTTTTGGTCGTCAGAACCCTTCGCCACCTCGAACGCGCGGTGAAGATCGCGAACTTCCTGAGATCTCTCCAACACCTGTGGCAGACCTTGGTTCATAACCGCTTCCGCTGGATATTCGTCGAACTCGTTCATCACCACCAGCTCGGGAAACTCCCGGCCAAGTCTTCGATAGGCCTCCTCGACGAAGCGCGCGGTCTGCTCCTGCCGGACGCGAGGACCAGACCAGGCGCGGCCGAAGAGCACTCCACGGCGGGCCCAGTACTCTCCCAGCAGGCGCGCTTGCGATTCGCCGGTGGCGCAGAGTTTGTCATAGTTCGGCTCCAGGAAAGACGCCTGGGCGTGTCGGACTAGAATGACGCGGCTCATGATTCCCGTCTAACCAGCCCGCTCAAACAAACCCGCCGCGCCTTGACCGCCGCCCACACACATCGTGACCACTCCGTAGCGTACCTTGCGCGCCACCATCTCGTTGGCGATGGTCCCCACCATACGCGACCCGGTCATGCCAAAGGGATGGCCGATAGAGATCGAGCCACCATTTACGTTCAGTTTCTCCGGATCGATGCCCAGGCAGTCGCGGCAGTAGATGACCTGCACGGCAAACGCTTCATTGAGTTCCCAGAGGCCAACATCGTCCATCTTCAGGCCGGCGCGCTGCAATAGTTTCGGAACGGCGAAGACCGGGCCAACGCCCATTTCGTCGGGCTCGCAGCCGGCCACCTGAAAACCGCGGAAGACGAGCTTGTAGGGAATCCCCAGCTGATCGGCGCGCTCGCGAGACATGAGCAGCGTGGCCGAAGCGCCGTCGGAAAGCTGCGAAGAATTCCCAGCCGTGACTGTTCCCTGGCCGCTATCGGAATCAAAATGCGGTTTCAGCGCCCGCAGGCCGTCCAACGTTGTGTCAGGACGATTGCATTCGTCTTTGTCAGCGCTGACTTGCTCTTTACTCACCACCTCGTTGGTTTTCTTATCGAGAATCGCCTTGGTGACTTGCATGGGAGCGATCTCCTGGTTGAACAGACCTTCGCGCTGAGCGCGAGCGGTGCGCTGCTGGCTGAGGAGCGCGTACTCGTCCTGTGCCTGCTGGCCGATTTTGTAACGCTTGGCGACGACTTCCGCGGTGTTGCCCATCACCATGTACAGCCCCGGCAGTTGTTCGAGCATGCGCGGATTGGGGTCGGAACTGCGAGGTGTCATGGAAATGCTCTCGACCCCACCGCCAATCGCTGCCTCGCTGCCTCCGTGGATGATCTGGTAAGCGGCTAGTGCAATCGCCTGCAGGCCGGAGGAACAGAAGCGGTTGATGGTGGTGCCCGCAACCGATGTGGGCAAGCCCGCCAGCATGGCGGAAATTCGCGCGACGTTATTGCCCTGCGGACCATGCGGCTGCCCGCAACCGAGCACGACATCTTCTACCTCGAAGGGATCGAGCTTGGGAGTCTTCCCCAGAACGTCTTTGATGCAGTGGGCCGCAAGATCATCCGGGCGCGTCATATTGAACGAGCCCCGGAACGACTTGGCCAGCGCCGTGCGTGAACTGGCAACCACTACGGCTTCTCTCATAAGTTCCCCAAAATCCCCAGCCTGAACCAGGGTGCACGAAGAAATGCTCCGTGCGGATTACGCGTTGACGCTTTGGTCTCGATTAAACTCGGCAAATGTCTGGTTGGCCTCGGCGAGGCGCTTCAGCAAAGGCGCCGGCTCCCAGAGTTCTCCATGCTCTCGGCGAAACTCGCACACTCGGTCGTAGACTTTTTTCAAGCCCACGGTGTCCGCATACCACATGGGGCCTCCGCGATATGCGGGGAACCCATAGCCGTTCAGGTAGATGATGTCGATATCGACCGCGCGCAGCGCGTAACCCTCCTCAAGAATGCGGGCGCCTTCATTCACCAGGGCGTAGACGCAGCGATCGACCACTTCGGAAGCAGGAATCTGGCGTTGAGGAATGTTTGCTTCCGCGCTCCACTTCCGCACCCGGGCCGCCACCTCCGGGTCAGGGGCGGCGCGGCGCTGGTCGTCGTAACGGTACCAGCCGGCCCCAGTCTTCTGGCCGTAACGACCCATCTCGCAAAGACGATCTTCAGCAATGGGCTGACGCACACCAGGTTTTTCCAAGTGGCGATATTCCTTCCGAATCCGCCAGCCGACATCCAGTCCGGCAAGATCGCCCGTTGCCAGTGGACCCATGGCCATGCCGAACTCGACTAACGCATTGTCGACGGCTTCCACTTCGGCGCCTTCTTCGACCAGGAACTGAGCTTCCCGGCGATAGGGTCCGAACATTCGGTTTCCGACAAAGCCGCGGCAGTTTCCCACCAGCACGCCGATCTTTCCCAGTTTTTTCGAAAGTTGCATGCAGGTGGCGATGACTTCTTTACTGGTTCGTTTTCCGCGCACAATTTCCAGCAAGCGCATGATGTTGGCCGGGCTGAAGAAGTGGGTTCCAATCACAGACTCTGGCCGCGAGGTAACGCTGGCGATGTCGTCGATGCTCAATGTGGATGTATTGCTCGCCAAAACCGCGCCGGACTTGCATACGGAATCGAGATCTTGAAATACCTGTTTCTTGAGGGCCATGCCCTCGAAGACTGCCTCTACCACCATATCGGCGTTGGCGAAGTGGTCGTAGCTGAGAGTGGGAGTAATCAGCGCCACCCGCTCGTCGACGAACTGCTGAGTGAAGCGTCCGCGCTGAACCGAGCTGGCGTAGTTCTTTCGAATCCTGGCGAGGCCCTGGTCGAGCGCGGGCTGATCGACCTCCTTCAACAGAACAGGAATACCGGCATTGGCAAAAACCATGGCGATGCCGCCGCCCATGGTCCCAGAACCGACGACGGCGACACTGCGGATTGGCTTCACGGCCGTGTCTTTCGGAATGTCGGGAATCTTTGCCACTTCGCGCTCCCCGAAGAAGACGTGGATGAGCGCTTTGGATTGATCGGAGAACAGACACTCCATGAAGAGTTTCCGCTCCACCTCGCAACCTTCCTCGAAGGAGAGTTTGGTTGCCGCTTCCACCGCGTCAATGGCGGCAAGCGGCGCGATCAGACCCCGCTGTTTCTTCCGCACACGCTCTCGGGCAGCCGCGATGATCGCCGCGTTCTCCGCGGCTATACCCAGTTTCTCGGAGCGTTCGCGCGTTCTTGGTATGGGCTTCGCGGCGACTTCGCGGGCAAAGGCCACCGCACCGGTAAGCAGATCCCCTTCGATCAGGCGATCGATGATACCGAACTGGAAGGCTTCTGCCGCGGCAACAGGTTTGCCGTCGGTACACATTTCAAGCGGCTTGGCGACACCGGCAAGCCGGGGAAGGCGTTGCGTTCCCGCGGCACCCGGGATGAGGCCGAGCTTCACTTCGGGCTGGCCGACCTGCGCATCGCCCGAGGCGACTCGATAATGGCCCGCCATGGCCAGCTCGAGCCCTCCGCCAAAAGCGGCGCCATGAATCGCCATCACTACTGGCTTGCTGCAGTTTTCGATGCCGAGGAGGAGCGGAAGAAGTCCGGCGCCGCGCGTTTTGCCCGAAGTGATCTTGCCAAATTCTTTGATATCAGCACCGGCAACGAACGTACGACCACCGCCAATAAGGACCGCTGCTTTCACGGAAGGATCGTTATTGATCTCTTCGATGGCGTTGGCAATTCCCTCGGGCACGCCGGGGCTGAGGGCATTCACCGGTGGATTATCGATGGTAATGACGGCGACAGCGATGTCGTTGTCTGCGTTCTTGCTCAGCCGTACCAGAGTGCTCATCGTGAGCTCCGATCATTGCCGCCGCAAGAGGACGGAACAGCGTCGATCACCAGGCGGGCGATGCGTTCGCGGTGAAACGTCGCATCGCCCAGCATCGTCTCAGACGCTTTCGCGCGGCGGTAGTAGAGGTGTAAGTCGTTCTCCCAGGCGAAACCGTTGCCGCCGTGGATCTGGATGCCGCGGTTCCCCACGGCGCGGCAAGCATCGCTGGCGTACATTTTGGCGATAGAGGTCGCGGTGGCTGCATCGGGAGCATCGTGCTCCAGAGCCCATGCCGCGTAGTAGGCGGCCGAACGCGAACTCTCGGTTTCAAGGTACATGTCCGCACATTGATGCTGGACGGCCTGAAATGTTCCAATCGGTTTGCCAAACTGCTTCCGCATCTTCGCGTAGTCCACGGTCAGGTCAAGCACCCGCTGCATTCCGCCCACCATTTCGGCAACCAGGGCCGCGGTGGCGATCTCGAACGCGCGGGTGAGATTGGCTCCGTGGCCCAACTTCTCTGCGGGCGTGTCTTTGAAGCGGACTGCGTGGAAGTTCCGAGTCAGATCCAGTGCCGGCATCGGCGTGATGCACAACCCGGGTGCCTGCGCTTCCACCAGAAAAACTCCAGTCTGCGAGGCCACGAGAATAAAGTCAGCCACGTCGGCGTCGAGAACGAAAAGTTTTTCGCCAGTGAGCTTGCCATTGGGGGCGGTGAACTTCACGTCGGCCAAGTCCCAGGAGGCGGTGGCTTCAAGCAAAGCGAAAGTCGATCGCGCCTCGCCTCGACAAATGGGCGCGAGATATTTCGTCTTCTGCGCATCGCTGGCAACGGCGTCGATTACCGCGCCCGCAAGTGCGACGGTCGACCAGAAAGGGCCGGGCAGCAGGGCGCGACCGGCTTCCTCCATCAGAAGAATGAGTTCCACTTTCCCGAGGCCGAGTCCGTCGTATTTCTCCGGAAAAATTATGCCCATGAAGCCCTGGGCGGCCATCTTCGACCAAAGCGCAGGATCATACGGCTGCTTACTTTCGGCCAGTTGCCGCACATGGGTCATGGGGCATTCCCCGGCAAAAAACTGGCGCGCGTTCTGTTTGAGAATCTCCTGGCTCTCGTTCAATCCAAATTGCATGACCTGTTCTCAGTAACTCCTGGGCAAACCCAGGACGAAGTGTCCGATGATGTTGCGCTGAATCTCCGAGGTTCCGGCTTCGATGGTGTTGCCGCGCGAGCGCAGGTATCCGTGGGCCCAAATGCCTTTGTCGATGGAGTGCGGCGAAATCCCTGCAAGCTGGCCGAACGGACCGAGCAATTCCTGCGCCACCTGCTGCAATCGCTGGTTCAACTCGCTCCAGAAGATTTTCTGAATGGATCCTTCCGGGCCCGGGACTCCGGTTGCGCTGATGCGGCTGAAGGCACGCATCTGGTTCCACCGCATGACTTCAATTTCGGCGTAGCACTGGGCTAGCTTCTGACGGATCAAAGGATCTTGCGCGGCGGATTTTCCATTGCGCGGCAACTGCCCTGCCAGCTCAATCAAGCGCTCCATGTTCCGGCGAAATGTAATCTGCAGGCCCGCGCCAAAAGTGCCGCGTTCGTGCATGAGCGTCCCGATCGCGACATCCCAGCCTTGATTCACGTTTCCCACAACGTTTTCGACGGGAACCTGCACATCGCGAAACGAGACCTCGGCGAACTCGCTCTCTCCAGTGATCTGGCGAAGCGGGCGAACACTGATCCCCGGGGACTTCATGTCCACCAGAAGCACGGTGAGCCCTTTGTGCTTCGGAACATTCGGATCGGTTCGCACCACCAACTCGCACCAGTCGGCAATCCAACCGTAGCTGTTCCAGGTTTTCAGGCCGTTGACCACGTAGAAGTTGCCGTCCAGTCGAGCCTCGGTCTGCAAGGACGCGAGGTCGGACCCGGCGTTGGGTTCGGAAAATCCCTGGCACCAGATCTCTTCGGCGCTAAGAATCTTCGCCAGGTAGCGCGTCTTTTGCGCCTCGGTTCCGAACGCAATGATGGTGGGACCGATCAAACCCAACCCCAGAGTGTTGGCCATCGGCGGCGCACTGGCCAGAGCCATTTCCTGCCAGAAGATGACCTGCTGCATCAGGTTCGCGCCGCGGCCGCCGTATTGTTTAGGCCAGGAAACTCCCGCCCATCCGCCTGCGAATAACTTCTGCTGCCACACTCGCAGATATTCGAAGCGTGATTCCAGCGATTCCTCGCGCCTCGCAGCCCAGTCGGCGGGCACATTGGCGGTGAGCCAGGAGCGCAATTCGTCGCGGAATTGCATTTCCTCGGAGGTCAAATTCAGGTCCATCCCATCTCCTTACGGCGCCCCGCTCCCCCGAATTTCGCGCGAAGTTCCTTTTTCAACACTTTTCCCGTCGCAGTCTTGGTCAGAGTCTCGGAGAACTCAATCGAACGTGGACATTTGTAGTGCGCCAAATTAGAGCGGCAGAACTCAATGAGTTCCGCTTCCGTCGCGGTGCATCCCGGTTTTAGAATCACCACGCCTTTGGGGACTTCCCCCCACTTGTCGTCTCGGACTGCGATTACCGCAGCTTCCAACACGGCAGGATGCGTCAACAACGTTCTCTCCACTTCCAGCGACGAGATATTTTCGCCACCGCTGACAATGATGTCTTTCTTGCGATCGACGATCAGGATGTAACCGTTCTCCATGACCACTGCCATGTCGCCGGTGTGAAACCAACCGCCACGCAAGGCTTCCGCGCTGGCCTCGGGATGCTTCCAATAACCGGCCATCACGCTGTCGCTGCGGGCAATGATTTCACCCATGGTCTCGCCGTCGTGAGGCACGTCCCGGTCTTCGAAATCCACAACCCGGAGTTCCACGCCCGGATACGCGTAGCCGGTCATGGACTGGAGCACGTAGCGCTCTTCCGGTTCGCACGCGACGTCTGACTTGAGCTCGGCTGTGGCGAGAGAGGGTGAGCACTCGGTCAAACCGTATCCGGAAAAACACTTGCACCCGAGTTTCTGCTCAACCTCACGCATTAAAGAAGGGAAAGATGCGGCCCCCCCGATCGTGATCCACTGCAGCGAACTCAAGTCATACTTGGGACGATCCGGGCAATTCAACAATGCTGTAGCCATGATCGGCACGAGGCTGAGGGACCCGACTCGCTCTCGCTCCACCAGGCGAAAAATCTCTTGTGGGATAAATCGCGGACTCATGACATGAGTGGCTCCCGACAGCGTGACTGTGTGCGCCGCGCCCCATCCGTTGGCGTGAAACAAGGGAATCGTATGCAGGAATACGTCTTCATACTTGGTATGGTGGAACAGAGCTATATGGAGAGCGTGGAGATAGATGTTCCTGTGGGTGAGCATTACGCCTTTGGGATCGGCACTGGTCCCGCTAGTGTAGAAAAGTTCGCAGAGGGAATTCTCGTCAAAAGAAGTAATATCCGCGCGGTGCGGCGTTGCGGCGGCCAGGAGTTGTTCGTAGTTTTCAGAAGCAAGCCAGTCCGCCTGAGGAGCCGCATCGAGCAGGTAGTAGGAGTTGACGCTGGTCAGTTTCGGACGAAAAGAATCCACCAGACCAAGAAACTCCTGGCCTAAAAACAATTTGGTCGCGCCAGAATCGTTCAGGATGTAGGCAAGCTCATGTGCCGCAAGACGGTAATTGAGCGGCAGCAGGACGGCGCCCGCATCGAGGACTCCAAAGTACGCCTCCAGCAGGCGATGACAATTCATGCTGAGAAAGGCGACTCGATCCCCCGGCTTCACTCCGGCTGCCCGCAAAGCGCCAGCCAGCCGGGCGGCGCGATCGGCGAATTGCGCGTAGGTAAATCGCTGGTCCTGGCAGACCACTGCCGTCTTATTTGGAAATTGTTTTTCCACGTAACGGAGGAAGCGAACGGGCGTGAGTGGAATATTCATGAGCGGCAACTACCAGGCGGTCTGGCCTCCGTCGACGACAAGAACATGGCCTGTAACGTAGGCCGAGGCATCGGAAGCCAGAAAAATTGCAGCGCCCTTCAAGTCATGGTCGCCGCCAAAACGGTGAAGAGGAATCTTTTCCAGCAGGGACTCCTTGCGGTGCTCGAGAATCCAGTTGGACATGTGTGTGGGAAACCAGCCCGGAGCGATGGCATTGACCTGGATATTGTGCGCCGCCCATTTGCACGCCAGATCTTTGGTGAAGGCAATGACCCCGCCTTTGCTGGCGTGGTAGCCAATGGCTTGCAGATCCGAAGAAGCTCCGCCCAGGCCCGCTACCGAAGCCATGTTGATGATCTTGCCGTGTCCTTGCCCCATCATGGCTTTGCCCACGGCTTGCGAGAACAGGAAAGTTCCCGTGAGGTTCGTGTCTATCACCTTGTTCCATTGTTCCAGCGTCATTTCTTCGACCGGAGCTCCCCACGAGACGCCCGCATTATTGATGAGAATGTCGATGCGACCGAAAGTCCGCAGAGTCGATGCCACCACTTCCTGGATCGCAGCGGGGTCTTTCACGTCGCACCCGAGGGCGAGGGTCTTCACCCCCAGGCCGGCTAACTGGTCGGCGGCCTCCTGACAGCGCTCCTGCTTGCGGGCACACAGTGCCAGATTCGCTCCCATCTCCGCCAATCCTTCGGCCATCTGGCGGCCAAGTCCGATGGAACCACCGGTGACGATGGCGACGCGCCCGGTAAGATCGAACAACTGCCTGGCATTCACGACCTGGAAAGCTCCTGGCCCGAAGTTTCGTCTTTGCACAAAGTGATAGTCAATATCACAATTTAGCGACTAACGTCAACGCGCATCGCATTCCGATGAACAACCTACGAACCGATGTGCAACACCAGCCGGCCAGAAACTTGTCCCCGCCGCAGTTGCTCCAGTACTTCGTTCGCCCCGGACAATGGCTGGGTTGCAACTTCACAGTGAACCTTCCCCGCCGCACCCATGGCGAGAATTTCCTGCAGATCCTGTCGCGTACCAACGGCTGAAGCCTGAATCCGGATTTCTCCCGCCGCCATCAGAATGGGTGGAAAACAAATGTCCTGCGCGGGCAAGCCCACGGCGAGCAGAACCCCGGTGGGCCGCACACAATAAAACGCCATGTCATAGGCGGCTTTTGCCGCGGACGTCACCAGGGCAACGTGAACTCCGCCTTGTGACCGCAATTGCTGCACGACTTTGTCAGATGCGGCATTCAGCGTTCTGGAGGCTCCGAGCGATTTGGCCAGAGCGAGTTTTTCTTCGCTGATGTCAATCGCGGTGACGTCCGCTCCGAGTTCGCGGCCGATCTGGACAGCGAGGTGCCCCAGCCCGCCTACTCCAAACACGGCTAAGCGTTGACCGTTGGTGATGCGTGACTGCTTAAGGGCGCGATGGACGGTAACCCCGGCACATAACAGAGGAGCGGCCTGCTCGGAGGCAAGATTGTCGGGGATCCGGGCGACATGCGTAGCGGGTGCTTTCACAAATTCGGCGTAGCCACCGTCCACGGTCACACCGGTAATTTGCTGCCGAACGCAAAGGTTCTCGTTGCCTTCCCGGCAAAACTCACACTTTCCGCAGGTCCAATGGATCCAGGGCACGCCGACGCGGTCGCCGACCTTCACACCCTGCACCTCCGAGCCGGCCCCAACAATCGTACCGACCACTTCGTGCCCGAGGATGAGCGGTTTCTTGACGATCGCAGCCAACTGAGACCAATCGCCATCCGCGACGTGCAAATCGGAGTGGCACACGCCGCAAACTTCAACCTTGATCAGAACTTCGCTCTCTGTGGGTTGGGGAAGAGGAACATCCTGAACGGTAAGTGGAGTCTTGAAGTCGCGGAGCACGGCGGCTTTCATCTTCTTCCTCTCGGGAACGACGTCTACAAAGCGTTGGCTGCACTACTAGAAGAATTCAGGGCTGGAGCCCTCGAAGGAAAAACTCTACTGCGCTGCGTACTCGCTCTGTCAGCTTGTGCGGCCCGGTCAAATCAACTGCCCACTGCCGTACGACAGTGTTGTAGAGGCCCTCCATAAATTCCGCCAAATGGACGACTGGAAAATCGTGCGTAATTTCGCCCCTCTTTTGTCCCTGGGCCAGAATCTCACGCAGCAAGCCAACCGTGGCTTCCTCGTGTCCGCGCACATTGGAGCAACGCACTGGGTCCATCGCGCCCGAAAGGACAACCGCCTGCCACAAGCTGCGATCCGCCTCGACTTCCTTTGCCATGCTGACATACAAGCGGCGCAGACGTTCAGCCGTGGTCGCATCGGTAGATAACTCTGAGCGCAGCCGGTCCCTGACGCAAGCGAATCCGCGTTCCCCGACCTCTCGCAGAACCGCGTCTTTGCTGGAAAAATACCGGAAGAACGTGGGCTGGCTAATCTCTAGAACTTGTACGATGTCGTCGATTCGTGTGTTCTCGAAACCGCGCTTGCGAAACAGTTTGATCGAGGTATCGATGATCTGCTGACGCAGGCGGGCTTTCTTACGCTCACGAAGTCCCACCGTCACATCGTTTTCAAATCGTTCGACAACAATCCTCCGCGCCGTCCTCACTCCAGGCATCGGTTCCTCCATGGATTGCCCAAAGGCACGCGATCGCCAGCTTCCAGGCAATGTGATAGGCACTATAACAAAATAGCGACTAACGCATAAAGACTCTTGCAGTGCTCCGGGCGCGGTTCCGGAAACCAGCTTCGAGGAAGGGCACGCCACCGCTCTATTTCTCGAAGAGGCGCTGAGGTGGCCTTGACCGATGGGAGCAGCGGATGTCAAACTGTTTGTTGAGTAAAGAGAACAGTTCGGCAGAGATTAAGATTAAAACCTATGATTTACCTCGTTACCACCATCCATATTCTGGTCTGTTTCTTCATTATCATTGTGGTTTTGCTGCAGAGCGGCAAGAGCGGCGACATATCGGCGGCGTTTGGCGGGCAGGGGAGCCAGACGGCATTCGGTCCGCGGGGCGCGGCCAGCGCGCTTTCCAAGGCGACCACCTGGTCGGCGGTGGCGTTCATGGTCACCTCGATTACCTTGTCGGTCTACGCCAGCCGGCATAGCGGCCCGGCCTCCGTGCTGCAGGGGTTGAAGTCGCAGCCGGTCAAGACGCAGCCGGCGACGCCGACAACTCCTTCCACGCCACAGAAGTAAGATCTGCTTCTCACCAGTTCTGGCGGATTGGCGCGCCGATTTCGCGGCTGACATTTTTCGGCGAACATCGCGAGGCGCGCGAGCAAGCAACGTGCGCGAGCAACCACCGGCCGAATCGCTGCACTCCCGCGCGGTCCCGCACAATCTACAGATTCCCCGGTAATTGTATTTGCCCGTGAGTGGATGTAACATTCGTGTAGAGTTCTTACGCGGAGGATTTCCATGTCGGATCGCGATAGCAATACTTTTGTGTGGTTTCTGGCGGGATTAGGTTTGGGAGCGCTGGCAGGAGTTCTTTACGCGCCGCGTTCCGGCAGCGAGACCCGTGAAGTGCTGCGGGCGCGCGCGGAAGAAGGCCGCGAATATGTTCGCGGGCGGGCGCGCGAGGCGCGCGAGCAGGCGGCGCAATGGGCCGACCGTGGGCGTGATGCCGTCAGCCAGCAGAAAGAGCAGTTCCGCGCCGCTTATGAAGCGGGTCGGCAGGCGTATCACGAAGCCACGACGGAGACCGGCGCGCCCAAGAGTTTGTAGGCTCTGCGTTGGGGCCTTTCGAGCCCGGCCTCGATTTGCGGAGGCGAACGTTCCGGGGAAACTCTTATGGACAAACTCACTCCAGTGTTCATCTTCATGACCGGGGCGGCGGTGATGTTGCAGGCAGGCATCCTGCTGGCGATGTACCTGGCCATGCGCAACAGCAGCGCGCGCATTGAGGCCATTGTGGCGGACGTGAAGACCAAGGTGCTGCCCACGGTTGAGCAGGCGGAGGCCATGCTGACCGAGATTGGACCCAAGCTGCAGGTGATCGCCGACAACCTGCAGGACTCGACGACTATACTCCGCGATCAGGTGCAGCGCGTGGATGCGAGCGTGAAAGACGCGGTCGACCGCGGCCACCTGCAGATTATTCGTGCTGACGAATTGTTGACTCGGACGCTGGACCGGGTGGAGCAAACCTCCGACATGGTGCACCAGACCGTGATCTCGCCGATCCGCCAACTCTCCGGGTTGATGCAGGGCATAACGGTGGGCCTGGACTTCCTGTTCGGCAGCCGCGGGCGCAAGAATGGAAGCCGCGAAGAGCGGCGTCCGGTGCCGCAGGATGAGATGTTTATCTAGCAGCGTTTATCCACGGGCACGTCGATTGCCGCTTACTTCTGACTCTCCGGATCGTCTTTCAAATCAGGTTCCCTCTATGCTGAGACGTGTCTCTGCCGGAATGCTGGCGCAGGCGGGATTGCAGTAGGAGAACTTCTTGCGATATCTGGTGCGAGCTCGTGTGAAACCTGGTCGTGAGGCTGAGTTGCTTGAGGCCATCGAGCAACAGCGACTGGGCCAGGGATCGGTGGCGGAAGGCGAATATCTGCGAAACATGCAGGAAGCGCGGGTCGGTGCGGACGAAACTGCACGCTGGGTGGAAGTCTGCTATTGTCCGACACCGTTGCTGGAAGAGCGGCCGTACTGGGAACAATATTTCGATCTGACGCGGGTGCAGGATGCCCACGACCGGCGCAAATGCCGCGACGAGAACGGCACCGAACCCTGGGCCTGCGGAGACTGCGACTGCACGGCGCGGCTGGAGCAGAAGTTGAAAGGGTCGGGCAGTTCGTTTCTCGATTCGCTCCGTAGAGACGTTGCTGGCAAAGTCTCGCTCACCAACATTATTTCGAACGCTCCCATCAAGACGTAGCAGAGCAACGTCTCTACGAAACGTGGTGCCACGGAATCTGGGATGCCCCACGTCTCGCCTCTTTTTCGAGACGTGGGATTCTCACACCAGCTGCGGCAAGGTTGATCCGAGCTGTTCCAAGTCCTGCGCCACTTCCCTTAGATTGAAAACCAGCGCCCAGAAGGGCAGCATGCGGTCGAGCGCTAGCGGCGCAGTGGCACGCTGCTCGCGGAGCCTGGCCAGGTCGGCGTCGAGAGCGCAGATAGCGGCGTCGAGGTCCGCGGAGTTCGCAACTTCGCCGGGTTTGCGAACTGCATCCGCCAGCGCGGCGAAGGCGTGCGTCGTTTGTTCGACCAGCGTCGGCAGCGACGGGACCAGTCCGGGTTGCAGCTGGGCTTGCACGTAGAGCGCGCTGTCTTCGGCCATCGCGGTCAGGCGGCGCCGAACTTGATCGGCCTGATCGACGAACGCTTGATATTCTCCTTCGTTGAAGCGCGAGAAAGAGAGTTCGCTACGGGCTTCGTCCATCTGCTGGGTGATGCCACGGCGCAGGTCGTGGAGGCGGCGGTCGAGTTCGCGAACCTGCGGTTCGTTGTCGATTCCCTGCAACGCGGCGGCGGTGATAGCGCGGTAGAGCGCACCGGCACCGTCGAGGATGTTGGCGATTTTGCCGCGCAGGCCTTCGCGCGCGCGTACCGGCCAGATCAGCGCGCCCACAGCGAAGGCGATCACTGCTCCCATGATCGTGTAAAGCACGCGCAGCCACGCCATGTGCCAGGGTTCGCCTTGTCCGCCAAACACAATGATGAGCGCGGCGGTGAACCGGCAGCTGTGAAGGCGGGATGCTGCGCGGTCAGATAGCCAAATAAAGTTGCCAGCAGAAAAAGCACGACCAGCACACCGATCGGCCCCCTGCCCAGAATCGGAATGAGCAGCGCCGCGGCCAGCGCTCCGCAGGTCGAACCGATGGTGCGATACATGGCCGCTTTCCACGATGCGCCGAGATTAGCTTGCGTGACCACGAGTGCGGCGAAGACTGCCCAGTATCCTTGCGGCAAATGAAACCCGGCGTAGATGGCGTAGGTGATGGTGCCGGCGAGTCCAGTCTTGATTCCCTGCTTGAGCGGGCCGGATTGGCGGGTCCAGAGGGATGGCGGCGGCGCAGAGGTTGGTCTGTGTGGATGCGGGAGCAGGGGATTGGCGGATGACATGCGGGGGATTATATGCGGCGAATTCCGGCAACAAGAAACTTGCCGAATAGGCTAACAGTCAGCCAGACAGTTTTTAGGCTTTGCTTTAGTACGAAGCGGTTGATTAAATAGAGGAAGTAGCGGAAATTCCTAGCTTGCACCTCACGGCAGCGACCTAATGGACAATGTAACCCTAATTCGGATAATCGCAGCTATTGTTGCGATCTCTGTCCCAGCTGTCATCGCTGTCATCGTCGCCCTTGTCATTCGTGCGCTCAAACCTGCTCCCAAGCCCGGAGCGAGTCAGCCTGTGCTCCCGACATCCCTTCTCTGCTCTGTATGCGGAAAGCATGCAGCAGCCGAATCGCAATTCTGCCGCTACTGCGGCCACGCACTGACGACGACCTCTTTTCCCGGACCGCAAAGCTGAATTTCCATCATTCGTATTCGAGTGGGAGGACGCAGATGCTCTTTCTTGTGTTGACGATCGCTACTACCTGCCGTGCCGATCAACCGAGTTAGGTGTGCGGGTAAGGAAGCAGCAGGTTCCTCCACTCCGCTCGCTATCGCTCCGCGTCGGTCGGAATGACTGGCGTTTCTAACAGCACATCTGCTATGCGATCCAACCGCCGCCGACGACCACGTCACCGTCGTAGAAGACGGCAGCCTGACCGGGAGTGATGGCGCGCTGCGGCTCGTCGAAGGTAGCGAGGATTTCGTCGTCGCCGGTTCTTTCGATCACGGCCGCGGCGGGTTCGTGGCGGTGGCGAATCTTCACCGACACTTGCATCGGCTCGCGCAAATCTTCGACCGCGATCAGGTTCACGCGGCGGGTCCGCAGAGTGCGCGAGTAGAGATGGTCCTCTCCTCCTACAATCACCTGCTTCGACGCGCCGCTGATCTGGATGACGTAGAGGGGCGAGCCGGTGGCGACGCCGAGTCCCTTGCGCTGGCCGACGGTGAAGTTGTGAATGCCGGCGTGCTCGCCGAGGACTTCGCCGGTGGTGGTGACGAGATCGCCGGCCGTGTCGGGTAAGGCCTGGCCCTGCTCGGCCAAATAGGCATCGATGAAGCGCTTGTAATCGCCGCCGGGGACGAAGCAGATTTCCTGCGAGTCGGGCTTCTCGGCGAGCGCGAGGCCGTGCTGGCGCGCGAGTTCGCGGACTGCGGGCTTGGTCATGTCGCCGAGCGGAAAAATCGTACGGCTCAGCTGTTCCTGCGTGAGGCCGAAGAGAAAATAAGTCTGGTCCTTGCTGTGGTCGGCAGGACGCTTGAGCAGCCAGCGGCGTCGCGTCTCGTCAAAAGCTACGCGGGCGTAGTGTCCGGTGGCGACGCGCTCGGCGCCGATCTGCTGGGCGACGATGAGCAGCTGATCAAACTTCAAATGATTGTTGCACAGGCTGCAGGGGATGGGCGTGCGGCCGGAAACGTACTCCTCGACGAACGGACGAATCACGTCGCGCTCGAAACGCTCCTCGTGATTCACCACGTAATAGGGGATGCTGAGCTGCTGGGCGACGCGGCGGGCGTCGTAGACATCGTCGAGCGAGCAGCAGCGTCCCTGCACAGACTCGGGCATGCCCTCGCGGCCAGCGAGGCGGCGCTGGTTCCAGAGCTGCATGGTCAGGCCGATAACCTTGTGTCCGTCGGCGCGGAGCATGGCCGCGACGGTGGAAGAATCGACACCGCCTGACATGGCTACGGCAATGGTTTCGGTTAACAGCTTCTAGCTCCTAGCTCTGTACGACCTGCGCTTGTCATTCTGAGTGAAGCGAAGAATCTATGCAATTTGCCGGCGCCGACAGGGTTGCATAGGTCCTTCGCGGCAAAATAAGCCGCTCAGGATGACAGTGTAACTTGACCTACCACTACGTGCTAACCGCCTGCCTCTTGTATGTCGGCGAAATTTCCCGCAGGCGCGCAATGGTTTCTGGGACGACCGCAAGAGCGAAATCGATCTCTGCATCGGTGGTCTGCTTGCCCAGGCTGAAGCGGATGCTGGCGCGCGCCTGATCGTTGCGCAGGCCCATGGCCAGCAACACATGCGATGGCTCGATGGCGCCGGACGAACAGGCCGCGCCCGTCGATACCGCGAGGCCTTTTAGGTCGAGGGCGATGACCATCGCTTCGCCGTCGATGTGGTCGAAGTGAAGGTTCGTGGTGTTGGGGACGCGCGGTGCGCCGTCGCCGTTTACGCCGGACTCTTCGATCTGGGCGAGGATTCCCTGCTGCAGGCGGTCGCGCATGGCGGTCATCTTCTGATCATCGCCGCGGTCGAGCGCCGCTTTCGCCAACTGCGAGGCCTTGCCCAGGCCGACAATTCCAGGGACGTTCTCTGTGCCAGCGCGGCGCGAGCGCTCGTGGCGTCCGCCGTAAAACAGCGGCTGCAGGCGAGTTCCCTTCCGTACGTACAACGCACCGACGCCTTGCGCCGCGTGAATCTTGTGGCCGGAGATAGAAAGTGCGTGACAGCCGATTTGCTTCACATCGATCGCAACCTTGGCGGCGGCCTGAACGGCGTCGGTGTGAAAAACGACTCCGGCTTCGGCCGCGATTTTTCCGATCGCCTCGACAGGCTGCAGAACCCCGGTTTCATTGTTGGCCATCATTACGGAGATCAGCTTTGTGTTGGGGCGGAGCGCGCGCCGCACGTCGTCGGGATCGACCAGACTGCGGCCGTCTACGGGCAGAACCGTCACGTCACAGCCTGTCTCCTCGAGATGCTTGCAGGCCAACAACACTGCGTGGTGCTCAATGCTCGAGATGATGAGGTGGTCGCCGCCGCCAACCAAGCCAGCAATAGCGAGGTTGTCAGCTTCCGTGCCGCCGCTGGTGAAAACAATTTCCGATGCGCGGCATCCGAGCAACGACGCCACCGACTCGCGCGCATCTTCGACCGCGGCCCGCGTGTGCTGGCCGTGGTGGTGGATGGAGCTGGCGTTGCCGAACTCGTCGCTGAAATAGGGACGCATAACCTCTAAGACCTCGGGGAGGACTGGGGTGGTGGCGTTGTTGTCAAGGTAAATGCGGCGCATGGGAGCCCGCTTCTATTCTACATTGCCAATCGTCGGGACGTGGCGCGGCCAAGGCGTCCGCCCCCACATGAATCCGTGCTCACGCCGGCCAAATCGTGAGCGCAGTTTTGGTCAGGATCTGATCCTGGATGGGCAGGCTCAAGGGCAGCGCGCGGAACTCGTCAAGATTCTTTTTGATGTCAGGCACGCCCGGCCCGGGCCAGTCGGTGCCGAACAGCGTCTTGGCCGCGATTTCTTCGATGCGCGGAAAATATTTCAGCAGCGTCTTGGGCGGGATGCCGCTGATGTCGAGATAAACGTTGGGGTGGCGCCGCACCAGAAAGAATGCAGTCTGCATCCAAAGCGGCCGTCCGCCGTGGGCCAGCAGAATTTTCAGCTTGGGGAAATCGACAGCCACATCGTCGACGTAAATCGGATCGCCGTATTTATTGCGCGCGCCGGGAAAAATCGAGGTCCCGGTATGGAACATGACGGGCACGCCATTGGCTTCCGCGGCGCGATAGATGATTTCCAATTCTTTTACGCCGTTTAGATAGTCATTCGGGAACAGCAACTGGTGCGGCGGATGAATCTTGATCATCTGCACGCCGAGGCGCAGAATCTGCTCCACGTCGGCGAGGACGTTTGTGGTGTGCCGGGGATGCAGGCTGCCGCACGAAAGCAAGCGTCGCGGATTTTCCTTCACATAGTCGGCGACGAACTGATTTACTCCGTTGGTAAAGCCGATCACTTCCGGGGCCACGTAGTTGATGAGCATGGCGCGGTCGATACCGCTGGCGTCGAGGAACTTGAGAAAAGCTTTGGGCGAGCGGCAGAACTCGACGATCTGGTCGAAGTTGGGCCGCTTCTTTTTCATCAGCTCCAGCGCATGGGGCTTGAACATTTCCATGGGCTGGATGTGGATGTGGCAGTCGGTGATCATGCAGTGGTTCGTGGCTCGCGTGAAGTCAGAAGAATATCAGACGAATCAGTTTGCCGCCGCGAGCACTGCCCTCTTGGTGAAGACGCGAATCATCTCGCGACGGTATTCCGGAGTCAACGCTGACGTGGTCAGCGGCTTGGCGGTTCGGGCGGCCAAATCACCAACTGCGTCGGCGAGCGCTTCGTCGACGGCTTTTCCTGCGAGCATCTCGGACGCGCCTTTCACCAGCAACGGCGCGGGATTCACGGCGGTGATGCCGATGCGCGCGTCGGCGACGTGACCGTCGCTTCTCTTCATCACGACGGCGACTCCGGCCAGCGGGTAGTCAATCGATCCTCGGACCCGCAGTTTTCGGTAGACGCCGCGATAGCCCGCCGACGACGCGGGCAGAAAAACACGCGTGACGATTTCGTTCGGCTGCAGGTTGCGATAGTTATCGCCAAGTCCGGTGTAGAAATCTTGCAGCGGGAGACGGCGGGTTCCGCCGGCGCTGGCGATTTCGATTTCAGCGTTAAGGCAGAGCAAGGCCGGAGGCGTGTCGCCGGAAAATACCGCCCAGCACTTGGTTCCGCCGGGAGCGACGTGGCAGAGATCGCCATCTTTCTTGATGCAGAATCCGCAGCCCTTGCGCCAGGTGAGCGACTGGTTGTACCAAAGGCAGCGAGTGTCAAGGCAAATGTTACCGCCGATGGTACCCATGTTGCGCAGCACAGGTGAAGCCACAGTGGCTGCGGCTTCGCTGAGTACTTCATAGTGCTGGCGCAGAAAGTCGGAGAGCTCAATGGCGCGAAGAGTGGTGAGGGCTCCGATTTCGACGCCGCCTCCGGGTTGCGGCCTGATCCCGCGGAGCGCGGCGACTCCGCGGAGATCGAGAACGTGTTCCGGCTCGAATAGTTTCTGGCGCATGGAGGGAATTAAGTCTGTGCCGCCGGCAATGATCCGGATGGGAGTGTGAGCCGGCGCAAGCGAATTGCCAGGCCCCACACCCGTCGAATGTTCCGCGAGAGACTCGATTGCGTCTTCTACCGTCCTGGGCCGGAGCAGTTTGAACTCTGTAAGGCTCAATCGGCACCGCCTGCATCGGACGGCATTTCTCGCCGTGAAGGATCGAGCGCGTGCCGCTCCGGGCCTTTACCTTTGAAGCACAGCGAGCCACCGTGTTCGCGGAAGTGCGTGGGAGAAGTCGGGTCAACACCTTCGGTCAAGTTCAGCGCCTTGGCATTTTTCTTCGCGCGTAGCGCAGACAGAACACGCTCCGGCGTGAACGGCGATTCGTGCAGGCGGACGCCGACCGCATCATAGATGGCGTTGGCGATCGCCGGAATCGTCGCCGCGAGCGATCCTTCGCTGCATTCCTTCGCCCCAAACGGGCCTTCGGGATCGACGCTCTCCACGATGATGGGCTCGACTTCGGGAGACTCGACTGATGTGGGGCTCCGATATTCGAGCAGCCCGGGATTCATCAGCATGCCGTCCTTCCAAACCATTTCTTCGGTGAGCGCCTGGCCCATGCCCATCCAGACGGAGCCGATGATCTGACCTTCGACAGAAACCGGATTCAGCGCGCGCCCGCAATCATGCGCGGCCCACACTTTGTGTACGACAACTTCGCCAGTCTCCTCGTCGACGCTAACCTCGGCGACTTGCGCGGAGTAGGAGTAGGCAGGCGAGGGCCCAACCCCCGCGCCTTTGTGCTTGCCTCCACGCGCCTCCTGGGGAGGAGCATAGGAGCCGGTGCCGGTGAGCGCGCCGTGAAAATCAATCGCCGCGACGACGGCCTCTTCGAAGCTCATCCGGTCCTTGGGGCCTTCTTCTTTGCGCTTCTGCTGCAGCGATCCGCGCAGGATCTGGCCTTCGACGCGCCCGCTGACGGAAGCCTCGTCTTGCGTGGGGCGGACAGTCTTGTCCGCCAACTCCCCAGCCGAAGATGCCGCCGCACTGTTCCGGAGTACCTGGTCGTTCAGAAAGATTAGGTCTTCGGGCAGACATCCCATCTTCTTTGCCGCTGCCGCCGCGATGAGTTTCTTCACTTCGCCCGCCGCACGCAGCGTCGCATTGCCGGCCATGAAGGTGACGCGACTGGAGTAGGAGCCGATGTCGATCGGCGTCAGATCGGTATCCGCGGCAATCACCCGGACGCGGGGCAGCGAACATCCCAACACTTCGGCGGCGATCTGCGCGGTCATCGTGTCCGAGCCCTGGCCGATTTCCGAAGCGCCGGTGTAAACCACCACGCCGCCGTCGCGGTCGATCTTGATGTTCACAGTGGAGTGCGGCATGTCGGAGCGGATAATCGAATTGGCCGCGCCGCTCACGTAATGGCTGCAAGCGATGCCGAGACCGCGCCCTTTGGGCAGTTTGCCCTTGCGCTGTTTCCAGCCGGAGCGATCGACAGTTTTTTCGATGCACTCGGGCAACCCGTAACTTTGCACGCGCAGGCCGTTGACGGTGATACAGGGAGGTCGCAGCAGATTGCGCTGGCGAATTTCGGCGGGGTCCATTCCGACGGCGAGCGCAAGTTCGTCGAGTTGCGATTCGAAAGCGAAACGCACGTTCACCGTACCGTGGCCGCGCATGGCGCCGCACGCGGGCTTGTTGGTGAGCACACGGTAGCCGTCATACTGAATGTTCGGAATGTCGTAGAGCGCGCCCAGCAGTGCGCCGGAATACAGAATCGTAACCACACCGTAGGAACAGTAAGCGCCGCCGTCCTGCACCACGCGCGCCTTCACGGCCGTGATGCGTCCATCTTTCTTAACTCCGGTCTTCAAGTCGATGATGGTGCGCGGCCGTCCGCGATGCGCCCAGAAGACTTCCTCGCGCGTGTAGGTGATCTTGACGGGAGCCTGCGCCTTGCGCGCGGCAATGGCGGCGATGATCTCCAGCGGGATGACTTCGCTCTTGCCGCCGAACCCCCCGCCGACCAGGGGCTTGATCACGCGAATCTGTGCCATGGGCATTTCCAGCACCAGCGACAACTTGTGCTGCAGGTAATACGGAACCTGGGTGGACGACCAGACGGTGAGGCGTCCGGGCTTGCCAGTGTGCGGGTCAATCTCGAACGAGGCGAGCGTGGAATGCGGCTCCATGGCCGCGTGCGTAACTTCGTTGGCAATGAAACGCGCTTCGGCGATCTGATCGGCTTCGGCAAAACCCTTGTCGGGATCGCCGAAGACATGGTGGTAATCCTTCTCAAGATTGCCCGGCTTGGAATCGTGAATGAGGTCCGTCTGCGCCTTCATCGATTCTTCGGGATCGAAATATGCGGGCAACACTTCGTATTCCACATCGATGAGCTCGAGCGCCTTCTCGGCGATCGATTCGGAAACGGCAACCACGCAGGCAATGTTGTCCCCTACATAGCGCACTTTGTCGAGCGCCAGCGCGTATTCGTCGTGGCCGACCGGAAGAATGCCGTAAGGGTTGGGCGCGTCGTGGCCGACGACGACGGCAAAGACGCCTTCACATTTTTCGGCGCGGCCGGTGTCGATGCGCCGGATACGCGCGTGCGGATAGGGCGAATGCAGAATCTTGCCGACCAGCATGCCGGGCACGCTGAGGTCGTCAGTATACTTGCCCGCCCCGGTGGTCTTCTGCGCGGCGTCGATCATCGCGGTTGGCTTGCCGATAATGGAGAAATCGTTCATTGAATGCTAATCGCCCGTCGGTGCTGCTCGGAAGCGCTTTGCTGTGTTGTCCCAGTAGAAGATGCTACTGGCCTCACCATAAGTGAAGAACTCTATCGCGCTGTTTGCCAAGTCCAGGCTCTTCGCAGCGTCAGGAGCACACACGGAGGGGTCATCGCCACATAAAGTGTCACGCTTCCCGGGGCGAACAAGACGAATCCCAAAGTCACCCACTGGCGCACGCCCCCCGTGTATAGATTGCCACGCGTCGTGCTGACTCGATAGCCTGACAAAAAGGGCAAAGTCCCTTCCCGAATCGCTTATCAGGAGTTCCGCCAGATCGTCGCGACCGTCTCCGTCGAAGTCTCCCTTCACAACTAGAAACCTGCTAGCACTCTTGTTTCGCCAAGCTCCTTTTGCCTCGGCGGACGTCGGTTTCCGCCAGTTGCTGGGCAGCCTGTTCTGAGCAAACGCAGGACACAGCGTCACGATCATCGAGATCCATATCCCTATCTTTGAGCCGAGCGGCATTCGAGTGATGTACGAGGTCTTCATCTGGTCGCCGCCACTCCATCCCGCTCCGCGTCAATCGCCGAGCGGATCGCCTCGTACATCTGACTGTATCCCGTGCAGCGGCAGAGATTGCTGCTGAGCGCGGCGCGAACATCGGCCTCGGACGGATCAGCATTCTCAGACAACAACGACTTCACCGTCATCATGAAACCCGGCGTGCAGTATCCACATTGCGCGCCGCCCCAGTCGCCGTAGGCCTTCTGGATCGCAGCGAGGGCGCCGTGTTCGCTGACACCCTCGACAGTCGTGATCTCCTGGCCTTCGCAACTGGCCGCGAGCAGCGTGCACGACATCATGGCAACACCGTCAATCAGGACGGTACATGCGCCGCAGGAGGAATCGTCGCATCCTCGCTTTGAGCCTGTGAGCTGTAGTTCCTGCCGCAGCGCGTCGAGCAGCAGAGTACTGGGCTCGATGGCGAGCTCGTGAGGGCGGCCGTTGACGCGGAGTTCGATGAGTTCTTTTTTCATTGAGAAGGCTTTTGGCTCTTTGCTCTTGGCTGTTGGCTTAACGGTTTGGCCAAAAGCTAAGAGCTAAAGGCTAAGAGCCCCTTGTCAGTACATCGGCACTCTTCCATCCACCTGTCGCGACCAGGCGTCGATGCCGCCGCGCATCGACTGCGCCTTTTCGAATCCCTGCTGGCGCAGCCACACGGTCACATTCATAGAGCGCACGCCGTGATGGCAGACCACGACCACATGATCCTCCGGATCGAGCTCCTGATGCGCTCGCGAGGGTACGTCCCCCATGGGAATCAGCTTGGCGCCTTCGATCTTGGCCGCCGCGAACTCCCACGGCTCGCGCACATCGAGCAGCGTGAACGATTCTGCGGCGTCGAGCTTGGCCTTCACTTGTTCGGGAGTGATTTCGTAGTCCATCCGTTCCCTACTTCCCTGTCCACTTCGGTTTGCGTTTCTCAATAAACGCGCGGATTCC
>DATHQJ010000163.1:0-7177 GCA_035482825.1 Binatus sp. (SeqCode) | reverse complement strand
TCGCATCGAACTCGAAATGCGTGGCCTGCACAAGGAGCCGGTCGGCATTGACATCATTGAGCTTCCGGTTCTGTTTGCCCTGCAGCGAGAAGGCATCCAGGTGGTCGACGGCCAGCAGTTGATGTCCAATGCCCGGGTGATCAAGACGCAGGATGAAATTTCTCTGCTCAATACGTCCGCCATGATGGTCGATGCGGCCTATGACGAACTCTATCGCGCCATGAAGCCGGGACTGCGCGAGAACGAAGCCGTAGGCCTGGTGAGCAAGGTTCTGTACGACCTGGGCTCGGAATACGTCGAAGCCGTGAATGCGATTTCCGGCGAGCGCTGCAATCCGCACCCGCACGTGTTCTCCGATCGCGTTCTGCGCCCCGGCGATCCCGTCTACTACGATATTTTGCATTCGTATATGGGATACCGCACCTGCTACTACCGCTGCTTCACCGTGGGCTACGCGTCGCATGCGATGGTCGACGCTTACAAGCGCTGCCGCGATTATCTCGACGCCGCCATCGAATTGGTTCGCCCCGGCCGCACTACCGCAGAAATCGCCGCGGTCTGGCCGAAGGCGCAGGATTTCGGTTTCAAGAATGAAGAAGACGCGTTCGCCCTGCAGTACGGCCACGGCATCGGCCTCGCCATCTGGGAGAAGCCCGTGATCAGCCGTCTTGTCTCTTTCGAACATCCGGTGGAGATCGTCCCCGGCATGGTGTTCGCGCTCGAAACTTTCTGGCCCTCAACCGACGGCTGGAGTGCGGCGCGTATCGAAGAAGAAATTGTGGTCACGCCCACGGGACACGAAGTCATCACCCGCTTCCCCGCGGAGCAACTTCTGGTCGCGGGCGCTCACTATCACACGGTGAACGGCCCGCTGCCGAGCACACGAGAAACCGAAGCTTCGCCCAGCGAACGCGTGGTCGAAATGATCGAAGCCAGCGCGAAAACCGAGCGGGTAGGAGTTTCGGACTGAAGGCCATAGTGAAAAACGAAAAGCTCTTTCCCCTATAAACCCTATGGCCTTCAGCGTTGTCATGCCCGCACTTGAGATGGCGCAGGAAACCGGCAAGCTCATTGCCTGGCGCAAGCACGAAGGCGACCGCGTCACTAAGGGTGAACCGCTCCTCGAAATAGAAACCGACAAAGCGGTGGTCGAAATAGAAGCACCCTCCGATGGAATTCTCGCCGGGATCAAAGCCTCCGCCGGCGAAGACATTCCCGTCGGACGAACGATCGCATGGATCGTCGCACCCGGTGAAGCGCATCCGATTGAGAGCGAATCGACCACACCAGCCGCGCGGGCCGGATCGCACGCGAAGGCAGAGCCACCTCAGGTCGTCGCCGCGCTAGCCAGCAGTTCAGCACGGCCACCAGCATCCAGCGCAAGAATTTCCCCCAAGGCCCGCCGTCTCGCCAAAGAGCTCGGAGTCGACATCTCCACACTCCGCGGTTCCGGTTCGGACGGAGAAATCCTGGCCTCCGATGTTCAAGAAGCGGCAGCGGCGCCAGCGACGTCTAGCGACGCCGAAAAGAAATCCGGAAGCATCGAAGTCCCCAGCTCCCTCGGCCGCATCATGGCCGAACGAACCACGCAGAGCTGGACAACAGTCCCTCACTTTTTCGTCAGCCGCGAAATCGATGCCACCCCTCTCAATGCCTACCGGGATCAGATTCTGTCCGAGATTGAAAGTGCGCATACCGATCTGGCAAACAACGTCCGCATCAGCCACACCGACCTGCTGGTGGCCCTGACGGCCCGTGTCCTGCTCCAGCACCCGCGCCTGAACGCCAGTTGGACCGCCGAAGGCATCCGCCTGCACAATCACGTGAACATGGGAATTGCGATCGCGGTCAACGATGGCGTAGTCGCCGCGGTGATTCCGAACGCGCATACCGCAGTTCTGGCTGAAATCGCAATCCAGCGCCGCGACGTGGCCGAGCGCGCCCGCGCCGGTAAGTTGCGCCCAGCCGACATTGCCGACGCTACCTTCACCATCAGCAACTTAGGGATGTATCACGTGGATCAGTTCAGCGCGATCATCACCCCGCCGCAAGCCGCGATTCTGGCGGTCGGCGCGATCGTCGACAGAGTTGTGCCGGTGCACGGCCAGATCGAAGTCCGGCCTGTGATGACGCTCACTCTCTCCTGCGATCACCGCGTCGCCGACGGAGCCCGCGCCGCGCGCTTTCTCAGCGACCTCGCTGAGGCCTTGCAGGAGCCAGGGAAATTTCTAGAGTAGGAATTCTGTCGCGCGTCTTCGCGACATATTCTCAGCCGGGGAAGGAATCAACTCCGGGGTCTCAGAGAAAAATTTTGTCATCCCGACCGGAGTTTCGCATTCTCGAAGGGAATGCGAGCGGAGTGGAGAGCCTGCCCTGAGCGAAGTCGAAGGGGACCTGCTGTTTCTTTTTCGCGCTCTACTCCTGCACGTCATCCAGCAGCGACCGCAGTTTCCCCGACCTCGAAGGATGCCGCAATTTCCGCAACGCCTTAGCCTCGATCTGCCGAATGCGCTCCCGGGTCACATCAAACGACTGCCCAACTTCTTCCAGCGTGTGCTCCGAGCCATCATCCATGCCAAAACGCATCCGGATGATTTTTTCTTCGCGCGGGCTGAGCGTCCGCAGCACGTGCGCAGTGCGTTCCTTCAAGTTCACGTTCAGCACCGCTTCGGCGGGAGACATCTTGGTGCGGTCCTCGATCAGGTCGCCAAGATGCGAATCTCCCTCTTCGCCAATGGGCGTCTCTAGCGAGATCGGCACGCGCATGATCTTCTTAACCTTGCGCACCATGGCTTCGGGGATATCCATCTGCTTGGCAATCTCCGCCGACGTGGGCTCGTGCCCCGACGCCTGCACCAGTTGCCGCGAGGTGCGAATCAACTTGTTGACGACTTCAATCATGTGTACGGGCAGCCGGATGGTGCGGGCCTGGTCGGCGATCGCCCGGCTGATGGCCTGCCGGATCCACCACGTCGCGTACGTGGAAAATTTATAGCCGCGCCGGTATTCGAATTTGTCCACCGCCTTCATCAGCCCGACGTTGCCTTCCTGAATCAAGTCGAGAAACTGCAGTCCGCGGTTGCCATATTTCTTGGCAATTGAAACCACCAATCGAAGATTGGCTTCGATGAGTTCGCGCTTGGCCTGCTCCGCGTTCATGTCGCCCTGAATCATTTTGCGCTGCGTGCGCTGCAGGTCCGGAAACGTCATTCCGGCCTCGTCCTCCAGCCGTTTGATTTCGGTGCGATGGGTTCTCTGCGCCGAACGATAAGTCTTCTTGAGTTCCTCGCTGCGCGTACCTGAAATTTTCGCTTCCAGATTCACGAACTCGCGATCCAGCGCGCGCATCACTTCAATCGTCTTGTTCACCCGCTCGATCAAGCGCTTGCGCTCGGAGTGGTTCAATCCCAGATTCCGGATGATCAGCGAAATCCGCACCATCTCGCGGCTCAAGTGCCCGCGGCAGCGCCGGTATTCCTTCGGTTTCTTTTTCGACGGGATCGTCGTCAGCTTTTCTGCCAGCCGGCAAGCGGTCTTGTAATGCTTGTTCAGTTTGTCGATGCGGCCGGTAATGTCGTCGACCCGCGCCTGCAAAATCTCATCCGTGATCTCTTCCTCGTCGAAGACCACCATGTCTTTAATCGAGCGCAGCCCGTGCTTCAAATCCTCGCCCAGCGCCAGCACCTGCTGGATCACGATCGGCGAGCGCGACAGCGCCTTCAGGGCGGTGAGTTGTCCGCGCTCGATGCGCTTGGCAATCTCGACTTCCTCTTCCCGAGTGAGCAGCGGCGATGCGCCCATCTCGCGCAGATAAACCCGCACCGGATCGCTGGCCGAGTCCGGAGCCCCCGGCGTCAGGTCAAGCTCGACTTCCTCGCTGTCGTTCGCGTGCTTTCGTTCCAGGGAGGAGTAAGGCGAAGCCGCCTCCTCCACTACATCCAGGCCGCGCGTGCCAATCGAGCCCAGCAAATCATCCACGTCCTGGGGGGATTGCGTGTCTTGGGGCAACAGTTCGTTCACCTCGTCGTCGACCACTTCAGTTTTTCTATTCATTAGAATCGATCAGCTCTTTGTGTCGCTCATTGCCAGTGGAATGCCTCTGAAGGCTGCCTCTGTATGGAGAGAAGGGAACTTGGCTAATCTACCGTGGCAAGCTCAACAAAAAGCGTGGAATTCAGCGCATCTTCCATGCTAGCACAGCTCCGCCAGCATTCCTATTCTCAACTGCACGGGGGGCGGTGCGGCAGGAGCCCGTGTGGGGGACGCCAGCCGAGCCCGTGATTTTTCGCCAACCTCCCCGCCATCCTCGGCTGATCAATCAAAACTGCTCTAATTGGTCGTCGCACCTGCGTCGCCGGAATTGCCCACCAGCTTGCTGACAGCTTTTTCAATCTCTTCCCGGCGAATGTTCAAGGCCGGATTGTTGTCGAGCTTGTATTTCTCGCGCAACTGTTTCAAAGTGTCACGTTCCTTGCGTTCTTCCTGGGAATAAAAGCGAGCTTTCTCAAATTCGTGATTCGCGATAGCAGCCTCCGTTCGTTGCACGATGAAACGAATGCGCTTCTGAACCTCAACAACCTCCTCTGGGAGAGCGCTTTGCTCAAGTTGGGCAGCCGCTCCCGCCGCGTCGATGATATCGACGGCTGCACCCGGCAGACTCTTGTCCTTGATGTACTTGCTAGCGCAGAGAACGGCGTGGGCAACGGCATCGTCGGTATAAGAAACATTGTGGAATGTCTCGTAAGCCCGCTTGATGCCTTGCAGTACTTTGATCGCGGCCTCGTCAGTGGGTGGAGCGATCTCGATGGGCTCGAAGTATTCGGCGAGCCAGTGCTTGTCGGCCTGCAACTTGGCGAAGTTAGCAGGCGTGGATGTGCCGATGCACTGAATCTTGCCTGCTATGATCGGTCGCTGCAGCAGTTCGGTGACGTGAATCTGAGTTGCCGGGGAAATTCCGCCAGGCCTGTCATGCATTCGATCCACAAAAAAGATTTTCCCATCCTCTGCCGCCGTTACCAGGGCACGATCCAGACTCTCCTGCCATGAACTCTTTTCCAGTACTCGAAGAGGAGGTAGATCGAGGGCAAGAATGGCTTTTTCCGTGAGCGATTGAGGAATATTGCCATCCGCCATGCGCCCAGCCAATGCCCCGACGATGGTTCTCTTGCCGACTCCCCGCTCTCCCACTAGCACAGGATTTTTACCATTGAGGCGGCACAGAAGCTCCATGAGACGATCAAGTTCCTTTTCGCGCCCAATCAGCGGCTGAGTTTGTCCCACCAGATCGCTGACATAGGGGCGGAGTTCATCGAGCACGGTCGGTCGTTTTGGCCCAGGCGCCACATCGTGCGGCTGTCGTCCGAGTTCCTCTCGAACCGCACTCAGCCGCAAGCCCCGTTCCATCAGAATCTGCGCGGAGAAGCATTTTTCCTCGCGCAACAGTCCAAGCAGCAGGTGCTCCGTACCGATATGCGGGTTGGCCAGGCGATCCGCCTCTTCGCCAGCATAGGCCAGCACCCGTTTGGATTCGTTGCTCAGAGGAAGGTCGACGGAGGTGGAGGTTTTCTCTCGCGCAACAGTATGCCCCTCGACTTGTTTGCGGATGAACTCGACTGCGGCGTGGGATCGCAGGAAGCGATTCGTCAGCCCCTTGTCTTCGCGCAGGAGTCCGAGAAGCAGGTGTTCGGTCTCGATATATGGGGAGCCGAATTGACTGGCTTCGTAGCGCGCAAAGAAAACGACGCGCCGGGCCTTTTCCGTATACCGTTCAAACATGATTGGCTCTCTTCCAGAGCATCACATTTTAGTCTCGGTCCCGTAGTTGGCGAAACCGGGCGACTTCGCTCAAATTTCGACTTTCGATTCAGTTCATATCTGAGGCGTTCAAAATTGGTCGGAAGATGCGTGCTATGGGGATGTTTCCCCAGTTACCCAACCTGCACCGCAAGTCTGTTGAGAAGGGCCGAAACGAGCCATCCGGAAATGTGCAGGATTAAGAGGATGAAGAAGACGTTAAACGCGAATGCAAAATGTGTTTGGAAGTTCTGCAGAACGACCCAACCACCGGGAGTCTTGCTGTTGTCGATAGTCACATAGGCCCGTTGCATGTTTTCGAACAGCACCACGCCGAAGATAAGGAACGCTGTTCCCCTTAACTTGTCTGCCTGCGCAGATCGCTGACGCACTGCTGCCAAGATGGTTCCCGCATCGGGGCGGACCTGCGATCCTCTCACTTTCCGGGCGCGCGACAGCGTGATCACTCCAGAGCAGAAAAGGTAGACGCACATGCCGCCAAGCAGTAAAAGAAATAATCGTTCCGAAGTTGACAAATAAATCCAAACTGACCAAAAGGGGTACGGCGGATATGAGACGCGCATTTTGACTCCTGTGACAAATGACACCTGTAGTGTGACCGGAGTTCCCAATAAAGGGCACCTGTTGAAACCAGCGACTTCCCTCATTGACCCGTAATGCGGTTCAAGAGTGCGAATAAATGGGCTTGTAAGTTCCTGCGAGCACTACTCGATTGGAATGGTCGGGGCGCGCGGATTTGAACCGCGGACCCCCTGCGCCCAAGGCAGGTGCGCTACCAGGCTGCGCTACGCCCCGACTGGTTGATTATAAATGAGAGCGGCTCTGGCTCACGGGCATCCACCTGGTCAACCTGAATCGTGCAACCATCGCAGCACCGATCGACCTCCTCCGGTTCTTCTGATGCACAATCAATCGTGGCCCCGCTCAAACCTATCGCGCCATCCCAACCTCCATCCCAGCTCTCGTCCGCTGATCCATCCCGCGCCGGGCAGCGGCTGGAGGGCATCGATTTGCTGCGCGGGCTGGCGATCTTTTTCGTGTCGATGAACCACATCAACATTCGGCTCCTGGGTGCGGACGTGCCCTACCGGGAATTTCTTCCCGCGCAACTTGTGCACTTCCTGGTCTGGAACGCCCAGCTCGGCGTGCAGATGTTCTTCGCCGTCTCCGGGTTTCTGATTACATCGATCACGCTGCGGCGCTGGGGATCGCTGGGGCAAGTGAGCCTAGGCGGCTTCTATCGCCTGCGTTTTGCCCGCATCGCGCCGCTGCTGTTCTTGCTGCTCGCGATTCTCAGCGGGTTGCACTTCGCGGGGTTCCATCATTTCGTCGTACCCGCGAAAACGGGAGGACTGGGGAGGGC
>DATHQJ010000162.1:0-3542 GCA_035482825.1 Binatus sp. (SeqCode) | reverse complement strand
TTTCGTGAGCTCGCCTAGCGTTTTCAGTTCGGCGAATTGAGCTTCGTCGCTGGCGTCGGCTACGCAGCCGGGGCGCAGGCCGTCGCCTAATGAAAAGCTGACGTCGTATTTTTTGAAAATCTTGACGATGTCTTCGAAGCGGTCATACAGGAAATTCTGTTTGTGGTTGTAGGCCATCCATTGGGCGAGGATGGCGCCGCCTCGGCTTACGATTCCCGTGATGCGTTTGGAAATCAGGGGCAGATATTCGATGAGCACGCCGGCGTGGATGGTCATGTAATCGACGCCCTGGGCGGCTTGCTCTTCGATGACTTCGAGCATGACTTCGGCGTTCAGGTCTTCAACGCGCTTCACGCGGGCGATGGCTTCGTAGATGGGCACGGTGCCGATTGGCACCGGGGAGTGGCGCAAGATGGCTTCGCGAATTTCGTGGATGTTGCCGCCGGTGGAAAGATCCATGACGGTGTCGGCGCCGTAGTGAACGGCGGTGTGCAGCTTTTTGAGTTCTTCGGTGATTTCGGAAGTGACGGCCGAGTTGCCGATGTTGGCGTTGATCTTGCACAGGCTCGCCACGCCGATAGCCATGGGCTCGAGTTCGGGATGGTGGATGTTGGCGGGGATGATCATGCGTCCGCGGGCAACTTCGTCCCGGACAAGTTCGGGCGTTAGCTTTTCCTTGTGCGCGATGTAGCCCATTTCTTCCGTGATCACGCCCTGGCGGGCGTAGTGCATCTGGGAAAAGTTTCCGGTGAGGTTGTCCTTTTTGCGGCGGGCTAGCCACTCGGCGCGGGGTTGCGGGACGCTGTAGCCATTGCCGCCGTTGGTCTTATCGTTAACATTCCCGTTGCCGTTGCTGTTGCCGTTCGAGCCATTCGCGGAAGTCATAATCGGACGCCTCTTTTTTCGATAAATCCGATTATAACCGCGTTGCAGGGCGCAGGGCTGGCCAGGTTCATACGCGGCTGACACCAGGGCATTTACCACAGAGGACACGGAGGTCACAGGGGAATCCATTTCTGTCGCGAAACTTTCCATCGCGAAACTTTCCATCGCCAAACCCTGCCAACGTTTCCGCATCCAAGTTTCGCCTGGGACTTTTCGGAACGACCGAACCGAATTTCCTGGAGCGACTTCCTAGGAGGACTCATGGCTCGTTACGGCACGCTAGGGGATTATCGGTTCACGGATACGCAGGAAGCCGCGATCGATATTCGCGGCGCAAAGGTTTATGGACTGAAGGACCAGGAACTGGGCGAGATTGACGATGTTGTTTTCGATGAAGCGACTGGAGCGATCGTATTTGTTGTGGTGGATACGGGCGGATGGCTTTCGAGCAAGAAGTTTGTCGTGCCGCCGCAGGAGGTCCGGCCATCGCTGCAGCACGAGAATGATTTCTTGGTGGACCTGACGAAACAACAGATTGAAAGCTTTCCTCCCTACGACGGAAAAGTGCTGACGTCGGAAGAGGAGTGGGCGGACTACGAGAGCCGCTACCGCTCGAAACGGGTAGAGAGCCCGGTGATGCATCGCGAGGCTACGGATCGCAAGGTCACTCCCACGACGCGGCAGCAGGTGGGAGCGGGATCGGGGATGATTCCGGGCGCCGATGACGACACCGCGGAATTGGACACCAGAGCCACAGTCGTGCCCGTTCGCACGGAAGCGACCATGGAGATATCCGCGGTGGGGCCGTCGCTACGCTGGAGCAGTTTTGAAGGCACATTGCGGCAGCGGCGCGAGGAAGTGCTGCGATCGTCGATTGATAACGCGAAGATTGAAGACGCGAAGACGGAAGACGCAAAAAGAGTTTCCGGCGGGGCGTTATCCGAGCGCGAGCGAATCGAACGGCGGAAAGCCAGTTAGGCGCAACGTCAGCATCCGATCAGCTCTGCTCTTGTTGTAAGAGCCGCGCGAGGCAGTGAGCGAGACGGATGGGCGGCGGGGCGGTTACTAGGCTCGGCTTTTGATTAGAAGCTGCTGCCGCCTGCGAACCATCCACTCCGCGACCAGCAGATTGGGAACCCAGCACAGCCAGGAGACGGTGATATAGGTGCGCGGAAAAGGCCAGTGCAGAACCGCCAACATGAGCGGCATGTAGATGCGAAGAGTGACCGCGGCGAGTGTGAGAGCGAAGTTGCGGATCATCCACTGGCGGTGAGCAGCAATGTTTCCGAGGCGCGCCATGCGATAAGCCTGCAGACCGGTAACGAACCACAACAGCGCCAGAATGCCGAAACCGAAATGGGTGGGTAGACCTTCGAGGGAGACGCTGGCCATCCAGAGGCCAGCGAGTGAGCCGAGCGCGACCTCGAGCAAGTAGAAGCGTCCAAGCCAGCGATGCAGGTTCAGTGCGCGGGCGCGAAGCTTTTGGGAAAACTGCCACGGGCCGGCCAGCAACGCGCCCATACCTCCGGCGATGTGCAGTCGCAGCGGGAAGATGTAGCGGGCGAAGTGGGAGTCGTTCGGGATCGCGAGGAAATAGGTGGCGCCGTAGACGGCGATGGTGGTGGAAAACAAAAGCATGAGCCACCAGAGGAAGGTGGAGATCCATGATTTTGGCTGCGGCGATTTTGACGGCTGCGATCGTCGCTCGGGCGAGGCGGAAAGAGTATGCGGAAGCTGCGTCAGATGCGCCATGAGTTGGCATTCCCCGGTTCAAAGGATCAGGTTCAAAGGATCAGGCACAGAGGATCAGGTTCAGAGGATCAAGTTCAGATCGCTCAGATCAGGCGGCTCAGTTCAGGGCTTGTCCCCGGCGAGGCCGAACCGGGCACACTTCCGCCAGACGGAAGATGTTACGGAGAGCAGCACGGCGCGGTTCCAACGATTAAGGATCAGGCAAACACCAATCTGCAAATGCAGATCGAACAAACACAGCTCTACAATTTGTTGGGAATCGAGAGCAGTCGCGTCCTTGCCCACAGGGAGCGCCGAGCTTAGAATCTCAAGCGTTCCTCGAAAAGGAGAAGTCCCGCATGCGAGCTTTTCGTTTCTTACCGGTCTTGTTTCTTGTCGTCACTGCCGCCAGCTTCGGTCAATCGGGTTCTGCACAATCTGGTTCCACCAAACCTTCGCCCGGTTTCAGCCTCGACACTATCGACAAGAGCATCGATCCCTGCGTGGATTTCTATCAGTACGCCTGCGGGAACTGGATCAAGAATTCTGAGATTCCTGCTGACCAGTCACAGTGGGTGAGCTTCGTCGAACTCAACGAACGCAACAAAGACATTGAGCGCAGCATTCTGGAGAAGGCGGCTGCTGGCGGCGCCGGCCGCGACGCGATCGACCAGAAGATTGGCGACCTCTACGGATCGTGCATGGATGAGAAGGCGGTGGAAGCCAAGGGCCTGGCTCCGCTGCAGACAGAACTGAGCCGGATCGCCGCGGTGCAGGACAGGGGCGCGCTCATTGACGAGTTGGCCCAACTCGACCTGGTGGGCGCTGGCTCGCTCTTCAGTTTCTATTCCTCGCCCGACCTGCACAACTCCGACCAGGTGATCGCTTACATCGACCAGGGCGGCCTCACGCTGCCCGACCGGAGC
>DATHQJ010000161.1:0-3514 GCA_035482825.1 Binatus sp. (SeqCode) | reverse complement strand
TTTCGTGAGCTCGCCTAGCGTTTTCAGTTCGGCGAATTGAGCTTCGTCGCTGGCGTCGGCTACGCAGCCGGGGCGCAGGCCGTCGCCTAATGAAAAGCTGACGTCGTATTTTTTGAAAATCTTGACGATGTCTTCGAAGCGCTCATAGAGGAAATTCTGTTTGTGGTTGTAGGCCATCCATTGGGCGAGGATGGCGCCGCCGCGGCTTACGATTCCCGTGATGCGTTTTGAAATCAGCGGAAGATATTGGATGAGCACGCCGGCGTGGATGGTCATGTAATCGACGCCTTGGGCGGCTTGCTCTTCGATGACTTCGAGCATCACTTCGGCGTTCAGGTCTTCGACGCGCTTGACTCTCGCAATAGCTTCGTAGATCGGCACAGTACCGATCGGCACCGGGGAGTGGCGCAAGATGGCTTCGCGAATTTCGTGGATGTTGCCGCCGGTGGAGAGATCCATGACCGTGTCGGCGCCGTAGTGGACGGCGGTGTGCAGCTTTTTCAATTCTTCGTTCACTTCCGAAGTGACGGCCGAGTTGCCGATGTTGGCGTTGATCTTGCACAGGCTCGCCACGCCGATGGCCATGGGCTCGAGTTCAGGATGGTTGATGTTGGCGGGGATGATCATGCGTCCGCGGGCAACTTCGTCGCGGACAAGTTCGGGTGTTATCTTTTCTTTGTGCGCGATGTAGCCCATTTCTTCCGTGATCACGCCCTGGCGGGCGTAGTGCATCTGAGAGAAATTGCCGCTGGCATTTTCACGCTTGCGGCGGGCTAGCCACTCGGCGCGGGGTCGCGGGACGCTGTAGCCATCGCTGCCGTTGGTCTTATCGTTAACATTCCCGTTGCCGTTGCTGTTGCCGTTGCCGTTCGAGCCATTCGCGGAAGTCATAATCGGACGCCTCTTTTTTCGATAAATCCGATTATAACCGCGTTGCCGGGCGCAGGGCTGGCCAGGTTCATACGCGGCTGACACAAGGGCATTTACCATAGAGGACGCGGAGGTCACGGGGTAATCGATTTCTGTCGCGAAACTTTCCATCGCCAAACTTCCATTGCCAAACCCTGCCAACGTTTCCGCATCCAAGTTTCGCCTGGGACTTTTCGGAACGACCGAACCGAATTTCCTGGAGCGACTTCCTAGGAGGACTCATGGCTCGTTACGGCACGCTAGGGGATTATCGGTTCACTGATACGCGGGAAGCCGCGATCGATATTCGCGGCTCAAAGCTTTACGGACTGAAGGACCAGGAACTGGGCGAGATTGACGATGTTGTTTTCGATGAAGCGACTGGAGCGATCGTATTCGTGGTGGTGGATACGGGCGGATGGCTTTCGAGCAAGAAGTTTATCGTGCCGCCGCAGGAGGTCCGGCCATCGCTGCAACACGAGAATGATTTCCTGGTGGACCTGACGAAAGAACAGATTGAAAGCTTTCCTCCCTACGACCGAAAAGCGCTGACGTCGGAACAGGAGTGGGCGGACTACGAGAGCCGCTACCGCTTGAAACGGGTGGAGAGCCCGGTGATGCGTCGCGAGGCTACGGATCGCAACGCGACGCCCACGAGGCAGCAACAGGTGGGAGCGGGATCGGGAAAGATTCCGGACGCCGATGACGACACGGCGGAATTGGACACGAGAGCCACAGTCGTGCCCGTTCACACGGAAGCGACCATGGAGATATCACCGGTGGGGCCGTCGCTGCGCTGGAGTACGTTTGAAGGCACGCTGCGGCAGCGGCGCGAGGAAGTGCTGCGATCGTCGCTTGATAACGCGAAGGTGGAAGACGCGAAGATGGAAGATGCAAAGCGAGTTTCAGGCGGGACGTTATCCGAGCGCGAGCGAATCGAACGGCGGAAAGCCAGTTAGGCGGAACGTCAGCAACCGATCAGCCCCGCTCTCGTTGTAAGAGGCGCGAGGTAGTGAGCGAGACGAATGAGCGGGACGGTCATTAGGCTGTGCTTTTGATTAGAAGCTGCTGCCGCCTGCGAACTATCCACTCGGCGACCAGCAGATTGGGAACCCAGCACAGCCAGGAGACGGTGATATAGGTGGGCGGAAAAGGCCAGTGCAGAACCGCCAGCATGAGCGGCATGTAGATACGAAGAGTGACCGCGGCGAGAGTGAGAGCGAAGTTGCGGATCATCCACTGGCGGTGAGCGGCAATGCTTCCGAGGCGCGCCATGCGATAAGCCTGCAGACCAGTAACGAACCACAGCACGGCCAGAATGCCGAAACCGAAATGGGTGGGCAGACCTTCGAGGGAGACGCTGGCCATCCAGAGGCCTGCGAGTGAGCCGAGCGCGACCTCGAGCAAGTAGAAGCGTCCAAGCCAGCGATGCAGGTTCAGTGCGCGGGCGCGAAGCTTTTGGGAAAACTGCCACGGGCCTGCCAGCAAGGCGCCCATACCTCCGGCGATGTGCAGTCGCAGCGGGAAGATGTAGCGGGCGAAGTGGGCGTCATTCGGGATCGCGAGGAAATAGGTGGCGCCGTAGACGGCGATGATGGCGGAGAACAAAAGCATGAGCCCCCAGAGGCAGGTCGAGATCCATGATTTTGGCTGCGGCGATTTTGGCTGCGGCGAGCGTCGCTCGGGCGAGGCGGAGAGAGTTTGCGGAAACTGCGTTAGATGAGCCATGAGTTGGCATTCCCCGGTTCGAAGGATCAGGTTCAGAGGATCAAGTTCAGATTGCTCAGGTCAGGCGGGCCCAGTTCAAGGGTTGTCCCCGGCGAGGCCGAACCGGGCACACTTCCGCCAGACGGTGGATGTTACGGAGAGCAGCACAGCGCGGTTCCAACGTTTAAGGATCAAGAAACACGAATCTGCAAATGCAGATCGAACAAACACAGCTCTACAATTTGTTGGGAATCAAGGGCAGTCGCGTCCTTGCCCACCGGGAGCGCCGGGCTTAGAATCTCAACCGTTCCTCGAAAAGGAGAAGTCCCGCATGCGAGCTTTTGGTTTCTTATCGGTCTTGTTTTTTGTGGTCACCGCCGCCAGCTTCGGTCAATCTGGTTCTACACCATCTGGTTCTGCCAAACCTTCGCCCGGTTTCAGCCTCGACAATATCGACAAGAGCATCGATCCCTGCGTGGATTTCTATCAATACGCCTGCGGGAACTGGATCAAGAATTCTGAGATTCCTGCTGACCAGTCACAGTGGGTGAGCTTCGTTGAACTCAACGAACGCAACAAGGACATTGAGCGCAGCATTCTGGAGAAGGCCGCTGCTGGCGGCGCCGGCCGCGACGCGATCGACCAGAAGATTGGCGACCTCTACGGATCGTGCATGGATGAGAAGGCGGTGGAAGCCAAGGGCCTGGCTCCGCTGCAGACCGAACTGAGCCGGATCGCCGCGGTGCAGGACAAGGGAGCGCTCATTGACGAGTTGGCCCAACTCGACCTGGTGGGCGCTGGCTCGCTCTTCAGTTTCTATTCCTCGCCCGACCTGCACAACTCCGACCAGGTGATCGCTTACATCGACCAGGGCGGCCTCACGCTGCCCGACCGGAGC
>DATHQJ010000160.1:0-28540 GCA_035482825.1 Binatus sp. (SeqCode) | reverse complement strand
GCTTGACGAGATTCTCACCTTGGCCGCGGCGCACTTCAAAGTGCCGCGCGAGAAACTCTCTCCCGACGAAGACTTCTTTAAGGCGCTCGGCATCGACAGCCTGCAGACACTCGATTTGCTCACCAAGCTGGAAAATCACTTCCGAGTGGAGTTGCCCGATTACGAACTGCAAGGCGTGTCCGACTTTCGCACGCTGGCCGCCAAGATTCAGGCGCGATTGTGAGAATCCCATTACTGATCGTTGATTTCTGATTGTTGATTGCGAAGGAACGTCGCGGGGAAGCCCGTATCCGGCTGGTCAATCATCAATCTACGATCAGCAATCTACAATCAACATTCAGCAATTGTCTATGCTCGATCTCCGCCAATACACTTGTCTGGGCGCCGCACTGCGCGATGCCCTTGACCGTTTCTCGTCAGAGATCTGTCTGATCGAGGCGGACCGGGATCGGGAAAAAGTCCGCTTGACCTACTCCGATTTTAAAGAGATCGCCCTGCCCCTGGCCCGCGCTCTCGAAGACGCCGACTACGATGCCGGGGACCGCGCCGCCATCATCATGACCAATCAGTCGAAGTGGCTGATCTCGGCCTACGCCATCTTTTACTGCGGCGGCGTGCTGGTCCCGCTCGACTACAAACTCACCGCTGCGGAACATTTGCAACTTCTCGCCCACTCCAAGGCCAAGGTACTCATCGTCGAGTACCACCTGTGGCGCGCGATCATGGAGTCGCCCGATTTCCAGAAAATTGCGACCAAGATCGTTCTCGTGACCGAGGCCCCGCTGGGCACGGAGCTGGCGGGCGCGTTTCGCTGGGAAGACTTCAAGCGCAAAGGTGCTCCCGACTTCGTCATGCGCCAGAAGGACGATGTCGCCTGCATCGTCTATTCCTCAGGGACGGGCGGCCGTCCCAAAGGCTGCGTCCTCACCCACGAAAATTATCTGGAACAGTGCCGTGCGCTCACCGCGTGGTATCCCTTCTGGCCGGGAGTGCGCTATTTGAGCATTCTCCCCACCAATCACGCGATTGATTTCATGGTCGGCTTTATCGGACCGTTCGTCTGCGGAGCCTGCGTGGTGCATCTGCGGACGTTGCGTCCTGAGTTTGTGCGCGATGCTTTTGTGCGCTACCACATTACGTACGTCTCGCTGGTTCCGATGATCGTGAAAAATCTGGAACGTGGCCTGCGCGCCAAGTTCGACGAACTGCCGTCGTGGAAGCGCGCGATCCTCAACACGATGATCGCGATCAACCGTATGCTGACGCGCGGCCGGCCAAGGGTGAAGCTCAGCCGCATGTTGCTGCCAGGCGTGCACCGCGGCTTTGGCGGCGAAGTGCTGGCGCTCATCACCGGTGGCGCGTTCATGGAGCCCTCGACCATGCAGTTCTTCTACGATCTCGGAATTCCGGTGGTGAACGGTTACGGACTCACCGAAGCCGGGACGGCGCTCACGCTCAACGATCTAAAACCGTTCCGCGCCGATACCGTCGGCAAGCCGCTGCCGGGAGTCGAACTCCGAATTCTGAGTCCGGACGCCGACGGCGTGGGCGAAGTCGCCGTCCGCAGCAAGACGGTAATGTCGCACTATCTCGATGATGCCGAGCTCACGCTCGAGACCATTGTCGACGGCTGGCTTCTGACCGGTGATCTGGGCCGGTTTGAAAGCGGCGGACATTTGCAACTCTTCGGGCGCAAGAAAAATATGATCGTCACCGAGGGCGGGAAGAACATCTACCCGGAGGATATTGAGACCGTGTTCGACGGCCTGCCGGTGAAAGAGTACACCGTGTTCGCGGCGAACTACGTCTGGCCGCAGAAAGAGTTGGGGCGCGAAAGCTTGGTTCTCGTTCTGCGGCTGGAGCAGGCTCAGAAATTCGACAGCAAATTGCTGGAAGAGATTTCGGCGCGCAATCGCCGCCTGCCCGACTTCAAGCGCGTCGGCGGATATTTGATCTGGGAGAAGGACTTTCCCCGCACGGCTTCAATGAAGGTCAAGCGGCAAGTGCTGGGTGAAGAAATCGGAAAGTCTGTGGAGCGGGAAGCCATCGTAGCATTGTGATCGGTTGGTGAAGTTGCATCTGTTACTCGTTGTCTCCGCCGGCTGCGAAATTGGATTGGAAACCTTGGGGCAAAAATATCTTGCAATCGTGAATCCGGCGGCGGGAGGCGGTCGCAGCCGCAAACTATTGGGCCCAGCTCTGGAGCGTCTGCAAGCTGGTGGAATCGAGGTCAAGGTAGCGGCGACGGGCGCTTCCGGTGAGGCGACGGAGATCGCGCGCGCGGCCTATGAGCGCGGCGTCCGCCACTTCATTTCGGTCGGCGGTGATGGCACGTCCTACGAAATAGTAAATGGCCTCTACCCGCAGGCCCTTGGCGGTGAGCGCCCGACCTTGGCATTCTTGCCACTCGGCACGGGCAATTCTTTTCTGCGCGACTTCAGTGACCAGGGCGTCGAGTACGGAATCGAATCTCTGTTCGCCAACCGGAGTCGGGCCTGCGACGTGATGCGTTTGCGTCACCGCACCGGCGTGATCCATTACATTAATTTGTTGAGCATGGGCTTTTCGGCGGATGTCGCCACCCTGCGTGCTAGACGGTTCAGTGCGTGGGGAGAGATCGGCTATCAAGCTTCTATTTTTCTCACGCTTGCAAGATTCAACCGCCGCCCTTTCCCCGTTCGAGTCGAAGGCGCAGATACGTTTGACACGCGCCCCTGTCTGTTCCTGACTTTCAACAACAGCAAGTTCACCGGCGGAACGATGATGATTGCTCCGAACGCGGAGATCGACGACGGGCTGGTGGAATATGTTCGCTGGGGGCCGATCGGGCGCTTGGGACTCATTCGCAATCTTCCCGGCCTTTACGACGGCACCCACATCGAGCATCCTCTGGCCGAGCGCAAGGCCGCTCGCCGCGTCGAGTTCAACCTGGATGCTCCCGTCGACGTCATGGTCGATGGTGAAGTGCTGACCTTGCATTGCGAAGAACTGGATGTGCTCCCGGGCGCGCTGAACGTCGTGGCCTGAGCGTCGGTGAACGGATCGTCCTGATAAAGATCGTCGTGATATAAGGAAGAGTCATGTCTGAAGAGCGGCGAAAACGGCGAGAAGAACGCGAAGGCAGCGCGAGTGACGGACAAACCAAGAAGGTCCTCACCTATGGTGTCATCCTGATCCTGCTCGCGGGAGCATACTTCGGAGGCCGATACTACCGGAATCACAAGTACGATGCCTTCGCGAAGTGCCTGGCGACCAAGCAGGCCAAGATGTACGGCCTGTACTGGTGCCCGCACTGCATTGAACAAAAAGAAATGTTTGGCGACGCGTTTCGTTACGTGCCTTATCAGGAGTGCGCCATCAAGGGCTCGCCGGAAATAGTACCGGCATGCAAGGTTGCGGGAATTAAGTTATTTCCCAGTTGGCAGTTTGGCATGGATCCGCCGAAAGAGGGAGTCTTGTCCCTGGATGCATTGAGCGACAAAACCGGGTGCAGCCTGCCGTGACGCGAGTTCTTTTCGGGCTCATCGCGATTCTGGCGTTCGCCGGCATGAGCATATCGGGGGTGTCGCTGCAACGCCATTATGCCAAGTCGGCGACCGCGTTTTGCGATTTCAACCAGAAGTTCAGTTGTGACATCGTCAATCGCAGCCAATATTCGGAAGTCGAAGGAATTCCGGTAGCCGGTATTGGAATTGCCGGTTACGCCGCATTGTTCGCGCTCGCGACGTTCTGGAAGTCGCGGCGCGAGACCCCAACTCGCCTTTTGGGCGCGGCAATCGCAGGGCTAGCCTTCGCCCTCTATCTCACTTACATCGAAGCCTACGAACTGATGACGTGGTGTATTTTGTGCCTCATCTCGCTCGCGTGCATTTCGCTGATCAGTCTTCTCGCAATCTTCGTCAAATTGAGAAGCGCGAAAGCCTAAACCGGGCCCTCCGTTGTATTCTGATACTGCGCTTTTTCTGATGGAAGAAATCCAGCAAACTGGAAGCTCCGGCGGACCTGCTGCCGTCGTAATCCGTGCCGAGTCCGCGACCGGAGACCTGCGCCTGCACGAATTCCCGAGTCGAATATTTCGCAATACGCGATTCCTGCGCGTGTGGTTGCCGCCCGGATACGACGATGCCGAGAACGCTGGCCGGCATTATCCCGTTCTCTACTTGAATGACGGGCAGAACTTGTTCGAACCTTCGACCGCATTCAACGGCGTGGAGTGGCAGGTGGATGAAACCGCCGACCGGTTAATTCGCGAGGGCGTGGTTCCGCCCGTGATTTTTGTGGGCATCGACAACACCGGCAAAGACCGCATCCGCGAATACATGCCGCACCGCTCGCTGCATCCCATGATTCTGCGCGTGCAGGGAACGCGTTATCCGGCATTCCTCTTCAAGGAAGTATTTCCGTACATCGCCCGCAACTACCGCGTGGCCAGCGGGCCTGAGAACACGGGCCTCGGAGGATCGTCGTTGGGCGCGCTGATTGCGCTTTACACGGCGGCCGTGCGTCCAGGCGTGATTGGCCGGCTGCTGCTCGAGAGCCCTTCGCTATGGGCTTCGAATCGCCAGTTGATCCGTCAAAGCCGTGGAGTCAAACGCTGGCCGGAACGAGTCTTCCTGGCAACCGGAACAGCGGAAGCGGGACGCCGGGATAAAGATCAAAGCGTAGTCGACGATGTGCGTGAACTGGCCGCGATCCTGGGCCGCGCGGGTTTGGACCAGAGTCGCCTGCGATTGCTGGTCGACGATGGTGCCACGCACAATGAAGCCGCCTGGGCGCGCCGCTTTCCCGAAGCGCTGACATTTCTGTTCGGGAAGCAGGGATAAAACCCGCTCGCCATTCGCGCCTTCTACGATGTGCCCGCAACAGGGACCGCTGAACTATCCCGCGAGATTCTCCAGAGCAAGAAAACTGCGGCCGCCATGGCGACCACCGAAAGCTGCACGTGCGTCCATCGGGCGAAAGGCCCTAACAGCGGGAGCATGTAAATGAAGTACAGAAGAGTTCCCATCCACCAGGTCGATTGAGTGACGGGCTGCCCGATCAGCCAGTCGGCGAGCAGGATGAACGCAGGCGCCAGAATCACCAGATCGTAAACCGTGAGGTGTGGCGCCATCAGCACGCTCGCCAGCAGCAGAACTGAATATCGCAGAGCCAAAGGCACGGCGCTGCCGCGCTTCCAGCATGCGATCGTCAAACTCAGAACGAGCGCAGCGCTGACGACATAGAGAATGAAGGATGCTCCAGCCCAGGGTAGGACCATCGACCAGAACGTTCGCAGCGAGTGCGTCTGATAGAGCTTGGGTTCAAGCAGAGGCAACATATTCTGAACATTCCGCAGCGTGGAGAACCACTGACGTAGTGGTCCGGTTCCGTAGTAGAACATTCCCACGGAGAGTTGCGCTGCTGCTGAAACAGCCGCGCCCAGTACGGTTCTCCATGCGCCGAGTGAGACGAACACAACGGCGGCGGCCAGTCCCAACTGCGGCTTGAAAATCAGACAGCCCAGGACCAGGCCAGCGAGAAATTCGCGCCGGTCGCGCAGTAGAAAAAACATCAGCGTGAAGCAGGCGAGTGCGATCGCCGAAGTTTGGCCCCATGCGATCAGATGAAAGAACGCGGGAAACGCCACCGTCAGAAGCGCGATGGTGCGACCGTGATCACGCAAGTTCGGACAACTTCGCCAGACGAAGTAGCAGCAAGCGCCGTAAACAGCGACGCTGCAGCCCCACCACACGACCAGCGCCCAGCCGTAGGAAAGATGAGCCAGCGGCGCGAAGAAAATCGAAACCTGGGGAGGATACAGCGGCAAGTAACGAATGCCCGCAGCTTCCGGCACGCGCTGAGCGGCCAGCGCCGCCTGCGCATTCATGTCGTACAAATCGCTCCCGCGATGAGCGGCCGCCAGCGACCCAAGGGTGTAGAGATGCAGAAAGTCCGTCCCCTTCAGGTTGCCGGCGCGGTCGCGCAGCCCTGGCGTCGCAATATTCCACACATATATGGACCACAGGCACAGCGCAAGAATCGTGCCATGAGCACGCAGGCGCCGCGCCGTCAGCCACGTGCCGGAATGAACTTGAGAAGACGTCAGGGTGTGACCTCAGTTAAACGATCAGTTCGCGGGATACGGTTCAAGCTGAGGCGGCGATTCGTCGCCCGACATCAGCCAGACGTGGCGATCGTGGAAATATTGCAACAGTTCCAGGTTCTTTTGCTTGCCCATATCGCGCGCCCACACGATCCGTGAGTTGTCGATATCGGGAGCGTTATAAATCCAGTCGCGATCCACATTATGATCCGGGCCATAACGCACGATGATCAAATGCATCCCGCCCAGCGTGCTGAGCCGTTCCACAATGCGCACTCGATCCAGATTGCCCAACGGCCAGTGCGGTTCGAGTGGAGCCTGCGCGACGATTCCGGCCAGCCGCAAAATAATCATTCCCACACACACCACGGGGACGCTTCGCACCAGAAGTTGCCCTTCGCCTTGGCGAGCGTCGCCTGTGCCATTCCGCCGCCACAGGCGCAGATGCCGCATGCACTGCACCAGTACGAGATAGACCAAGCCCGTGGCTGGAGCTACATAGTGGGGAAACGTCCAAGTCTCCACCAGCCATCCCACACAGAAAACGGCGCCGGCAACCAGCGCCAGACGCATGCGCCGGTCCCGGAGAATCCCGGGAAACGCCAGCAGCGGCAGCGAGAATGCCGGACCAATATAGAACCGCCAGAGCTGCAGAATCTTGTTGCCCGTCCGTCGCACGAAGCCAACGATGGTCCGCGCTTCATCGAACTGACTGACTTCCCATCCTGCATAGTAGTCGCGCATTACGGCGTGATGATACTCGGGGACCGCTCGCTTCGAGAAAAACAGGAAGTAGGGAACCACCGCATAGGTTTCGCGGTTGACCGCGTAGGTCATGCGAAACGGGCTCCCGGTCACACGCCAATAGTAGTAACCGGTGGCCGCGCCAGCGGCAATCAGCACACACGTTGCAGGCAGGACTACGCGCCACCACAGTTGCCGCCAACTCGGCAACTTTCGCCCTTTCGCCCAAACGACCGCGCCAGCCGCGGCTGCGATACTGAGAACAAGCCCTTCGTAAGGCCGGCTGTTAGCCATGACGGCGAGGCCAACCGCGAGCAGAATCCCATCCCGCACGCGCGCACGATTTCGCAGCCGCGGAATTGCACCCAGCACCAGCGCTCCGCCAGTCGCGGCCAAAGCGGGACACCAATAGCTATTCATCCAGTAACTGAAAGTCGCGAAGCGCAGCACGGCAAGAATTCCGCCGAAGAGCGCCCAGGTGGGAGGGAACCACCCTTGTAGCATCCAGCACAGGGTGGCGCACAGCGTGGCGGTCATCAACCACACACCGATCCAGGGATGCCCGCCCAGCACGATTCCCGCCGCCATAACCAAGGCTTGCCCGGGCGCATACATCGACATATAAGTCGGGTGCTGAATGATCTGGAAACTTTCGAAGTGCACCCACATCGGATGCGTCGGATTGGTGAGATGACCCGAAGCGAAAGTGTTTGCCGCCAGCAGATGGCTGTATTCGTCATTCCAGTCAGGGAGGGGAATCCCGAGCACTGGGATCAGGAGCGCCCGAATGCTGAGCGCGAGAGCAAAGACAAATCCGACCGCCCGAGCACGACGGTGTGCCAGCCGTCCAAAGACTCTTTCGATACGATCAAGAATTGGCTGCGTCTGCTGCGTCCGGCGACGCAGCGAAAGTCCGGCGGCCGCCAGCACCATGATTGCCTCTGTGATGGTCAGCAACCATGGCGCCAGGTGTCGGTAGATTTCGTTCATGCGGATCCGGCCGGTCGAGCAGGGAGATCGCTTCTCAATCCGCTGCGGAATTGTTACTTGGTCGCAGTTTCCTTCACGCCGATCTCCTCGAAGAGCCCATCAACAATCTGAATCATTTCATCGTCGACTACGCGGTTCTTCGAAATGGCTTCTTTCAGCGGAATCGACACAATCCGGTTCGAGCGCAGCGCCGCCATGCAGCCAAACTCGCCGCGATGCACCATGTCGATGGCGCCCAGGCCGTAGCGCGTCGCCAGCACGCGGTCGAAAGCGCTGGGCGATCCGCCCCGCTGGATGTGTCCCAGCACCACCGCGCGCGTCTCAAAGCCCGTACGCTTCTCAATCTCGCGGGCGAGAATGTTCGCGATGCCACCCAGTTTGGCGTGACCAAATTCGTCCTTGCCCATATCCTGCAGGATGGGCGAGCCTGTGCCGGAATCGGAGGAAAACTTCGCGCCCTCCGCCACGACAACAATCGAGAAGTAACGTCCCCGCTCGTGACGCTGGCGAATCGATTCCGCAACCTTGTCGACGTCGAACGGGCGCTCCGGAATCAAAATCACATCCGCACCCCCCGCAACGCCGCTGTACAAGGCAATCCAGCCCGCATCCCGCCCCATGACCTCCACTACCATTACGCGGTTATGCGCTTCGGCAGTGGTGTGAATGCGGTCAATCGCTTCGCACACCACGTTGCACGCCGTATCGAATCCGAATGTGTAATCGGTTCCACCCAGATCGTTGTCGATGGTCTTGGGAACTCCAATCACATGGACTCCCTTTTCGTGAAGCTTCTGCGCCACCGACAACGTGTCGTCGCCGCCGATGGCAACCAGCGCATCAATCTTGTGCTTTTCAATCGTCGCAATGCAGCGGTCAATTCCGTCGGGTCGCTTGGACGGATTGGTGCGCGAGGTCCGCAGAATGGTTCCGCCGCGAGGCAGAATTCCGCCCACCGCGTCCAGGTCTAGAGCCATGCTCTTGTCTTCGATCAGACCGCGCCAGCCCTCCATGAATCCCACAAATTCGTCGTGATAATGAAATACACCCTTGCGCACCACGGCGCGGATGACGGCGTTCAGCCCAGGGCAGTCGCCCCCGCCCGTCAACATGCCAATTTTCATCGTCGGCTCCTGTTCCAGTATGACTTCAGAAACTCCTCCGAATGCACCCCGGCCGCGGGCAACAAAATGGCCCAAAACGCAGGTGGGATCATCGTTCGGAAGCAATAGAGTAACATTAAATCGATTCACACCAAAGCCAAACAACCCACAGAAAATCGTTCAGGTGAGGGCACTGCCGCAGGTTTCTTCGGAATGGCATAATCGGTGCGCTGCACCATGGCGAGGCGCTCTTGCAGATCAGATCACTTTGTGAAATTCCGGTCGAAGTGGACGAACCCGCGGCGGCGATTCGCCAGTTCGTCCGCATCCTTCGCGAGCACACGGTTCCGACCGAGAAGGCGAGAGTCGCGATCCGCCTCACTGGCACGAGCGCCCGGGCCCGCACAGCGATTCAGGAATTCAACCCGCGTCGGACGGAGGGTGCGGCATTTGCGCAAGGCCTCGCAATCGTCGAGGAACTGGCTCTTCTGTCTGCCGCCAAGTTGAAGAGTGTGACCCTGATTCTCTCAGCGGAAGATTTTCTTTGGAAGGGCGCCGGCACGGGTTCCGGGAAGCTCCACTTGCTCGATCTCAGAGTATTTCGCAGGAAACAGCGATTCGGTATGAATGCAATGCTCGACCTGCAAGACGTTGACGCGCGCAGCGACGAAATCTCTGCGCTCCTGGCGGTGATAAAGAAAGAGACTGGGCTCGGCTTCTCACTTGAGGCGAGCGCCGTCCATTTTGAGACCTCTGACACGCAACGGGCGACTGCCGAGCAGTTACTCGTGACCCACTTGGCGTGGAACGAGCTTCTGCTGGCCGTGAGCGAGAAAGTCCGTCCTTCGGTCGACATACTTGCGCTTCCCGGGTTGATGTCGTCCAGCGCGTCGATCCAATATCGCTTCGACCCCAGCAAAATGGGCAGGTCGGTGCGCGTGGATTTCCGCAAGATTACGCGCCGGTGGTTCAAGGAACATTTCGCAGACTACAAGCCGCGAAGCGTACACCAAGACGATCACGGCATCAAAAAGGAAATCGCGCCGGGCATGCACCTATTCTTGTACTTCGACAAGCGAGCCGGCTCGTTCAGCAAAGCCTTCAGAGCCTGGTTAGGGATCGCGTTCAGCACTCCGCGCTACGCGGCCACGCCGAACCGGCCGTACAACCTGCAGGTTGATTTTCTTGATCTGTTTGATCTCTTCATGTTCGGGTGGTCCTACTTCACGAAAGAAGAGCTGGATGCGGCACTGGAGGGTGCCCGTCCGATCATCCGCGCGGTGCTCGCACTGATGGAGCAAGAAGCGCCGCTCCGCCTGAGTCGCGCCTTCGAGCGGAAGCTGGACGAATTCGAGGGTCCGCGCGAAATTACTGCAAGACAAGCCTTCGATTTGATCCATCCTGTTGCGCAGCGCTGGGCTTCCGATGCGGCGCTCGACAGCATTCAACTGTTTCCCGTCATTACGACTGCCGAACCCCTGTTCGCAGGGCCGCCACTTCATGCCGGGCAAGGCCGCCTGGGGCCGGGCGGGCAATGGCGGATGATTTTTCATTCACGGATGAACCTGGGGAAGTTGCAGGTTCTCGTTCCCTGGCGTGGGCCGATTCGAGGCTCGCGCTTCGGGTTCTCGCGGGGGGAGAGCATGTTTACCGATGAAAAGATGGCGGCGCTGCAGGGTTTGCAGGGCCTTGGCGATGGCTGGATCGATTCCGGCCGGGCACTGGAACTCGCGCTCGCGAATGTTGCTGCCGAAGGCCTAACCGACAAGGACTTGAACTTGTTCGAACTGAGACACGACTGGAGACGAGGGTCAACCTGGCGGCTTTTCGCACAGAAAAAAGGTGACCAGCAACTCACGGCCGTGCATGTGCAGGTCCCGGCCGACGGAGAAGGGGAAGTGCAGGTTTCCGTGACTCGTTACGACAAGACCGGAATGCCAGTCGATCGGTAGGTTTTTCGTCGAAAAGAGTGCGACGCCGCTCCGCCATTTGCGCTCAAGGCTGAGATTCGACACAATGCTCGACGGACATGAACAAGACTCTTTCGACATTCGCCTGGGTTGCAGTCGCGTTGCTAGGCGCGGCCGCGGTTGGAGTTGTTGCCGTGCGCCGCGGAGAGCCGATCAACGCTCTCTGGCTGGTTGTGGCCGCGACCTGCTGCTACGCCCTCGGATACCGTTTCTACAGCAGCTTTATTGCAGCGAAGATTCTCGCGCTCGATTCCCGCCGCGCCACTCCCGCCGAGCGTCTGGAAAACGGCCGCGATTTTGTGGTCACCAACAAGTGGGTTGTATTCGGTCATCATTTCGCCGCGATCGCAGGACCGGGTCCGCTGGTTGGTCCGGTACTGGCTGCGCAGTTCGGATATCTTCCCGGGACGCTCTGGGTCCTCGCCGGCGCCGTTTTCGCCGGCTGCGTGCAGGACTTCGTGATCCTGCTCTACTCTGTCCGCCGCGACGGCAAGTCGCTCACCGAAATGGCCAAAGAAGAAATCGGCCGCGTCGGCGGCTTTGTGGCCTACACCGCAGTCATCGCGATTCTCATCATCCTGCTCGGTGTGGTTGCTCTGATCGTCGTCAACGCCTTAAAAGACAGCCCTTGGGGAACCTTCACGATCGCCATGACCATCCCCATCGCTCTGCTGATGGGCGTCTACCTGCGGCGAATTCGTCCGGGCAAAGTGCTGGAGGTTTCGATCCTCGGCTTCATTCTCGTGCTGCTGGCGATCTGGGGCGGACAGTGGGCCTCGCTGACCCCTCGAATCGCGAGTGTGTTCACGCTGCAAGGCACGACCCTCGCCGAACTCATCATCGTGTACGGATTCGCGGCGTCGGCCCTTCCGGTGTGGTTGCTGCTGGCGCCGCGCGATTATCTCAGCACGTTCGTGAAACTGGGGACGATTGCCCTTCTCGGCATCGGCATCGTCGTGCTGCATCCCACGCTGCACATGCCCGCTCTGACGCGATTTGTTGACGGTTCCGGCCCGGTGTTCGCAGGAAAGATTTTTCCCTTCGCGTTCATTACCATCGCCTGCGGCGCCATCAGCGGCTTCCATTCCTTAGTATCGAGCGGAACCACCCCCAAACTGATTGCCCGCGAGAGGGAAGCGCGCATGGTGGGGTACGGCGCGATGATGTGCGAGTCAGCGGTCGCCATCATGGCGATCATCGCGGCGTGTGTTCTGCAGCCCGGGGTCTACTTCGCGATTAACAGCCCCGCAGGCGTGGTCGGGTCCACCGCAACCGCGGCGACCGCGACCATCTCCTCTTGGGGATTTCCGGTAACCGCCGCCGACATGCAGGCCCTGGCTCACGCCGTCGGCGAGCAGACGCTATTCAACCGCACCGGCGGCGCGCCTGCGTTCGCCGTGGGCATGGCGCACATCTTTTCGCAGAGTCTGGGCGGCGCGGCCGTGATGGCCCTGTGGTATCACTTCGCCGTCATGTTTGAGGCGCTGTTCATCCTGTCCATCCTCGACGCCGGCACGCGCGTCGCCCGCTTCATGATTCAGGACGCCCTGGGCCATATCTACAAGCCGCTGGGGCGAACCAGTTGGTATCCGTCAATTCTTGCGACCAGCGCCCTGGTCGTTGGCGCCTGGGGATTCTTCCTGTGGCAGGGCGTGAAAGATCCGCTGGGCGGCATTAATTCGTTGTGGCCATTGTTCGGCATCGCCAATCAGTTGCTCGCGGCGGTGGCTCTATGCGTGGCCACGACCATCATCATCAAGACGCACCGCGCCAAGTATGCGGCGGTCACGCTGGTGCCGCTGGCGTGGCTGGTCGCGGTGACGTTCACGGCCTCGTGGCACAAGATTCTCGATCCCAACCCGCGCGTCGGTTTTCTAGCGCAGGCGCGGGTTCTGGCGGCGGGCCCGGCAACGACCGCAAGCGCGCGCCTCATCTTCAACAACCGCCTGGACGCCGCGCTGACCGCGGTTTTGGTGGTGATGGTCGCGCTGGTCCTGATCGAATCCGCGCGCCAGTGGATCGGCGTCTTAACCGGAAGGGAAGCGGCGCGCGTGAAGGAATCCCCGTTCGTGCCGACGCGTCTTGCGGAGGACCGCGCATGAGCAGCTTCGTCAAAGCCGCCCGACTGCTGCTGGAGACCCTGCGCGAGATTTTCGACGAAGCTGCCTACGAGCGCTTCCTGACTCGTACGCAGAGGACGTCGTCGACCAAGGCTTACGCCGCCTTTCGCCAAGAATCGGAAGAGGCAAGAACGCGGCGCCCAAAATGCTGTTAGGTTTATGTGGGGCCGACACTCCCTTCGACTTCGCTCAGGGCAGGCTCTGTCGGCCGCTTTTGACTTCGAGTTTCTTGACTAAACAAATGCGGGCGCCCTATCTTTCGCGTTCTTTGCGAAAGGTGGGATTCCATAAATCCAAAACGTCTCTTAGGAGCAGAACCCGATGTCACACAGATCATTATTAGCTGCCGCGTCTGTTCTATGTCTCACGATCGTTCCCCAATCCCTCGCCCAGATCACCGACTCCCGCCAAACCATGCGCCCCGTCATTCGCGGACGCCACGCCGCCGTCGCCTCCATGAAAGCCGAGGCCACCGAGGTCGCGCGCCGAATTCTCGATGCCGGCGGCAACGCTTTCGACGCCGCCGTCGGAGGACAGGCCGCGCTGGGAGTGACAGATTTCGCTCTTAATGGAGTCGGCAGCGACGCAGTTCTTCTGGTCTACAACGCCCGCGAAAACAAGGTCTATTCCATCAACGCCGAGCCGCGCGCCCCCAAACTCGCGACCATCGAGTGGTACGAAAAAAATAACGGCGGCAAAATCCCCGAGAGCGACGGCCTGCTCTCCGCCGGCCTTCCCGGCGCAGTGGACGCCTGGTACACCCTGCTTGACCGCTGGGGCACGATGAGTTTCGAGCAGGTCCTGCAGCCCGCCATTGACCTCGCCGAAAATGGGTTCCCTCTCAGCGAAATTGGTGCGTCGTACATTGCAGGCGAGCGCAAGATTCTCAAATATCCAACCACCGTCAAAATTTATTTACCGAATGGGCAGCCTCCGAAGGCTGGGGAGATTCTGAAGAATCCTGATCTTGCCCGCACGCTGAAGAAGCTGGTCGAAGCCGAAAAGGCGAATCATGCCAAGGGCCGGCACGAAGCCCTGAAGGCAGCGCGCGACCGCTTCTACAAAGGCGACATCGCTCGGGACCTCGCGAAATTCTCCGAGGCCAACGGCGGCCTGTTCCGCTACGACGACTTCGCCGAATACACCGCCGAGGTCGAGACGCCGGTTTCGATCAATTACCGCGGCTACCAGGTTTATAAGAATCCGTCGGCCAGCCAGGGACCAACCGAATTGATCGCGTTGAATCTCCTCGAAGGCTACGACCTGAAAGCCATGGGCCAGAACAGCCCGGACTTTCTTCATACCAGCGTCGAGGCTGTGAAGCTCGCCATGGCCGATCGCGAAAAATATCTCGGCGACATGGATTTCATCAAGATTCCCTACGACGGTCTGCTCTCGAAAAGCTACGCCGCCGAACGCAGAAAGCTGATCGATCCCGCGAAGGCATCGCTGGAGTTGCGCCCCGGCTCGCCCGAAAAGTTCATTGCCGACGCAACCCCTCTAATTCGCCCGGTCCACCAGACCGATGACGGCGACGCTAGCCACGACGGCGATACCAGCTACATCGCGGTCGTCGACAAAGATCACAACATGGTCGGCTTCGAACCCAGCCTGCACAGCCTGTTCGGCACGGGCGTGGTGATGGGCGACACCGGAATCATCTTCAACTGCCGTGGCGACTATTACTCGCTGGTTCGCGGCGAGGCCAACGCACTTGAGCCCGGCAAGCGTCCGCGCAGCACGCTGCAGAGTACGCTGATCATGAAAGACGGCCAGCCCTACGCGCTTCTGGGCAGCCCCGGTGGCGACGATCAGGTGATGCGCACCATGCAGACGCTGATCAACCTGATCGATTTCGGCATGAACATTCAGCAAGCCATCGAGGCTCCGCGCTGGTCGTCGCGCGCTTTCCCGGCCTCGCCATTCCCGCACACGATGCACCCGGGCGACATGTCGGTCGAGGCCCGCATTCCCGATGAAACACGCCAGGCGCTCATCGCCCGCGGTCACAAGCTGCGCGTCGCCCCTCCGTGGTCGCTCGGCTCGAACGCCGCGATCGTTCTCGATGTGAATACCGGAGTCCTGAGCGCCGGAGCGGATCCCCGGGTCGACGCTTATGCCTGGGCCTGGTAACAGCGAAAAGCCTTTAACCGCTGAGCACGCTGAGAAAAGCCGCAGAGGACGCGAAGACGAACAGAAACGATGTTGCCCCTCTCCGCGTTCTCTGCGGCCCTACTCAGCGACCTCAGCGGTTAAAGGCTTTCATCAGCCAGAGGCACACGCCCGCGCACTGGGACTGCCGCTCTTTCCGCGATACACTGCACTCAATGCGAGTCCTGGGCATCGATTGCGGAGGAGAATACACCGGCTACGGCGTAGTCGAGATCTATTCCACGGGAAAGCTCCATTGCCTGACTTGCGGAGCGATCAAGCTCTCTCCGCGCGAAGCGCTGCCGCGGCGTCTGTCCCGCATCTTCACGCAACTTGGGGAAATCATCGTCCAGCACCAGCCTGACGAAGTGGCCATCGAGGACGTCTTCTACGCGCTAAATGTGAAGTCGGCGCTCAAGCTGGGCCAGGTCCGCGGAGTCGCCATGTTGGCCGCGGCCTCCGCCGGTCTGGACGTCGCGGAATATTCACCGCTCACCATCAAGGCTTCGGTGGTCGGCTACGGCCGCGCCGAGAAACAGCAAGTGCAGCACATGGTCACGCGCCTCCTGGAACTCGCACTGCCCCCCGAACCCATGGACGCTTCCGACGCGCTGGCCATCGCCATCTGCCATCTCCATACTGCGGGGACTCTCAGCCGGCAACGCGCCCTGGCGCGATAGCCCACAGGCATCCATTCTTTGGCATAATGCGTCTTGCAGTCTGTGTGCGTTCAGAAACGAATTTAGGCGGATGATCGGAACCAGGAAGTCAAGGTCGCATCGCATGTATATCGTTCGGAGGCAGCGCAACTCGCTGATCCTTCTCGGATGCCTCTTTCTAGTCTGCAGTCTCCCGGCCCGCGCCGCCAGCCCCGCCACCGTCACCTTCTCGCTGAACTTTCCAAATTCTGATCCCGAGCGTTATTCCATCACCGTGCAGTCCGATGGTCACGCCCGCTACGAATGTTCGGCGAAGATTTCGTCCGACTCCGAAGACCGCCAAGCTTATCAAACTGAATTCACTTTCTCGGACGCAGCCCGCGCCCGGATTTTCGACCTCGCCGCCCAAGCCCATTATTTTTCCGGCAAGATCGATTCCGGCAATCACAAAGTTGCTTTCACCGGGGCCAAGAAGCTGATCTACAACGACGGCCAGCGGGAATCCACCGCCGCTTACAATTATTCCCCCTTGCCCGCCGTCCAGCAGTTGACCACCCTCTTTCAGCGTGTTGCCGCCACGCTGGAGTTCGGCCGCCGTCTTGTCTATTTCCATCGCTACCAGAAACTTGCCCTCGACGACGAGTTGACGCACATGGAAGACGAATTCCGGCGCGGCGATCTCATCGAACTGCAGGCCGTAAAACCCGTCCTGCAGGAGATTTACGACGACGGCTCCGTCATGAACGTGGTACGCGCCCGGGCGCAGCGCCTCATGGAGACGGCCCCGAACCCACCCGCCACACGCTAGTCGGTGAAAAGTCTGCACCGACCGATTGGCCTCGTCTTTAGGGCCTGTACGGGCGCCATTGCCAAGACGTTCTCGCAACTCACCGGCAACGCACCCGTGGCGAAACTTTTACAATTCCCTCCGCCAAACCGTGTTCTAATACGCAAAGTAAGATCTTCGGGGGTTGCTATGTCCAAGCTCTCTCTTTCGAGATTCAGCACGGTTCTTCTGACGACCGCTGCCTGCGCGCTGTTGGCGCTGCCCGCTCTGGCCGATTCGCAAGCCCGCATCGTTCGCCTCAGCGATGTTCAAGGCTCAGTTCAGATCAATAAGAACACAGGCATGGGATTCGAGAACGCCTTTCTCAACCTTCCCATCACCCAGGGCGCACAGGTCCGCACCCACGACCGCGGACGCGCCGAAATCGAATTCGAAGACGGCAGCACGCTGCGCCTGACTCCCAACACCACAGTCGAGTTCAGCACGCTCGGTCTGAACGACGCCGGCAAACGCATCTCGGTGATCAACCTGGTCGAGGGCATGGCCTACGTCAACTGGATCGGCAAGGACGACTTCAGTCTGAATTTTTCCCAGGAGAAAATCTCGCTCGATCACGCCGCCCACTTTCGCGTCGATACCTCGACCGCAGTCGCCAGCCTCGCCGTTTTCAAAGGCGATGTAAACGTTGAAGGTCCCGACGGTAAAGTCATGGTCGAGAAAAAGAAAACCGCGACCTTTAACACCGCCGACAACGACAAATACACGCTCGCTAACAGTGTGGCAGATGCCCCGCTAGACGCCTGGGACAAGGAAGCCAGCGCCTACCATGAGCAGTACGCGAGGAATAATTCGTCGCCCTACGGTTATGGGATAAGCGACATGAATTATTACGGCGCCTACAGCAACGTCCCCGGCTACGGCATGATGTGGCAGCCTTTCTTCACCGGCGTCGGGTGGGATCCGTTCATGGACGGCGCCTGGTCCTGGTATCCCGGCTACGGCTACATGTTTGCCTCGGCCTATCCCTGGGGCTGGATGCCCTACCGCTACGGCAACTGGATGTTTGTCCCGGGAATGGGCTGGATGTGGCAGCGGGGCGGCTTCAATAGTTGGGGAACCGTGCCACGGTTTGCAGGCGCGATGCCCGTTGGTTTCCATCCACTGGTTGCACCTGTGAGCGGAACGGTGAAGACGATTGCCGTAGGCAAAGGCGGGACCGGGTCAGGCTTCGCGTCGTCGAATCTCCGGGTGAACGCAGGCTCGGCTGGCTTGGGAATTCCGCGCGGTTCAGTCGCAAATCTCAATCACCTGAACCATCAGGTGGCCAAGGCGGGATTCGCTGAAGTGCACCCCGCGTCGCCGTTCTCGACTACTTCGGCCCGGAGTTCCAGCTTGAGTTCGCGCAGCACCAGTTCGATGTCGGCATCGTCAGTCGGCCACGGCAGCTCGTCCGGCCACGCCTCCGGTGGCGGCGGGCACCACTAGACGCCCGTCTCAATCAGCTCTGTCATCCTGAACGGAGCACGAGCTTCACGGAACGTGAAGCTCGTGTGCAGTCGAAGGATCTCTAGCAGCGGAAGAACGCCCGTTAGCGCCGCAAACTCACCGACAGAATCACCGTCTCGCACAGCGACTGTACCTCAGCCGACGACGTAGAGTCCGAGCTGCAGCTCACTGGCACCACCTTCCCCCACGGTGTAAGAATGAGTCCGAGCACGCCATGCAGGTTGGCCAGATCGCGCTGGGTGGCGCTGAAATCGGTGATCAGCCCCGGATATCCGTCCAGAGTGGCCGCGGTAAAACTGGTTCCGATCCCCGGCTTCGCCGCCAGCCAGACATAATTATCCAGGTAATAGTTCGCCTGTTTCTTTAACTCTTCGTCCTCCGTCAACCCTTGATCGTGTCGGTCCAGCGCAGGGCCCACGGATACACTTATCAACAAGTCCCCCTTGCGGGCGAGATACACCGTGCGCACCGGTGTGTCGTCGGAAACCTGCACCTCGCCTGGCAACGCCACCGACGCCATCGCGCAGAACCATGCGTCGCGGCACAGGCCCTTCTCGTAGCGCGTGAATCCCGTAGGAGTCGCCACTAGTGAGTCGGAATCCACGACCATCCGCGTTGTCCGCTTCACCACCGCGGGCTTCGCCGCCAGGATGATCGGATTCGGCAACAGAGTCTTCGTCACGGGAACCGGCGTGGTCCCAGATTCGGGCTCGGGCGTCGCCTCAAAGTTTTTCAACGCCGCCAGCCACTCGACGGAGCCGGCATCGGGCAGCAGCCGTGCCCGCGCTTCCTCCTGAAAGTGAAACGTCATGAACGGATAACGCCCCGGATTATCCGACCGCATGCTCGACAAATCCGGCATGGGATTCTCGGAATCATCGGGGTCAGCAGGCTCGGCGGCATTCTCGGCTGCATCGCTGTCGTCATAGGGAGAAGCCAGCGTCAGCTTGTTGTCGATGTTCTGCGAGCGGTGCAGCCACGCCACATGATGCGTCGCCGGATCGAGCAGTAATGAAATACGCAGTACGGCGGCGACCGCATTGTTGCCCGCGCCGGGGACAGTGCGCCCGCTGCTCGCCGTGCCCGTAGCCGGAAGGTCGATCGGCGAAAAGATGTATTGCGACGTAACCCACGCGCAGGACTTTCCATCGACTTGCACCAGATTCCTGAAGCGCAAGTCCGCCCCGCTCAATTCGAGATCTTTCAAGGCTCGGTCGCTGGCATAGGCAAACTGTCCCCGCGGCTTCCATGAATCGCCCGCGGTCACCGGCTTGGAAGCGAACTCGGTCTGCAGCAAATCCTGCGTCACCTTGCGCAACAAGTCGCCGCCGTCCCAGTACTTGAAATAGCCGTCGCTGGTATGGTTCAGCGCCGTCTCGCCGTGCGGTCCCACCCGAAACATCACCCCTCCGGATTCCAGCGCAGCCACCCGCTTCTGGAAATCGTGCGCCGAGAAAAGCGCGCACCGCACGCTGGTGACGCGGGTTGCGCTGTACCGGGCTTCCACCGGAATATTTCCGTCTTTATCGGGAGACTGTGGGCGCAGAGTAACAATCGCCGCCAGCGTGTAGTCACACGGCCCGCGCGCCGGCGCGAGAATCGCACCAGTGGAGTCGGCGATGGGCAGGAACGAGCCTGCAGCTTCCAGTTCGTAGCGCAGAACTTCGCCCGGCTTCAGATTGGCCTGCAGCAGAATCTTGTGCTGTCCCGCCCGTGATTGCGCCTGCATGCTGACCACGCCCGGCCCTGCGCACAACAACAGCGCGAAGCCCGCGGCCACGAAGTTGGAGTGCAATCGACGCATGGTTAGTTCTCTATCCTTAGCTGGAAGATCACTCTGGATCATCCCTCGGGGGATCATCCGCAGGGTCGTCGTTCGGATCTGGATAAGTGCGGCGAACCGAGGATGGCTGAATTTCCTGGTACTGCGCGGATTTTATGATTGCGTCGCAGACGCTATCACCCACTGCCGCATCCTCCTCGCGATAGACGCAGGCAAAGGCAAAATTGCCATAAGGCGAACCCGCAACCACGCTTAATCCGCGATATTTGAGGGCAGGCCCAGTAATGATGAAGTGAGTAATCAACCCGTTCGACCAGTCGATGCGAACATGTTCATCCAGCGCAACATGCGCCTCCTGGCCAAAATATTCCGGACGCGCAAACCATCCCTGCAAAAACTCCCGCTTGAAACTGTCCGCCGTGTATTTCAGGTCAGTCGACTGGGCCGCATAGACGCGGATCGCGCGACTGGCGTCTTTCTCGTGGCCCGACAGCGGAATCGAGACCGGTCTGGGCTCTTGCTCCGCCCGGCTCCATTTCGGATTTTTCGGAAGCGTGATCGAGAGTTCGTAGCAGGGCTGCAGCGTACACAGGCGCAAGCGCCAGACCCCGCCGCCGTCGGGACCATCGTCGTCTTCCGTTGCCGATTTCTTGGCTCGAACGTGGCCCGTGGTCGCGCGTTCCTGACGTGTCTTTCGGGCGACATCACCCAAAGAAGATTCCTGCCCCCACGCGCTCAAGCTTGCTCCCAGAGCGAGCACTGAAACCAGAGCCCATCGCCGAATTGTGTTCGCGGAGGACTTCATGGCAGCCGCAACGAATTCACCAGCGTGGTGCACAAAACTTCTGCGTCGGCGAAATGCTCTTCCGGCGCCGTGCATCCCAGCAGGAACTGTGAGCCGCGGTTGTCGATCAACACCCGCTCCCCAATCCACCAGTGCTTCTGATCCCGCTGGTAGCGAAAGCGAGTCATCAACGCGGCCTTGCCGTCGATCGTCAAATCCTGTGTGCTAACGCTGTCCGGCTTCTCCCGCGACCATCCATTCGAGTTGGCCAGGTCGCGCATGCGAATGTAGTCTGCATCGGTCAGGCTGCGATAAGGAGCATTCACATCCGCCGGCCCGGCATACAGGATGATGGGCTCGCCATCGAGGACCGCTTTGAAGATGTGCTGTCCGTTGGTTCGCGACACCACCTCGGCCTTCTCCGGAATCAAGATCGATGCTTCCGAGCACTGCTGCGGATTCAGGCAATACTGCAGCACGAACGACTCGAAACCCGCAGGCGCCATACTCGTTCCTTCCGCGTTATCGATCGCCGCCTGCGGTTTTCCGCGCGCTGCCTGCCGTGTCTGCCGCGCCAATTCGGCCAATGATGGCCCTGTTGACGACGGAGTTTGCGACGATTGACCTTGCGACGTGGAACCTGGCGTCGCAGCCACCACCGAACGATCCTCCGGCGCACTTCCCGCAGCGGCCGGAGCCTTGCCTTCCGGGATCGTCACCGGATGCACCACGATGTCTTCCTTCAATTGGATCGACGGATAGATGATCTGATCGCACACCTGTGCGTTGCTCAACTGATCGTGAAACTGCGTCTGCTTCGCAGCCTTCGTCTTCTGGACTTCCTCCCAGGTCGGATAGATGTTCCCGCAGGTCTGGTAGCCGAGGGCGCTGCGGGTCACGCATTTCCGCATATCGTCGGCGCTCACGCACATCACCGGAATCAGGCTGTTGGACGCCACCACGTACTCCATGCTGCCCGACACTTCCCGCCCCAGCAGGAATGCCTTATTCAGTCCGCAACGAAACGCTTTGTGCGAACCGAGCTTGATGGCGTAACAACTGGCGGACTGCGAATACGCCCGCGCCAGCTGACGCGCCGTGTCACTCAGATCTTTGTCGCTGAGATCCGCCGGAATCGGCATCGGCGTGCCGGCCATCACTTCGGTATTGCTCGCTCCCAGGCGCGATCCCAGCAGCACGGCTCCGCCATTCTCGCGGCCCTCCAGACTGAACGGAAACGGAACGAACAGCCGGTAGTCTCCAGCGTTGTAATTCACGAAGCCCGTAGGCGCGCTTTCCGCCGCCTCCTGCTCCTGCTGCATCTCATCGACCAGCGCTTGCGCTTTGCTGGCTTTGCTTTCCGCTGCCGTCGCAACCTGGCTTCGAGTTTGGCGGGCAACGTCCCCTAACGAACTCGGCTCCTCGGAGTCTTGCGCCCACACCCCTGCGCTGAGGCACGTGATGCATGCCGCCGCAGCCAGTGTTCCGCGAACTGAGAAGAACCTTTTCATTACTTTCGAAGCATTGCCTGAACGTCTCAACCTCAAGCGGATTTAGTCACACACGATTCAGACTGCCGTGACCGGCGGTGGCTTCAGTTCGTTCCAGCGCTGGCGCTCGTTGACTGCACTGCGGCCTCCGGCATGTCGAATGAGATCGGCGCGTTGTAATCGGAGAACGAAGACCGCGAGTGCTCCCAGTCGACGGTCAGCTCGTAGGGGAGATGATCGTCCAGGCCAAGGCAGACCGTGTCGTGCTCCAGCCCGCTGGGCGCGCCCCTCATGGCGACCAGCCACTCCTGGCAGCGCACCCCGTTCACCGTTTTCTTGTCGCCCTTCTGCAGGATGCCGCGCTTGATCATGGTGGAAATTCGCGGCAGCAGATTGTTGTCGTTGCCCTGGGCGAGGCTGCCGCAATACCAACTGGGGGGATGCCCCGCCTCATACCGAGCTTTCGACCACGAACCATCGCTCTCGCGATCGAAAGCCTGCGTGGCAACGTGCACCTCGTCCCGCGCCATTTCCGACGTGGGAATCGCAGTGTCGACCACATGCCACTGGTAATGCATCAGGTTGCGCCTGCAGTCGATTTCCCACAGCATCTCGTTGTGTTGCGTCCCCGGACTCGACGTAAACGCCACCCGAAAACTGTGCACCTGCTTCATAGCGTCGAGCGTTTTCTGAAATTCCTTTTCCCCGCTTCCCGTCGTCAAATAGCTAGCGGCCCAGGCCACAATGGCCACGCCAACCCCCAGACGCACCACCACCCAAATCCAATACCGTTCGCCGCGCATAGGCCTCTCCTGAGTAAGCTCTCCGCCTAAGGTTAAAGGTCCCGCGGAGGACGAGAAAGTTACCGATGTACTTTGGATGGACGCGAGGCTTTGAGCCTGGCAATTGCATGCTCAAAAAAACGGAGAGGACAATCCCAATGCAGAATTGTCATCCTGAGCGAAGCGAAGGACCTATGCAAACCAGGCCAGTTGCATAGGTCCCCTTCGACTCCGCTCAGGGCAGGCTTTCGCTTCGCTCAGGATGACAAAATCGCGGGATTTGTATTTAAACCACGATAACCCCCGCATAACCCACGACCCGCTGCCGGTCCCCGGAAATATCCCCCGAAGTTGCATACCTCACCAATTCCGCCGACCTCGCCCCCAGTTGTCGAGCCGCCGTGAGCATCACCACCGCAGGCCCCAGCCCGCACATGCTGATGTCCTGCTGCGTCACCACTTCGAAAAGCCCCCGCGGATCCAACGTAAGAATTCGTTCAATCGCCCGGTGATCCTTCACCCGCGTCACCGCGTCCGACTCGTAATGATTCATATCGCTCGACGCCACAATCAGCACCGGATCGCTATGATCGCTCTCAGCCGCGATCACATCGGCCAAGGCCAGGCCGAGTTGTTCCAGCGTCCCGAACTCCCGAGTCCCCAGCGCGATGGGCACAAACCTGAGCTCCGGCTGCCGCAACAGCAGGAACGGAAGCTCCACTTCCACCGCGTGCTCCGCCAGGTGCGCCGCCAAATCCTCGTTCAGTGCAGGGAAGCGCTGCTTCAAGGCCGCAGCCAGTTCACCATCGATCGGCACATCCCCCAGCGGCGTCTGCCACGCGCCATCGCTCATCACTGCCAGCGCCCGCCCCATCCCAGTATGGTTCGGACACAGCACAACGCACCGCTTCGGCACTTCAATCCGCGCAAACACAGCTCCCGCTACATGCCCGGAATACACGTACCCTGCATGCGGAGCGATGCACCCTATAGCTCGTTTCGGGGTCTCCAGATGTGCTGAATTCACGTCCGACAGGTAAGCCGACGCCTCGGCCCGCAAGTCGTCAGCATCGCCGGGATAGAAGCGCCCCGCGACCGCAGTGCGACGCAGAATGCTTGCGGTCATGGGCGCTCCTTTTTCAGGGATACGTTTCAGTGCCAACTTTTTCGGCGGAAGTTTCGCTATGCGTTTGTCTCACCCCGCAGGTTCACCGCGCGTAGGTGTATCGCGCGTAACCCCGCCGCCCTTGACGCTCGCCGTGGAAGAGCGGCGCTTCAGCGCCGCGTTCGACGCTGCAAACCCCGCGGGCTTCAGCCCCTGTGCCCGTCCCGCAAGGCCCGATAAACCGCCGCACTCTCTTCCAGGCTCAGCGTCTCAGCCCGCGCCGTGGCCTTCACCTTGGCCTCCGCCAGCGCCCGCTTCAACTCCGCTCCCTCATACTTCAACTTCAGGTTGTTCCACAGCGTCTTGCGCTTCTGTCCAAACGCAAGTCGCAGAAAATCGATGAATCCATCCCCCACCACGCCCAACTTCTCCTGCTGCGGATCGATCGTCAACCGCAGCACCGTCGAGTGCACCTTCGGCGGGGGCACAAACGCGCCCGGCGGCAGAGTAAACAGTTTCTGCACTCTGGCATACAACTGCGCCGTCGCCGAGAGCATACCGTAATCGCGCCCGCCCGGCTCCGCGGCAATCCGGTCCGCAACCTCGCGCTGCACCATGATCACTAGGCTGCCAAAGTATTTCGAAAACTCAAACAGCCGCAGCAAAATGTCAGACGTAATGTAATAAGGAAGATTCCCCACCACCGTGACCGGCTCAGGCTTGAGCTCGATGCCAGGTTGACTCAGCCCCGGTTTCGGTCCGAACAGGGAATCGAAGTCGATAGCCAGAACGTCGGCCTCAATAACCTCCACATTCCGGGTCATGCCAAATTTCAATCGAAGCTGCGCCGCCAGCACGCGATCCAGTTCCACCGCGATCAGCCGCCGCGCCCGCCGCGCCAGCAGGGAAGTCATAATCCCCCGCCCCGGCCCGATTTCGAGAACCGTGCTCTGCGAAACGTCGCCTAAAGTGTCGACGACGCGCGCTGCGACGTCTTCGCTGGCCAGAAAATGCTGTCCCATTTTAGGCTTGCTCTGCGGACGCCGCGTGGAAGCTACCTTTGGCACGTTGACCCTCTCTGCTTCGGGACGTAGACTTTGAAGTCGGTCCTGGCATCTTATCGCCGGATCGTCTGGGCCCCGAGACCCATTCATAATAGCGTGCTCCACGAAGAACATGCGCTCCGGTGCGCGCCCTGGGAGGTTTCGCCCTCATGAACATCGTATTCGTAGCTTCCGAAGGCGTGCCATTCTCAAAGACCGGAGGACTGGCCGACGTGGTCGGCGCTCTGCCCCGCGCCCTCGCCACTTTGGGCCATCAGGTCAGCGTCTACCTGCCGCGCTATCGCCAGACCAAGCTCAGCGAGCCCGCGACCGTGGTCCGCAGCGTCACCGTCCCCTTCGACGACCAGTACCGTTTCGCCTCCGTCGTCAGCGGAGGCAGCCAGGGCGGGGTGCGCTTCTATTTCGTCGAGTATCCGCCATATTTCGACCGCGACGCCCTCTATGGCACCGCCGCCGGGGATTATCCCGACAACGCCGAGCGCTACGCCTTGTTCTCCCGCACCGTGCTCGAGGCCACGAAAATTCTCGGCGTCCCCGACATTTTTCACTGCCATGACTGGCAATCGGCGCTGGTACCGGTCCTGCTCCGCACCATCTACGCCGAAGATCCCGCCCTCCGCGACGTGGGAACGGTTTTCACCATCCACAACATGGGCTATCAGGGATTGTTCCCACCCGAAACGCTGCCTCTTCTCATGCTGCCCTGGGATCTGTTCACCATTTCGAAGATGGAATTCTTCGGCCAGGTGAATTTCCTGAAAGGCGCACTCACCTATGCCGACTTCATCACCACCGTCAGCCGCAAGTACAGTCAGGAAATTCAAACCGCCGAATACGGGTTCGGCCTCGAAGGCGTCCTGCGCGACCGCGCCTCCACCGTCACCGGAATTCTCAACGGCGTCGACTACGACGAGTGGAGCCCGCAGACCGACAAATTCGCCGCCGCTAAATTCTCGCCCCAGGATCTCTCCAACAAAGCCAAATGCAAACAGGATTTGCTGGCCGCCTACGGCATGGCCAAGGCCGATCCCAAACTTCCCGTGATCGGCATCGTCTCCCGCTTCGCTGCGCAAAAAGGTTTCGACCTGATCGCCCAGATCGCCGACCGTCTGGCCCGCGAAGAAATGATCATCGTCGCTCTCGGCGCCGGCGACAAGACTTACGAAGAAATGTTCCTGCGCCTCAACAAACAGTTCCCCAACAAGATTGCGGTGAAAGTCGCCTACGACAACGCCATCGCCCACAAGATCGAAGCCGGCGCCGACATGTTCCTGATGCCCTCGCGCTACGAACCCTGTGGCCTCAACCAGATTTACAGCCTGAAATATGGCACCGTCCCCATCGTCCGCGCCACCGGCGGCCTCGACGACACCATCGACCCCTGGGACGCTCGCACCGGCAAAGGCACCGGCTTCAAGTTCACCGAATACAACGGCGAATCCCTCCTGCTCACCATCAAGCAGGCGTTGCAGGCCTATCGGGACCAAACTTCATGGGAAGCGCTCATGCGCAACGGCATGACCAAGGATTTCTCCTGGCACGCCTCCGCCCGCGAGTACGGCAAAGTCTACGACCGCGTACGTCAGGCCCGTGGCACTGCCCCCGCGCCGGAGAAAGCTCTAGCCAGCCTCTTATCCTGACCTGAAGATATTATTGGCGTGTTTGTCATCCTGAGCGAAGTCGGACGAATCGCGAAGCGAGTCGTCCGACGCAGTCGAAGGATCCCTATCGTCCGGCCCCGCCGCAGACCCCAGCAGGGTGTTCTCACTGTTATCTCATCAGTCCGTAAGAACGATCTTGGTCCCAGTTACGGTTGTTTCTTCAGATCGAACGTACTAATGGTCTCGCCCTCCGCATTCTTGAAAACAACATGGATCAACATTCCTCCGCGCACCACCGACATCTCCTTTATTGCGATTACCTGTCCATTGCGCTTGGAAGTGAGCTCTACTTCATCTGGGCCCAATAGTTTCGCGGAGACCGTCGTTCCACCAGGGTCGTCCTCGACTGGATAGTCCTTACCGTCAAATTTTGCGTTGAATTTCTCCCCAAGAGGCGTTTCCGCACTGAAGCCATCTTTTGTGCACTTGTATCGGGTGATTGAACCATTCCTGGAACGACTGGTTTTGTAGGCCCGCCAGGAGCCGGAGATCGCGTGCGAGCCGGCAGGTGCTTTGGCGATTCGTCGATTGCGAGTATCAATGGTGACCGTCTCTGCCTCTGTCGTGTCTTTCACCAGTTGGGTCAGCGTACGTCCGTCGGCAGAAACCGCGTCGACTTCCGTGAACATCGTTTTCCCGGCCTTTTTTGCGATGAATACAATTGTGTTGGCATTCACGACCTGAAGGTTCACCGTGTCCCAGTAATCCGTTGCCGCAACCTTGTGGTCGTTGCCGTCGGCCTCGATTTCCAGGTTCGCCAAGCATCCAGAGCAGCGAAACTTTCCATTGGCAAGGAGATAGACCGCTGGTTCCTGTGGAGGCTGTGCAGTAAACAACCAGGTGCCATCGAACGGACTTTGGCTAAATGCCACTGCAGGTGACAGGAGGAGCAGAAAGATGATCTTTTCATCAGGTCCCCACATGTTGCGATGAACCACATCTTATCGTGCAATCCGGAACCAGCAGGCTCTCGTTGTTGCACCGCGCCGGGTTCAGTTAGTCTGCCCGGAGGTTCGTTTCCCGAAGGCCAACCATGCGTATCCGACCGTAAGTCCGAGACCCCCATACACCGCAGCGTTCATCGGCGCCAGCAGGAAGAAGGTCGCCACCATCGAGGGATCGAATGTCATCTTCAAGAAATACAGCGGGCACAGCGAAAACATAAGTTGAACATTGAGATCCCAGCGGTGCGGAGCCAGATAGGCGACCAGCGCAACCAGGTACGAGATCGCCGCGAAGCCGCCGAGCAATTTGAGGGGCGCTGAGAATATCCGTTCATCGTCCCGATCTTTCCTGCAAAGTTTTGCGATCCACGAACGCGGCAGCACCGCAAGGGTCAGGCTGAAAACGCCCACCAGTGCGAGGAGAGCCACAAACCCAACCCATTCGCTCTGAACCGGCAAGTCCGCGCCTCGCAGAATCACGTAAGGAACTCCAGTCAAAAGCGAAACCAGTCCGCACAAAAAAAACGCGATGCGAGCTGTAACTCTGATAGCGCGTCCCGACATGGGCCGATTCTAGCACCCGTCAGTTCCTCGCTCGTCCCGGTTTTTCTCTGCGTTCTCTGCGGCCGTTCTCCGCGTCCTCGGCGGTTAAAAGCTCTTTCCGGAACCCCCCCGAACCCCATTTCAAGGAAATCCCCCCGCTGCTACAATCCGCTGCAGGATGTCGATGTCCGCAGCCGCTCCCATGCTCGCGTTCCCGCGCACCATCTTCCACGTCGATATGGACGCCTTCTTCGTCTCGGTCGAAGAAC
>DATHQJ010000159.1:0-5306 GCA_035482825.1 Binatus sp. (SeqCode) | reverse complement strand
ACTCCGCCCCGCGACCAACTCAGTCAGCGCCGATGCGCACGCCATCGAAGGCACGCAACCCTTGGCCTTGAATCGGATTTCCGCAACCCGTCCGGAATTGATTTTCAAGCTCAGGCGAAGCACGTCCCCGCAAGCCGGGTTCTCAATCTCCGCGACGGCGTCAGCGTCGGAAACGTCGCCCGCGTTCCGCGGATTCTGAAAGTGATCGAGCAGTTGGGCGGAATACATGCAGTTCAAATTGTAACGGGCACGCGCGGCGGAGTTCGTCAGCCTCTGAGAGTCTTACAAGTTCCGTCAGGAAAGTAGACCGTCCATCCGCGCTGCCGCGCCGCCGCCTCGAGATCAGGATTAGGATTCACCGCGAATGCGTGCCCCGCCATGGCGAGCATATCGAGGTCCCAGCGGGAGTTGCCAAACGCTGCATCAATCTTCTTCTTGACGACTTCTCTCAGCGCCTCAGGTTTGCCCGGGCCGGACGGCACGCGGACCAGTCGGTCAGTGATCACGCCATTGTCGAGTTCGACTTTCGCGGCCAGGATGCGATCGTCGGGGATGCCGAACGCCTTCATGCCGGCGCGAATGACCCACTCGTTCGATGATGAAACCGCCCAGACTTCACAACCGTTCTGCTGCAGGCGGCCCACCAGTTCTCGCATCTCGGCAAAGATCTTCCCGGGGAAAGCGTGGGCCATGAACTCCGTCGCTGCCTTCATCATCATGGCCTCGGTCATCCCCGCGTGCATGGTGACCATCTCACCGCACATGTCGTCTTCGCTGACCCGGCCAGCTTTGTATTCGGCATAACGCGCGCGCATCGCATCGGCCACCGCGGCTGGCACGATGCCTTGTTTCATCTCCCAGTCGAAGAATCTCTCTCCCGCGTCGCCCGACCAGAGCGTGCCATCGCAGTCAAACGCCGCCACCCGCGGCTCCAGCCGCAGGACAGATTCCAAGAATTCGTGACGAGTGAGATGCAGCGGTTTCGCCCCTGAGATTTCCATGCCCTTCGACGATAACGTGCGGAAGACGAAACGCGCAATTGCGCAGTACCGAGGAAGAGCGGCCGTTCAGGGCTTGCCCTGAGCTTGCCGAAGGGGCCGCGTAAAGCGCATCGAGAACGAAGAGGGCCTTCATCCCCTGGAACCCAACGCCGCGTAATCCTCGGGAGTATTGATGTTCAACGCTACAAACGGATCGTCTACCGCAACGTACCGAACATGCTGTTGATAGCGATGCTCAACCTCACGCGCGCTCTCGATCGGCGAGGCCTGCAGGAATGCCTCAATCAACTCGCGGCCCACCAGATACGGATGCCCATGCTTGCCGGAAAATTCCGGCACCACCGCCCATATCTCCGGCGGGGCCGCTTCGAAAGCATCCCTCAGCAACTGCACGGTTGCGGACGTGACCGGCGGACGGTCAACCAGCGTAATCACGGCCGCATCGCGGCCGCGGTTGAGCACTTCATGCAATCCCACCTGCAGGGAACTGAACTGGCCCCGGCTGGGATCGGGATTGGTCACCACCGACGCGCCGTGAGCGTAGGCAATCGGCGCCACGACCGCTTCATTCTTGCCCGCGACAATCAAGGTGAAGTCAGTGGCCAGCGCCAGCGAACGAATCGCAGCGGAAAGAAACGTATCCTTCGACGCCGCCTGCCCCGCGCCCTGAGGAGGCCATGGAAGCAGCGCCTTGTCCGAACCCATGCGCGAAGATTCGCCAGCAGCCAAAATCACTCCGGCAAAGCTCGGGGCACGGGACATGTGCGGACGATAGCAGAAAGAGAAGAGAAAGTCAGTGAGTGGGGTACCCGCCGTGTTTTGATTCTACGAGAGATTCCTTAACCTACGAAGGGACAGCCTTATGCCATGCCACACAGCGCCGTTGATAACTAGCGCGGCAAGTACGAGCCAGACGTCTCTGATTAACAGCAACCTGTGAAACTCGGGAACCAGGTAGACCGCAGGGAGTCCCGGAGACAAGAGCAGGACTCCGACCATCAGAGACCAATCAGGCCCAAGATGAAGGGCAGCGATGCCCACTCCTTGGACGCAAAAGAAAACGGGCCACATTCTACGTCCCATGTCGCTCCTCAACCCTTCGCGTCCAAAAACTCCCGTCAACCCAGCGCCAGATGCTCAGAGGTTGCGGCCGCCCTCATCCGACGCCTCTTCAATCGCTTCGGCTGCAGACTCCGCGACACTCTCCTCGCGCGCTCCCTGGAACCAGCTCAGATGCGGCAACGCAGAACTCGCATGCCGCCGCACTGCAATCAACTCAGCCGTAATCGCGACCGCGATTTCCTCTGGCGTAATCGCCCCAATATCGATTCCTACTGGCGCGTGCACCCGGTCGAAAAGGTGCGCTGGCACGCCTTCTTTCTGTAGAGCCTTGAAAATCTCGATGACTTTGCGCTTTGACCCGATCATCCCTACATAGCGCGCCCGGGTTTGCACCGCCCAGCGGAGGATCCGCATGTCGTCGCGGTGCCCGCGCGTCACAATCACGATGGAAGAAGATTCATTCGGATCCAGCTTTTGCGTGGCCTCCTCGAAATCGAGGGCGTAGACTTCGCGTGCCGCCGGGAAGCGCTCTTTGATCGCGTAGGATGACCGGTCATCGGTCACCGTGACCTCAAACCCGGCGTTCGCCGCAACCGCACAAAGATTGAAAGCTACGTGACCTGCGCCGAAAACATAAAGTATTGCTGGAGGTAATACCGGTTCCACGAAAACCTCCAGCGTTCCGCCGCAGACCAGGCCGGTGTCGTACTTCGGATTCTGGTTCAAGTCAAACTTTAAGGTTCGCGGCTTCTCCGATTCCATGACTTCACGCGCCGCCTGCCAGACGTCGGCTTCCACGCATCCGCCGCCGATCGTGCCGACGATCGAGCCATCGTCCCGCACCAGCATCTTCGCGGTCTTGAAGGATGGAATCGATCCGCGGACGTTGACGATGGTGGCTACGGCCCCGCGGCGACCTCCGCGGCGAAGCTCGACGATTTGTTCGTAAATGTCCATCAGAATGGCCGCGCGCCGGAGCGTAGCGCGGGCTGGTATATATCGTCAAAGATTTTTTTATACCCTTGAGCTAAGATATTTGCTTTGTGAGAGTTACGGCGACGGGGTACGCTCGCTTCCCGGCAAAATATTGAGTGCCAAGGAGTTACATGTAAAATATTGAGGAATAAGGAGTTAGAGTTAGCACTTTGGCTGGTTGAGAAGGGAAAGAAACGGTATCGCCGGGGGCTAAACACGACTACGTCCATTATATCAGCTTGACCTGGGTCTGGTAGAACGGGGAGGGACTATAGTCTCTTTCGGAACAATGGGTTACCGTTGGCAAGATATTTTTATCTTGACAGGCGATGGGCTGTGGAAAAAGTTCCGGTTTGGCAAGAAAAATCCGGAGCGGCCGGAGAGGGAGCGAGCCTCAGGGGCTAAAGCCCGGGAATTCTTGGCGCCTTGACGCGGCGCTAAAGCGCCGCTCTTCCACATTGCGGCGCTAAAGCGCCACTCTTCCACAACGCGGTGCAAGGGGCGGTTCTTCCACGTTACCTGATTGGTATGGCTGAAGTCGTGCCCTTCCCGAAACCGTTTATGATGTCAGGCGTAGTGGAGAACTCTCCGTGAAAGCCGTTCGCATTCATCAATTCGGTGGCCCTGAAGTCCTGACCTACGAGGACATACCTGACCCGCAGCCGCGCAAGGATCAGGTGCTCGTCCGTGTGAAGGCCTGCTCGCTCAATCATCTTGACATCTGGGTCCGCAAGGGGCTGCCCGGTGTGAAGTTGCCGCACATTCTTGGCAGCGACGTTGCTGGAGAAGTCGTGGAGGTCGGCGAGTACGTCACCGGATTCACGCCAGGCCAGCGCGTCCTGGTCGCGCCCATGCACTTTTGCGGATACTGCGCGAAGTGCGTCGCCGGCGTGCAGAACCAGTGCCGCGAGTTCACCGTTCTCGGCAACGGCGTGGACGGCGGCAACTGCGAGTTGATCGCTGTGCCGGCGGCGAATGTGATTCCCATCCCCGACGCGCTCGATTTCAATCAGGCCGCCAGCGTTCCGCTCGTTTTTGTGACCGCGTGGCACATGCTGGTTGGACTCGCGGCCGTGCGCCCCGGCCAGACCGTGCTCGTGCTGGGCGCAAGCTCAGGCGTGGGCATCGCCGCCATCCAGATTGCCAAGCTGTTTCATTGCCGCGTGATCACCACCGCCGGCGATGAAGTGAAACTCGAGAAAGCCCGCGCGCTCGGCGCCGACCACGGCATCAATCATTACAAGCAGAAAATTTCCGAAGAAGTCCGCAAGATTACAAACAAGGAAGGCGTCGACATCGTAGTCGAGCACGTCGGACTTGCCACCTGGGACGAAAGCATGCGCTCCCTCAAGACTGGAGGCAAGCTGGTGACCTGCGGAGCCACCACCGGGCCAACCGTCAGCCTCGACTTGCGCCATCTTTTCGCGCGCCAGTTGACCCTGCTCGGCTCCTACATGGGCACTATGGGCGAACTGCGCGAAGTACTGGGCCATGTATTCGCGGGGCTTTTGAAGCCGGTCGTGGATCGAACGTTTCCGCTTAGCGAACTGCGCGCCGCCCATGAGTATCTGGAAAAGAGCCAGATGTTTGGGAAGGTTGTGGTGAACCCCTAGGATCGATCTTTGAGCGCCGAGTGCGCGGAGACCGCCGATGAACAAGATCAGAGGAGTAGAATCGGCTCAGGAGTTCAATGAAGCGAGCGGAACCGCAATTTGTCGTTTGCGTCAAGAACAAAGGCTATCCCGCCGCACTCGAACTGAGAAAGCTCTATCAGTTCGTCGCTGACGCTGCGGCTGCCAAACTCGGCCAGACTAGAGTCATCGACGAGTCGGGCGAAGACTATCTCTATCCGGAAGAATGTTTCGTCCCGGTACAATTGCCGCTGTCGGCAGGGAAAGCTGTGCGGCGAGCGACAGCAAAATAGCTGGGGTTTCCTAGTTCTGACCTACTCCCCGATTGGTTTAGAATAACTACATGTCCCGCGAACTAAATTTCGGTCCGTACGTCGACGTCGAGAACGGCACCAAGACGGTCAAAGACCTTACCTTCGGCAACCCCACCCCTGAGGGCGTGGTGCTGACCACGCTTGACTCCGCCGTGAACTGGATGCGTAAGAGTTCCATCTGGCCCATGACGTTTGGCTTGGCCTGCTGAGCGATTGAAATGATGTCGATGGGCGCGTCGCGTTTTGATATTGCCCGTTTTGGCGCTGAGGTATTCCGGCCGTCGCCGCGGCAGAGCGACTTGATGATCATTGCCGGCCGCGTT
>DATHQJ010000158.1:0-38502 GCA_035482825.1 Binatus sp. (SeqCode) | reverse complement strand
CTACCACGGCTGGGTCATAGCCTACGATCCGCAAACGCTGGCGCAAAAAGCCGTGCTCAACGTCAATCCCGACGGCAGCGAAGCCGGAATCTGGCTCAGCGACACCGGCCCGGCCGTCGATTCCGAAGGCAATCTTTACGTACCCACCGGCAATGGCACCTTCGACGCCACCAGCGGAGGCCGCGACTACGGCGATTCCGTTCTCAAGCTCGACGGCTCATCCCTCGCCGTTCGCGACTACTTCACCCCGTTCGATCAAGCCGACATCCTCGCAGGTGACGCCGACGTCGGCTCCAGCGGTCCCACGCTGCTCCCCGATCAACCCGGACCGCATCGTCATCTTCTGCTCCAACCTACCAAGCACTCCGTGCTCTACGTGATTGATCGCGACCAAATGGGAAAATTTCACACCGACCGCGACGCCATCGTTCAAAGGATTCAGATGGCTGGCGCCGGTCTGGGCGCAATGGCCTACTGGAACGGCCACGCCTTCTTCGCCGCCAGTGACGACTACGTCCGCAGCTACGCCGTCAAGAACGGACAACTTATCGCGGCCGAATCTTCCACCATGAAATTCGAAACATCCGGCGCCACGCCCTCCATCTCGGCCGACAGCAACAAGAACGCCATCGTCTGGGCCCTCTCCACCAAAACCTGGAACGGCCCCGACAATCGAGCAGCAGTCCTCTACGCCTTCGACGCCACCAAACTCGGCCAGCCCATCTACACGTCCGAGCAGAACAGCCAGCGCGATCGCGCCGCCCACGCCACACGTTTCGCCATCCCCGTCGTGGTCAACGGACGCGTCTACTTCGCCGCTAGAGGCGAAGTCGAAGTCTACGGCCTGCTGAAATACGGCGAGCCCCCATCGCAAAAATAAACCCGCGCAAACGCGTTCTGCCGTTTCGGTGTACATTGGTGCGCCAAGATGTACCATTCAGGACGAAACGAGCTATGACATCCAACGCGCCGATGAATCCGGATCAACTGCCCGCCTTACCTTTCGATAGCTGGAAGGACACGCTCGCCACCTTGCACATGTGGACGCAGGTCGTCGGAAAAGTGCGCCTGAAATTGTGTCCGCTGGTGAATCATTTCTGGAACGTCACTTTCTACCTGACCGCCCGCGGCATGACGACCTCAGCCATGCCTTTTCCCGGCGCAATCGACAACGCTACTGTCGAGGTCCACTTCGATTTCATCGCCCATCAACTCCTGGTCGAAAGCAGCGAAGGCCACGCGGTCGCACTCCCGCTAAAGGCAGAGAGCGTCGCTGAGTTCTATCGGCGTGTAATGGCCGCCCTCGCCGAACTCGGCGCACCAGTAAAGATTTGGACCACGCCTTGCGAGATTTCCGATCCCACTCCGTTCGAGAAGGATCAGATTCACGCGTCCTACGATCCCGAAGCGGTGCATAAATTCTGGCGCATCCTGGTCTGGGTCGATCAGGTATTCAAAGAATTCCGCGCCGGATTTCTCGGTAAGGCTAGTCCCGTACATTTTTTCTGGGGAAGTTTCGATCTGGCGGTAAGTCGCTTCTCCGGCCGCAAAGCGCCGGAGCGGCCGGGCGCCGACGCCATCACTCGCGAAGCCTACTCCCATGAAGTCAGCAGCGCGGGATTCTGGCCCGGCGGCGGCGACATTAAGGGACCGGCGTTCTATTCCTACGCCGCTCCAGAACCGACTGGCTTCGCGGAACGGAAAGTTCGCCCCGCCGCGGCGTTCTACCATCCGCAACTGAAAGAATTCATCTTGATGTACGACGACGTCCGCACCGCGACTGACCCGAAAACAGCGCTGCTGGAATTCTTGCAAAGTACCTACGAAGCCGCCGCCGAGTTCGGCAACTGGGATCGCAAGAACCTGGAACGCTAGATGTTGTAGGCGTCGTAGACAGAGACGCGCTTGAAATGGCAATTTAGAGTGTGTAACGTTAGCGGTTAGTAGAGCCCAAGGCCAAAGGATGAATCTATGAATCAAACCACACCGGTTTCGGCGCAGCCCCTGGCTACTTCAGATCACTTGGATGAGTTCAATGAAAGCCGCTATCGGGAAGGTAAGTCCGAAACCGAGTTTCGCCAGTACGACGCTAAGGCGAACCCCGGCGTGGCTGAGTTCTATCGCCTCAACCATACGCACCAGACGGTGGACTACGTCCTCGGCAAGGAGAAAGAATATTTCGGGCTCAAGAAGGGCAAGAAAACGGTCTGGGAGGCTGCGGAGTTTCTGAACACGCTGGTCGATGACAGCGATCCCGACACCGACCTCACGCAGACCGAGCATCTGCTGCAGACCTCCGAGGCGTTGCGCCGCGACGGCCAACCCCGCTGGATGGTGCTAGTAGGTTTCCTGCACGACCTGGGCAAGTGCCTTTGCTTGTATGGCGAGCCGCAGTGGGCCGTGGTGGGCGACACCTTCCCGGTTGGATGTGCGTGGTCCGATCAGATCGTTTATCCCGAGTACTTCCAAAATAATCCGGATCGCAACGTCCCCGAGTATCAGACGAAGTTCGGCATCTACGCGCCGAACTGCGGACTGGAGAACGTGCACATGTCATTCGGCCACGACGGCTACATTAACGAAGTCGTGAAGCCCTACCTGCCGGACGAGGCGCTTTATATGCTGCGCTTCCACTCTTTCTATCCGTGGCACCGCCATGGCGCCTATACGCACCTGATGAATGACAAGGATGCCGTCATGCTGGAGTGGGTGAAGAAGTTCAACCCCTACGATCTATACTCCAAGGGACACAGCAAGCCCAACGTTCAGGAACTGAAACCCTACTACGATGATCTGTTCGCCGAATTTCTGCCCGAGAAGCTCGACTGGTAGCGGCCCGGGGGTGGGGCACTGGCGCGCCTTGGCTCCCACTATCGAACGGGCCCCCCCCCGACGAAAAAAGGTTGGGTAGTGGTGCAGTTTGAATTCCGCACAGCCAAATCGCCGTTGGCGTCATCCCGAGCGGAGCCGTTTTTCAGGCGGAGCGAGGGATCTCGCGCGCATCGCCACCTCCGTCATGACCAAGCTGCACCGCCACCAAAGGTCTCGACAGCTAACCGGTCAATGCGTGAGATGGGGATGTTTCGCCAAATAAGAATCGGCGCCGGCGTCCGCGATCTGGGAATCTGCTCATCTACCGCTGCAAGAATGCAATCGCTCCCGAAGTTTCGCCATTTCCCGCATCCAGCGGAAACTCGCCATTCGGAACCAATGTCCCTGTGCTGCTGATCTTGAACTGCAATACTGTCCCACCGCCGAAGGCGAACGCGAATTGCCCGGTCGGATCAACCGCTATCTGGTAGGCCCCTGTCGTCGGAATATCTGGTCCGTTCGCCGTGAGAGTCCCTGTGGCCTTGTCTACCGCTAACGCGGAAATCGAAAATGTTCCGGCATTCGCGTTAGCCGTGTAGGCGTAGGTTCCAGTTGGATTGAAAGCGAATCCCCATGGCAAGTTGAAAGGGTTGCCGTGAAAGTAATTTGCCCCGGTCAGCGCGCCACTCGAGGAGTCTATTGAGTATTCAGTCAGTCCCTCTAACTGGCAGCAACCCGCCGAGTAGAGGAAGCCGTCTGGCGAAAATGCCAACAGATAGACCTCGTTGGGTGCGGTGGAAATGCTCCCGTTGGGTGTTAAAGTGCCGTCCGGCGCAATTCGACACGCTGAGATCGTGTCGTCGTTGAAATTGCCGACGTACGCAAATTGTCCCGTCGGGTCAATCGCCACCGTGCAGGCGTCATTTCCGGCGGGGACGGAGCTCGCCGCTGTGAACTGTCCTGAGCTGCTGACGCTGTACGTGGTCACTGTGTTTCCCCATGGCACGAGTGCGAATCGTCCGTCCGGGCTCAACGTGAACGGGTAGGCTCCAGATGAAGCCGGTGAGGTAACAGGATCCGGTGCGAGGGTGCCGTCATTGTGAATTGAGAACCGAAGGAAAGTGTCGGAAACACCCGCGTTCAAACTCTCTTGAACAGCGAAAACGTGATTGCCATCAGGCGCGGCGACCAGGTTGACAATGCCGCTGCCCACGGCGACCGTCGGCGGGTTAAGCGGAGCTAATGTGCCGTCGCTCGTGACTCGGAATTGAGCAACGGAGCTGGACGTATATGGGGCCACTGCTATGTACGCATATGTGTTCCGCGCCGTGGGATTGCCGCCGCAGCCAACGCACAGCAATAGGAAAAGATAAATAACGCCTGCGGATATGACCGATAACGAAAATCCAGCCGGTCCATTTTTTTTCATGAGTCTTTCCCCTACGAATGCCTCATAGCGTGATCATGCCACCACGATTGAACGTCTTGCACCTGTCGTGCCATAGCGTTCGGTTACCTTCGTTTGCCGCCCTCCTGTCAAAAGTCATTGTTTTTGCGCTAGCGATGAAAGAATTCCCGTGCCCAGTTAACCCGAGAGGTCTGTTCCAAGCCAAAATTTGGGAACGTCAGTTGACGAAATCAGTTAGCACCTCATTGAGAATCCGTTGAGACCGGCTACGCCCTCTTGACTTCTCTATCCGACCAATCTACTGTATAGCGAACAAAAGGCGAAATTATCCATGCCTTCCCTACCCTTGCTTCCGCTTCCCGAAAAGCCTCGCCTCATCGGCATCGCACGTCTGGCCGCCGAAGGCGAATCCCTCCGCGAAGGCCACCAGGTCGAATACTTCACGCTGCCCTCGAAGTCTCTGCTGAACCGCTGCGTCACCAACCGGCAGATGCCCTTCACCTGGACCATCAATCCCTATCGCGGCTGCGAATTCGCCTGCAAGTACTGCTACGCCCGCTACACCCACGAGTTCATGGAAATGCGCGATGGCTTGGAGTTCGAGCAGAAAATCTACGTCAAGCAGCACGCGGCTGAATTGCTCCGCCACGACCTGCATCGCGTAAAGCCCGGCGAAGCCATCGCGCTCGGAACCGCCACCGATCCCTACCAGCCCGCCGAGCGCCGCTACGAAGTTACGCGCGCGATTCTCCAAGAGTTCGCCCGCCATCGCGGCTACGAACTCGGCATCGTGAGCAAGTCGAACCTGATCGTCCGCGACCTCGATGTGCTGAGAGAAGTCGCGAAGCAGAATCGCCTCTCGGTCCACATCACGATCACTACGCTAAACGTCGATCTGGCGCGGATTCTCGAGCCCCGCGCTCCCCGCCCCGATCTCCGCCTCGACGCCGTGCGAATTCTCGCCCAGGCTGGATTGCGCGTAGGCGTGAGTTGCTCGCCGGTCGTGCCCGGAATCACGGATTCTCCGAAAGACCTCGAAGCCGTCATCAGCGCCGCCGCAGCAGCAGGCGCCGACTACGTTTTCGCCAACCCACTTTTTCTGAAGCCCTGCTCGGCAGCCGTTTTCCTTCCCTTCCTCGAACAAAACTTCCCGCATCTCGCCCAGAACTACCGCCAACGCTATCAAGACCGCACCTTCCTTCCGCCCGCCTATGCCAAACGACTCTCGCAACTGATCGCGCGTCTCCGCGAGATATACAAAATCACCCGCCCCCGCCGCGATAACCTCGCGTATGCCACCAAGTGGCCGGTGCAGGCGCTCGACGAGCAGCTGAACCTGTTCTGAGAAGCGTTTTACCGACCGAGCACGCCGAGTTCGCCGAGAAAAACTTCATGACGACCTTTCTCGGCGCTCTCTGCGTACTCGGCGGTGAATAACAATCCTCTATAATCTCCGCAGACCCATGGTCACTGCCTCCCCGCCCGCCCCGCAACCCGGCCAGCCCAACACTTTCGGCGTGCGGCTGCACCGTTTCTGGCGGCGCGTCACCGAAGGTCTCGAGGTCAGTCAACTCTGGTCGCAGTTTGAAACCGAAGCCCGGACCAGTTACCGGCTTTATTCCAAAGACGTCGAGGCGAAAACTCCGGACGGCCTGACCCGGCGTGGCCGGCGCCTACACGTGATCAAGGAATTTTTCTGGGCGGTTTTCGAGAAGCTCACGCCCGCGCGCCGCGTCCTGCTGCTGCTAGCCCTGATCTTGTTGGTGATCCCTCACGCCGCCATCCAATACACGGGCGACTCGGGCCAAGTTCAGGCGATTGAATTCGATCTTCACTTCTGGGCGGCGCTGCTCCTACTCCTGCTGCTGATGCTGGAGATCGCCGATCGCGTGGTCATGAAGCGCGATCTGCAGATCGCGCGAGAGATCCAGACCTGGCTCCTGCCCGGCGCCCCTCCGCAGATTCCCGGCCTCGCCATTGCCTACGCGACTCGGCCCGCCAATACCGTCGCCGGGGATTACTACGACGTCTTTCCGCGCCCCGGCCGCACCACCGAAGAAAATCGCGTTGTGCTCGCCGTCGCCGACGTCGCCGGAAAAAGCATTCCCGCCGCTATGCTGATGGCCACATTTCAGGCCAGCCTCAAAACGCTTTCCACCGCGCACGTTGCGCTGCCCGAACTCGCCGCCAACGTAAACCGCTACGCCTGCGGCAATAGCCAGGGCGGATTGCGTTTCACCACCGCGTTCCTCGCGGAATACGATCCCATTCACCGTACCGTCGACTACATCAACGCCGGCCACAATACTCCCATCCTGCGCCGCGCCAGCGGACAAGTTGAGCGCCTCGATGTGGGCGGCCTGCCCTTCGGCATTCTGCCCGAAACAAAATATGACTCGGCCACGGTCACGCTCGCGCCCGGCGACTGGCTGGTGATCTTTACCGACGGCCTCGTCGAGGCCGAGAACGCCCATCAGCAAGACTACGGTGAGGCGCGCCTGCTGGCCGCGATTGAATCGGGAAAATCGGTCGAGCCGGCCGAAATGCTCAAGCGCCTCATGGCCGAAGTCGATCTCTTCGTCGGCAACACTCCCCAGCACGACGACGTCACCTGCCTGTTGCTGAAATCGGAGAATTTCTAGCCAGTAGCTCGCCGCCCCCATCAGCATTGTCATTCCGACCGGAGCCGGAGCGAACGCGACGGCGTAGTGGAGAGCCTGCCCTGAGCTTGTCGAAGGGAACCTGCTGTTCCCCTCGCGCGAGAGGAAAAGCAGATTCCTCGCGCCAGAAACAAGGCGCTCGGAATGACAAATGGAATATGGATGCGAGTATGGATGAGATCGAGATGGAACCTGCTCACTACCGCATCAACTCGGCATACATGCGATGAAATGCGTGCACGCCTTTTTCCTGCTTCACGCTGAAGCGCCCGCGGGAATAGCTGCGTGACCGCAGATTCTTCTGCACGATTTCGCAGATGCCTACATCCTCGATCTGAATTTGATCGCTGAACTCCACCGCTGCCTTCGCCGCCGGAGAGCTGTGATCCTTCTCCGGCAGATACCATTCGAAAATCGCCAGCGACCGCTCCGGCTCCACCGGCAGCACGATGTTCAACGAAACGTTATCGGGATAGCAGTTCAGCATCCAGTTGGGAAAAATCCAGAAGTAGTCGGTGGTCAGGTCTTCGCGCGCTTCCGGGTAACGGCGCGGCACGGCGTCGCCCGGTTGCGCTCCCCGAATGGGACTGAACTGACGCACATATCGCTCATGACCCCTGGCGTGCGGTTCCACCACGTAGGCGTTGTAATCCAGTTCGCGGTTCAGCCCGGGATGCACGCTGGGCAGGTGATATCCCTCGAGATAGTTGTCGACATAAGTCTTCCAGTTGCACTTCATGTCGTAGGTGCGGCGCTCGAACAGCTTCATTTCTGAAAACGGAAACTTCTCTGCCTGCTTCGGCAGCTCGCCCAAGCTCTCGCGCAGGGGCCGCGCCTGCGGATCGAAGTTCACAAACACGAAGTTGAACCATTCCTCGGTCCGCACCGGCTTCAGGGCGAATTCTTCCGGACGAAATCCCTCCACTCCCTCGATCTCTGTGGCGCTGAGCAGCGCGCCGTCAAGGGCGTAGGTCCAACCGTGATATCCGCAGCGAAACAGTTTGCGCGAACCGCATCCCTCGGCTGGAGGCCCTGCCCGGTGGCGGCAGACGTTATAAAAACCTCGCAAACTTCCATCGAGCCCGCGCACCAGCAACAACGGTTCGCCGATCCGTTCGGTGGTGAAATAGTCGCCGGGATTCGCCACCTGGCTCCCGTGACCCACTACCTGCCAGGTGCGGGCAAAGATTTTTTCTCGTTCGGCGATCCAGATGCTTGGCTCGGTATAGAGCGGCGCGGGCAGGGTCCAGGCTCGCGCGATCTCGGCTTCAACTTGAAATGTCTGTTTCGAAATATCCATGCGCGGGCTTCACGAGGTTGCCGCAACATTCTACGCGGTTGACCCTGCGGAACGCAGCCGACCGAAGCCGGGCAGAGTGCATCAAATCTAGAGGTGGAGCGGAGCTGTTCGGTTCCAATATGAAACGATTCCCGTTCCAGACTGACACGAATTGTCAGGGCAACCGCCGGATTTTGCCAGCATGGACGCAGTCGGACAGCCCACAAAAAGACGGAAGTTTGCCCCCGCGATGAAAATAAAGCCCTTGCTTCAGGTAACCCGGAAACTAACGTAACTAACGGCTTTGGCGAGGCAAATGCAAATATTGTGACGACTGCGTCATCCATTGACCAGCAGTTTAAAAGTAAAAAACAGACCGAAACGAGAGGACAAAATAGAGATGCGGAAACAAAAGGGTTTTTCACTGATCGAGCTGCTGATCGTGGTGGCAATCATCCTGATCATCGCAGCTATCGCGATTCCGAACTTGCTGCGCGCCCGCATGGCGGCCAATGAGTCGTCTGCTGTCGCTTCCATTCGTACCGTCACCACGGGCGAAGTAACCTATCAGACCGCGTATCCGACCATTGGATATGCTGCGGCTCTGGTGAACTTGGGCGGCGCCCTGAGCGTTGCTTGCGTTCCCAGCTCCACCACAGCTTGCTTGATTGACTCCGTGCTCGCCAACAACGGCAACCCGGCTGGCGGCGGCAAGAGCGGTTACTCGTTCACCACCGGCACCGGCACTGTTGTGGGCGGCGTGAACGTAGGCTACACGGTTGTTTCCGTGCCGCTGTCGATCAACCAGACCGGCATTCGCGCATTCTGCGCTGAGGAAGATGCAGTGGTTCGCGTCGACCCAGCCGGCGTTTGCTCCAACACCGAAGGCGGGATCTTGCCGTTCAACCCGCTCAACCAGTAACTTGTAATCCTGGCGAATACCTGGGGAGGGTATAAGCCACAAAGGGCAGCGAGCTTCGGCTCGCTGCCCTTTTTGTTGTTTGGCCTCCACTGGAGATCCATTCAATCACGAGACCTGCTCCCACCCCAATCGGCTCTTTCTACGACCTAATTCGATTCCCCGGACGGGAAGGGTTCTAGTTGTCAAGAATTGTCAATCTCGCCCGCCGTGGTTTGGCAATTACGGACTCACCGGGCCGGTCAGGTGCCGAATGTCTTCTTTTTTTGGTGAAAACAAAGGGGTTTCCCTACATCCCAACGTAACTCAGGCTTTGGCGCTCGGAATGCAATTATCCTAACGACTGCGTCATCCGTGACCAGCAGATTTCCAAAACAGGACTCAAAGAGAGGAAAAATAGAGATGCGGAAACAAAAGGGTTTTTCACTGATCGAACTGCTGATCGTGGTGGCTATCATCCTGATCATTGCAGCTATCGCGATTCCGAACTTACTGCGCGCCCGTATGGCGGCCAATGAGTCGTCTGCCGTCGCTTCCATTCGTACCGTCACCACGGGCGAAGTAACCTACCAGACCGCGTATCCGACCATTGGATATGCCGCGGCTCTGGTGAACTTGGGCGGCGCCCTGAGCGTTGCTTGCGTTCCCAGCTCCACCACAGCTTGCCTGATTGATTCCGTGCTCGCCAACAACGGCAACCCGGCTGGCGGCGGCAAGAGCGGTTACTCGTTCACTACCGGCACTGGAACGGTTGTGGGTGGCACGAACGTAGGTTACACGGTCAAGGCGATTCCGCTGTCGGTCAATCAGACCGGCATCCGCGGATTCTGCGCTGAGGAAGATGCAGTGGTTCGCGTCGACCCAGCGGGCGTTTGCTCCAGCACCGAAGGCGGCATCCTGCCGTTCAACCCGCTCAACCAGTAATTCGGGTTTGATTTTGGCGAAATACCTGGGGGAGGGTATCAGCCAAGGGGCAGTGAGCTTCGCGCTCACTGCCCTTTTAGCTTTTGCCGTCGGGAGGGAATTTGCGTCCCAATCCCGTAATCGTCATCGTTATTCCCGAATCTGAACCCCCGCAAGCTAAGCGGGCCGATGGCGCATTCTGGTCCCAGACTGACACGGATTGTCAGCCTATCGCAGCATTTGCCTCCGGGGCGGTGCGCAAAAGGATTAGAATCGAGTTGAACGCTCGTCCTATGGTGCAAACAAAGGCATTGAGCCAAAGCAGCCCGGAACTTACGTCACTCGAAGGCAACGGCCAGCCAAGTGCAACAGTAAGTCCGACCAAAGTCATTCGTGACTAGAAAAATTCAGGCAAAAAGCTTGGGGGAAAAATAGAGATGCGGAAACAAAAGGGTTTTTCACTGATCGAACTGCTGATCGTGGTAGCTATCATCCTGATCATTGCAGCGATCGCGATTCCGAACTTGCTGCGCGCCCGTATGGCGGCCAATGAGTCGTCTGCTGTCGCTTCCATTCGTACCGTCACCACGGGCGAAGTAACCTACCAGACCGCGTATCCGACCATTGGATATGCTGCGGCTCTGGTGAACCTGGGTGGCGCCCTGAGCGTTGCTTGCGTTCCCAGCTCCACTACGGCTTGCTTGATCGACTCCGTGCTCGCCAATAACGGCAACCCGGCTGGCGGCGGCAAGAGCGGTTATTCGTTCACCACCGGTACCGGTACGGCTGTGGGCGGCGTCAATGTCGGCTACACGGTCGTCGGGATCCCGCTTTCGCACAACCAGACCGGCATTCGCGGATTCTGCGCTGAGGAAGATGCAGTCATTCGCGTCGACCCAGCGGGCGTTTGCTCCGCCACCGAAGGTGGTATCGCGGGCTTCAATCCTTTGAACCAGTAAGGGGTTGAAGTAGCAAAGAGAACAAGCGGTAACGCACGGATTACGGCGAAGTATCAGTTTACTCAGCCGAAGGGCAGCGAACATCAGTTCGCTGCCCTTGTGCTTTTTGAGATCCTCATTGTTGCAAGACACGGCCTGGCGGGACTTCCACGTTTCGGCGGTCATGACACTTTCTGTCACAATCCGCCGGGCAGAGCAGCGGTAGGTGCCTTTCCGATCTTGGTTCGGCTGTTAAGCCATTGATTTACAAGAAGAAGCGGCTTACTAAGGTTTCTGGAACGAAAGCCAAATTGGTCATGAGATTGCAACTTGTCTAACGGGTCTCTGCCTCACCGCGACCCGGAACAAACTTAAGGGGCAAATGATGCGTTCGACAAAGGGATTCTCACTGATCGAGTTGTTGATCGTAGTGGCGATCATTCTGATCATCGCCGCCATCGCGATCCCCAACCTGCTGCAAGCGCGGCTGGCGGCCAACGAGGCCTCCGCGGTCGGCTCGCTCAGTGCCATCAAGAGCGCTGAAGTTACCTATACCACCGCGTACCCCACTGTAGGCTATTCGCCCGATATCGGATCTCTGGGCGGTGCGTCCCCGTGTACTCCGTCGTCCTCGACCGCCTGCCTGGTGGACAGTTTTCTGTCTTCGTCGACTCCCGGCAGCGGCGGCAAGAGTGGTTACGTCTACCTGGCCACCGGAATCATGCCCGGGGGCTCACTCACCAACGCGGCGTTTGTGGCCGCGGCCGCGCCCGTTTTCGCCCACTCCACCGGGAACCACGATTACTGCTCCACCAATGATGGTGTGCTGCGATCTCAGCTGGCCAGCCCCGGCGACCTTCCGGTGAACAACCTCGCATCCTGCATTGCGTTTGCGGTGACGCAGTAGCCGGTCTGTCTCATCCCAAGTTGAGAATCGCGCGCGACTAGCACGTTTCGCCCTGTCCCGCCTAGACTGTCCCTATTTTGGATCTCCATCGCTCAGTGACCCTCGTAACTAACATGGGAGATCATCTGTCGCGCTCTCGTGCTTATAATATTTCCGCAAATACCTTTTCGGAAGTTCTGAACCACAATGGCCGCAATTGAGATCCTCGGTCTGGAAAAAACCTACATGGTGGGCTTCTGGCGCAAGCGCCCCAAGCGCGCCTTGCAGCCGCTTCATCTCGCCGTCGAAGAGGGAGAGATTTTTGGTTTCCTCGGCCCCAACGGAGCGGGCAAAACCACAACTTTGAAAATGCTGATGGGACTGGTGTTCCCGACTGCCGGGACAGCCCGCATTCTGGGCCACGACTGGACTGATCCTGAAGTCAAAGCGCAAATCGGCTTCCTGCCCGAACAGCCCTACTTCTACGACTACCTCACCGCCCATGAATTGCTCGATTACTACGGACAACTTTCCGGAGTTCCCGGCAAAGACCGCAAGCGCCGCGTGGACGAAGTACTGCAGCGGGTGGGGCTCCAGGACATCAAGGGCGTGCAGCTGCGCAAGTTTTCCAAAGGCATGCTACAACGCGCCGGAATCGCGCAGGCAATTCTCCACAATCCGAAACTTGTTTTCTTCGACGAGCCCATGTCGGGCCTCGATCCGCTGGGCCGCCGCGAAGTTCGCGATCTGATGGAGCAGCTCAAGCAGGAAGGCAAGACCGTATTTTTCTCGACCCACATTCTCTCGGACGCCGAAGCCCTGTGCGACCGCGTCGCCATCATTCACCGGGGCGAACTGCGTGGCGTAGGCGCGGTGGAAGATTTGACCGCGACCGTGCAAGGCAAAGTGGAAGTCATCTGGCAAGGCGCGCAGATTCCGGCGTCGATGAAAGCCCTGGGCGCCGAGTGCCACGTCACCGGGGACACAGTCCGCGCCGTACTGCCGGAAAACCAGCAGGACGCCGCCATCGACGCGCTGCGCCGCGAGCACATTCGCCTGATTGCGATCACACCGCTGCGCACCTCGCTCGAAACCTACTTCGTCGAGAAACTGCAAACTGCTTCGTCGGAAACCCCGGCCGCAAGCGCTGCCGGAAAGACCTTGGGGACCGCCGTATGAGCCCCCGCATCGTCTACATTGCCTTCAACACTTTCCGCGAAGCGGTCCGCGACCGCGTGCTCTACAACCTGATCGCCTTTGCGCTGCTACTTTCCGGCGCCGCCATTTTCGTGGGCCAGATTTCCATCGACATCGAACGCCTGGTGGTGGTCAACCTGGGCCTGACGGCGGTTTCGCTTTTCGGTATCGTCATCGCCATCTTCATCGGCATCGGGCTGGTCTCGAAAGAAATCGAGAAACGCACGCTCTATACCGTGCTGTCGCGGCCCGTCCGCCGCTGGGAGTTCATTGTCGGCAAATTTTTTGGACTGGCCGGAACCCTGGTGGTGAATACGTTCTTCATGGCGATTGGAGTATTCGGCGCGCTGCTCTACGTGGTCCACAAGTTTTCGAAACCCGACGCGCTGATTCTGGTCGCTCTGTATTTCATCGTGCTCGAGTTCCTGATCATCTGTTCGCTGGCGCTGTTGTTCTCGTCGTTTTCTTCTCCGCTGCTTTCCGCGGTGTTCGCGTTCTCTCTATTCGTGATCGGCAGTTTCGCCGACGACCTCCGCGGATTCGCCGCCATGGCCCACGGCCTCACCCGCTGGGTAGCCACAGGCGCGGCCTATCTGGTGCCGAATTTCTCGGCGTTGAACGTGATCAGCGCCGTGGCTCATCAACAGCCGGTGAGTGGGCAACTGATCCTGAACAACACGCTCTATGCCATGTTCTATACGGCAATGGCGCTGAGCGGCGCAGTCCTGATTTTCGAGCGCAGGAACCTGAAATGATTGCGCGGATTCCATCGCGGAGTTCTGTGCGATGACCGCCACGCGGCGCACCACCATCATCTCCGCAGCCTGCCTGGCGGTGTCGATGAGCGCCTGCATCCTGCTGCTGCGGCACATCGACCAGATTCGTCCTAAGGCCACCATCGAGGACGTGCTCTACCTGAATTCTCCAACCACGATCAAGCGCGCTAGCGTGGGCTTTGACGGCCTGATGGCCTGCATCTACTGGACGCGCACCGTGCAATACTTCGGCCACCGCCACTTCGACCGCGCCCACACTTACAACGAACTCGCGCCGCTGCTCGAGATCACCACCACGCTCGACCCGCACATGCTTCCGGCCTACCAGTTCGGGGCGAGCTTTCTGGCGCCGAAACCGCCTGCCGGCGCCGGCGAGCCCGTGCGCGCCATTCACTTGATGGAGTACGGCATTGCGAACAATCCCAACAACTGGCGTCTCTATTACGATCTCGGCTTCGTCTATTACACCGAGCTCAAGGACTACCGCAACGCGGCCGAAGTTTTCGAGCGCGGCTCGAAAGTTCCCGACGCGCATCCCTTCATGAAGATCATGGCCGCGCAAATGGCCGCGCACGCCGGCGATTTCGCAACCGCCCGCATGTTGTGGAGTGCCACCTACGACTCGAGCAACGAAGAAAACATCCGCCAGAACGCTGTCGAACACCTGCGCGCCATCCGGGTGGACGAAGACGTCACCAACCTCGAAACCCTGGTCTCAGCGTTCGAATCGCGCGTCGGTCGCAAGCCTTCCAGCATCGCAGAACTGGCCACCGCCGCGCATCTGCGCGGCATTCCCGTGGATCCCGACGGCGATGCCTATCAGATCGCGCCCGACGGCCGCGTGCTGGTTCACGATCCCGACGACTTCCCTTTCATTACCAAAGGTTTGCCTGAGGGATACAAGCCCGGGCCCCCAAAATTCCACGCGCAGCGATAGCGACAAAAGAGGATTTGAAAGGGCGCAGCTGAAAGCCGCGCCCGTTCAAAGCAAGGGCCCGCTTCCGGTATCATGGCCGGGTACTGCTCAATGATTCCTCCGTGACAGATTCTTCTGCTCCTCCGCCAATCAGCGTGCTCGAAACCGCGTGGCAATGGTGGACCTACGCCGCTCGCTACGAAGGCTACCTGCGCGCCACGCGCCGGCTGTTGGGCGTTCTCTGGGAGTTCGCGCGCGATTCCACTCCCGAACGTCGCCGGCTACGCTTCGGCGACGCCGACTACGACTGGGACTTCCGGGTCAACACAACCAGCGGCGCCGTGGGATGGCGCGACCGCTTGCTGGGCACGTTCCACTCCGAGTACCAGCCCACCGAACCGGCAGTCTTCCATGAAATGCTCGACAGTCTGCAGCAAAAATTGCAGTTGACAACAACTCCTGACCACAGCACTCTCACCTTCCGCGACTTCACCTTCATCGATCTCGGCTCCGGCAAGGGACGCACTTTGCTGATGGCGTCGGACTATCCCTTTCGCCGCATCGTAGGCGTGGAACTTCTACATTCCCTGCACCAGATCGCCCAGGAAAATCTGCGGCTGTACAAGAGAGAACCGCAGAAATGCTTTGCGTTGGAATCGGTCTGCACCGACGCCACGGCTTTTGTTTTTCCCAACGACCCGCTGGTGCTTTATCTTTTCAATCCCTTCCCGGAATCGAGCATGCGCCAGGTGTTGGCGAACCTTGAACAGTCCCTGCGTACGCATCCCCGCCCGGTGTTTGTGCTCTATCACAACCCACTGCTCGAGCACGTGCTGAGCCAGGGCGCGCTGCTGAGGAAGATAGTGGGCGCGCACCAATATTCGTTGTTTAGCACCCAAGGGTAAGTTGGCAATCGCAAAAACCGACAGCAAAAACTCCGTCGCCATGAAATGACAACTCTGGGCTCGCGGCTTACAATCTCCGTAGGAGCCCTCCCGTAGAACGTGCCCCGTGTTTCCCTCCTGAATTTGCCTGAGGGAATTTACATATTGGGCAGCGACCCGGTGAAAAAATTAAAACTATCAATATGCGAGTCCCCTGGCTTCGTTTTGCGATCCCGCTGCTGGCCCTTGGGTTTATCGGGCAGCCTGCTGCCCGCGCTGCCGATGTAAAAACCGAAGCCGCTGCCGTCGATGCCCATTACAACCATCTGCAGTCCCTTCAAGCGGAGTTTACCGAGCTGTATCGGGGGTCCGGCATGGAGCGCACCGAGACCGGAACCCTCTGGCTGAAAAAACCTGGCAAGATGCGCTGGGAGTACCGTTCTCCCAGGGAGAAGCTGTTTGTCAGCGACGGGAAGGATGCCTGGTTTTACGTTCCCGCCGATCGGCAGGCGCGGAAAACGCCGGCCAAGAAGCTGGAAGATATTCGGTCTCCGCTGGCTTTCTTGCTGGGTAAGACCAAGCTGGAGAAAGAGTTACAGGGATTGTCTCTAGCTCCGGATGTGGAGCCCCTGGCGCCCGGGAACGTAGTGCTGCGGGGAGTGCCACAGGCCCTGGCGGATCGCGTGAGCGAGATTCTGCTGGAGATCACGCCGGGCCACCAGATTGCCCGGATTGTCATCCAGGAAGTAGATGGGGCAGCCACCGAGTACCGGTTTGGCGAGATGAAGGAAGACATCACGATCGGGGATGGCCGGTTCCAGTTCAAGCCTCCGGCGGGAACCGAGACGGTGGAGGGCGGACTGGAGCCGTAGGGGGATCGAGCAGCCGGCGGCAAAAGCAGGTTCCTCGCGGTGCTCAGTAATGACCAGCCCGATTAGAACCGCCGTCGCAGCTAAAAAGGTACAGAGCCATAGACCTTCGACTGGTTTTCGGGGGTTACTTGCGGTACTGGCGAGGGCAGTTTCTGGGTCGACGGCGGATTAGAATGGTAAGTAGGAATGTTAGACTGAGCGGTAGCGCGCAGCTTCGGACAAAATAGCGGAAAAGTCAGCAGATGGCGGAATTTCTAATCAAAATCGCGGATGATCGCGGGCGCGTGCAGCAGCACGTCGAGCAGGGCTACTCCGAAGCCGAGGTGCGCGACCGCTTCTCGCAGCAGGGCTATCTGGTTTACTGGGTCAAGCCCCAGGGACTCCTGAACTCCGGGGTCTCGCTCCGTCGGCGGCGCAAGCTGAAGCAGAGCACGTTTCTGGTGTTCAACCAGCAGTTCCTTACCCTGATCCGCGCCGGATTGCCCATCCTGAACTCGCTCGAACTGCTCATCAAACGGCAGAAGGACGCGCAGCTGAAACAGATTCTCGAAAACGTGCGCGATCGCGTCAAAGGCGGCGAATTACTCTCCGATGCTTTCGCGGCGCAGGGCGTTATTCCCAAGATCTACACTACGACTCTGATGGCGGGCGAAAAGAGCGGCAACATCGACGAAGTGCTGACCCGCTACATCGGCTTCCAGCGCCTGGCCATGACCTTCCGCAAGAAGCTGTTCGTTTCGCTGATTTATCCCACGCTGCTGATCACAGTCGTCCTGATCATGGTGACGTTCCTGTTTACCTACGTTGTGCCCAAATTTGCCGACCTGTTCAATAGCCTCGATCAGAAGCTGCCCGCCATCACGGTGTTCATGCTGGGCGTGGGGCAGAACGCACAGAAATACGCTCCGTTTGTGTTCGTGGGGCTGGTGGTCGGAGGGTTTCTCCTGTGGCGCTGGAAAGATACCGAACGCGGCGCCGACCAGATCGATCGCGTGATCCTGAGCATCCCGGTGCTGGGCGACATCCGCTTGAAGCACCAACTCGCCAGTTTTGCGCGGATGCTTGCCACGCTGCTACAGGGCGGCCTACCGCTGGTGCCTTCGATGGAAACCGCGGGCGCTTCCATGAGCAGCCGACGGATCGTTAAAGGTGTGATGCGGGCCGGCATCCGAGTGCGCGAGGGTCAGGGACTTGCGGGCAGCCTCGAAGAACAGGAAATTTTCCCGGAACTGGCAGTGGAAATGATCGAAGTGGGCGAGTCCACCGGAGCCCTGCCGGCCATGCTGAACTCGGTAGCCGAATTCTACGAAGAAGACGTGCAGACGGCGCTGGGCGCGTCCATGGCGCTGATTGAACCGATCATTCTGATGATTATGGCAGTTTTTGTAGGAGGGGTACTGATTTCCCTATATTTGCCGATATTCAGCATGGGAGTGCATTAAAGGCGGTCGTTGGCCGCTAGTCGTTGGTCGTTGGCCAAGGACTAGCGACTAACGACCAGCGACAGGTTTACAAAATGGCAACAGCCGACAAAAAATCGTTGTTCATCGGCGGGAACGGCGGGCCTATCAGCCCGACCGGCAATCCCATCACCGACCTGGAGCGCGCGCAGGACGTGGCGCGGCGCTACCGCTGCGAATTCATTGACCTGTCGGGCTTCGAACTGCATCACGAGCTGTTCAAGAAGATTCCGGTCGAACTGATGTTCCGCTACAACTTCGTGCCGCTGGAAGAAACCGCGGACGGCAAGCTGGCCATCGCCATCGCCGATCCCAGCCAGTTGATGATGATCGACGAGATCAGCCTGCTGCTCAAGCAGCGCATCATCACCAAAGTTTCCACGCTCAAACAAATCTCCGACATTCTCAAAAAGACCGAGCAGTCGCAGCGCGTGCTCGAAGAAGCCAGCGAAGGCTTCCAGATTATTCGCGAGGACGAGAACACCGGCGCCGAAGAGACGCTGTCGATCGACAAACTGACCGCGACTGGCGACACCAGCCCGATTATCCGCTTAGTCGATACCACGATCTTCACCGCCCTGCAGCGGCGCGCATCCGATATTCACATCGAGACCCGCGATGATTCGGTGGTCATCAAGTTCCGCATTGACGGCGTGCTCACCCAGGCCATGCCGCCCATCGGCAAAGAGCACCACTCTACCGTGATTTCCCGTATCAAGGTCATGAGCGAGCTCGATATTTCCGAGCGCCGCGTGCCGCAGGACGGCCGCTTCCGCGTGAAATACAACGGGCGCGCCATCGACTTCCGCGTATCGATCATGCCCTCGATTCATGGCGAAGACGCCGTGCTCCGCGTGCTTGACAAAGAATCGATGAGCGAGAAGTTTAAGAGTTTGACGCTGGACGTAGTTGGGTTTGACGAAGACGACCTGCGCCGCTTCCGCCGCTACATCAAGGAACCCTACGGCATGGTGCTGGTGACCGGACCGACCGGTTCCGGCAAGACCACCACACTTTACGCCGCGGTCAACGAGATCAAGACGGACGAAGACAAGATCATCACCATTGAAGACCCGGTCGAATATCAACTGCGCGGCATCACCCAGATTCCAGTCAACGAGAAAAAAGGACTGACCTTCGCGCGCGGGCTGCGTTCCATCCTGCGCCATGACCCAGACAAGATCATGGTCGGCGAAATCCGCGACGCCGAAACCGCGCAGATCGCCATTCAATCCGCACTCACCGGACACCTCGTGTTCACCACAGTGCACGCCAACAACGTGGTCGACGTGATTGGACGATTCCTGAATATGGGCGTGGAACCTTACAACTTTGTGTCGGCCCTGAACTGCATTCTGGCGCAGCGGCTGGTGCGTTTGATCTGCGAATCGTGCCGCACCGAAGTGCATTATTCGCCGGACGTGATGGAAGCCAGCGGCCTCGATCCGGCGCAGTGGAGCAACGTTCCCTTGTACGAAGGGCCGGGATGCATCGAGTGTGCGGGCACGGGATTCCGCGGACGAACCGCGATTCACGAACTGCTGGATCTGAGCGACCGCATCCGCGAAATGATTCTGGCGAAGAAGCCGACCTCGGAGATCCGGCGCGCCGCCCGGGACGAAGGTATGCGCTTCCTGCGCGAGTCAGCGCTGGACAAAGTCCGGCTGGGCATGACCACGCTGAAAGAGATCAATAAAGTCACGTTCATCGAGGCCATGCGGTAAGTACGACGGAAGCACGCCCGTGGAGCCCTTGTACTTTGTCATCCCGAACAACGCGAGGGACCTGGGTTCTTGCTTGCGCCGCCGTTGCCCTGGCCACTGGCAGGAACCGAGGTCCCTCGCTTCGCTCGGGATGACAACGTTGGAGTGGAATCGCAAATCGGCGGGACGTTGGCTAAGTGCCCTTTCAGCTATTGCATTTATGAGTGATTCGGTTTCTGATTTAAAGAACAAAGAAGAAGAGGTTTCCCTCTGGGGCGTTCCGTAATGAGTTCGAATTCAAACCTGGCGAAGCCGAAGCTGGCGTGCGAAATTGCAGCCGACCGCGTGCTGGCAGGGCGCTTCGGCGACAACGGAGACGGCCTGGAGGCCTCGGCGGCGCGCGAACTCGCGCCCGGCAGCGTGGTGCCCGACCTGGTGGAAAACAATCTGCGGCAGCGGGATGCGGTGCGGCACGGCATTGAATCGGCGCTGGGCAGCGTGGCGCAACGCTCCAAAGACGTGATTGCCATCGTCCCCGACGCCGCCGTGCGCGTGATTCTGGTGGAATTCGACACTCTGCCCTCCGATCACGAGGAAGCTCTTGGCGTAGTGCGCTTCCGCCTGAAGAAGTCGCTGCCCTTTGACGTGGACAAGGCGAAAGTTTCCTACCACGCCCAGAAGGTGAAGAACGAAGTGCATGTGGTAGCAGCGGTGGCAATGGCCAGCGTAATCGAAGACTACGAGGCTGCCTTCCGCGATGCGGGATTCGTTCCGGGCGTAGTGTTGCCGTCCACGCTGGCGGCCATTGGCGCCGCCAACGCGCGGAAGCCCACGCTGGTGATCAAAGTCGACGCGCATACCACCAGCATTGCGATCCTGAATGAAGATCAATTGCAACTGTTCCGAACCCTTGAAAATACGCGCGGGGTTACCATCACCGGCGAGCAACTGGCGGAGGAAGTGTATCCGTCAGTAGTATTTTTCCAGGACACGTACCACCTGAACATTGAGCAGATTTATGTGGCCGGGTTGCCGGAGTCGGGCGGTGCAGCGCCGGCGCTGCGGGCGCAGACCGGAGCCGACGTGCAGGAACTGGTATCGTCCGCGCAACTGGGCGCCAGCACCGGCGGTGCAGTTCCGCGCTGGAGAATGGCAGGAGTGGTGGGAGCATTAATTTCATAGGGGCTGGCGAACAGGGGCCAGGGGCTAGTCAAACTCCGGCAACTGTTCTCTAGTCCCTGACCTCTGATTTTTATGCGTTTGGATATCAATCTCGCGAGCCAGGCCTACGAAGACTCCAGGCAGTTCTGGATGCGCTGGGGCACCGCCGTGGGCGGCGTCGCGCTGCTCACGCTTGTACTTCTGACCCTGGATATCACGGGGTGGGTCAACGCCCGGCGGGATCGAGCCGCCATCGACGAAAAGGAAACGATGATTGCCGATCGCGATCGGCTGCGCACCGAAGCGGAGAGGACTCTCAACCTGCCCCAGAATCGCACCACCCGCGATGAATCGCAGTTTCTGAATCAACTGATCGAACGCAAGGCATTTTCCTGGACGCGGGTGCTGGAAAATCTGGAAAAAGTAATGCCGCCGCGGGTGCACCTGGAATCGATCAGTCCGCAGCTGGATGAAGACAATCAACTCGGGCTGAAGATGACCGTGGCGGGCGATTCGCGGGATCGGGCTCTGGAACTGGCGCGCCGCATGGAGGAATCGCGGCGCTTCGCGCAGACGCAGATCACGGGCGGGCGCCCAGTACAATCGCCCACCGGCGACACCGAGACGGTTGAGATTATTGCGATTTACATTCCGGAACCGCTGGTCGTTGCCGGCCCGGCGGCGCAGAAACTCACTTCCAAGCCGGAAATGAAATCAGGCGGCGATGCAAAACCGAAAAACGAAATGAAGCCGACAAGCAACACGAAGCCGAAAGGGAGCCAGCACTAATGCCCGACCTGCGGCGAACCCGGAAGCATTTGAAGACCGCCCTCGCCATCATGGCCGGGGTTGATCTGCTGGCGGCAGTGATCTATTTTTCGCCGCTCGTCGGTTCAGCGGAGACCCGCCGTCAGGAGTTGAACACGCTGCAGACCGAACTGGTTACCAAGACGCGCCAGGTAGCGCCGCTGAAGGATCTCCCGCAGAAAGTCGTGCTGGCCGGCCGCCAGATCGACGACTTTTATAAGAAACGCTTCCCTACCCAGGACTCTCAGATTCCAACCGAACTGGGCAAACTAGCGGCGGCCAATGGCGTAGCCATCGCTCAGGAAAAATACAAAGTGCTGGACACGGAAACCGGCGGCCTGGCTCCGGTGGAAATCGAAGTCGACTTCGCCGGCAACTACACCTCTCTGGCCAAGCTGATCAACGGGCTGGAGCGGGATGAGATGTTTTTCATCATCAACAGCATCACTCTAGGCGGGCAGCAGCAGGGCCCGGTAAAGTTGGGCGTGAAGCTGGAAACATACTTAAAGACAGGATCGTAAAAGTAAAAAAGAGGATCGTAAGTGCAACTGGGATTCGAAAACAAGAAGCAGACGATGTGGGCAGCCGTGCTGGGCGTGGCGGCGGTTCTGATCGTGGCTTATGAAGTCATCCCCATGTTCAGTGGGTCATCGGTGACGGCTTCGAGCGTGCCGGCCCCGGCTCCGGCAGCGCAGCGGGCGTCGACGCGGTCGGGAACTAAGCCTGGCAAGAAGCCACCCCGGGTGCAGAATCTCGATCCCACGCTGCGGCTGGATTTGCTGGCTTCGAGCGAACAAACGGTGTACGAAGGCAGCGGGCGAAACATTTTTGTCTCGCGGGCCGACGAAGTTGTCATTCAGCCACCAAAGGCTCCGGGAAATACAGACGGGAAAAATGAGCCGGATCACGGCTACACTCCGCCGATCATTCCACAAGCGCCCCCGATCCCGCTGAAGTTCTACGGCTTCGCAAGTTCGGCGGGAGAGCGCAAGAAAATATTTCTAAAGATGGGCGAGGACGTATGGGTAGCGGGCGAAGGCGAGATCGTCGACCGGCGGTACAAAGTGATTCAAATCACTCCAACCTCGGTCTCGATTCAAGACATGGTATATAGCAGCCCGCCGCAGAACATTCCCCTGACTCAGGGGTGAGCACAAATTGAGTAATTGGTAAATTTAGTAATTGAGAAATTGAGGGGCGGGTGTTTTTTCAATTACTCAATTACTAAATTTCTCAATTACTCAATATTTCGACATGACCATGAATTCGCAAAATCGAAGCAGGGCATCCCGGAGAATCGACTCGGGCTATGTCCTGCTGACGCTGGTCCTGATCATGGCAACGATGGCCATCGTCGCTGCCGTGATCGTGCCTTCCATCACATTCGAGATCAAGCGCGACCGCGAAGAGGAAATGATTCATCGCGGAGTGCAGTATTCGCGCGCGATCCGCGCCTACTACAAGAAGACCGGGCGCTATCCCATCAAGATCGAAGATCTGGAAAACACCAACAACCAGCGCTTTCTGCGCAAGCGCTACAAAGATCCGCTGAACTGCAAGAACGGCAAGTGCGCCGACTTCAAGCTGCTGCACTTCGGCGAAGTTCAGATGACGCTCAGCGCCTTGGGCGGCGGCGTGGTCCCCGGCGCGGCGAGCGGCGGACTGAACGGGACGTCGACCGGCAGCGCGTTTGGAGCGAGTCCCACTTCGGCGTTCGGTCAGAATCCGCAGGCGGGTCCTCCTCCGGCGGGATCGGATCCCTCGCAGCCAGGATCACAGCCAGCTCCGGATGGCACGGGAGACGGCACTGGAACCACTCCCTCAGGAACGGGGACTGGCGCGGCCGGCACCAATCCGGTCGGCTCCGGCCAAATTATCGGCGGACCAATCGTGGGAGTCGCCAGCAGTAGTAGCGAGAAGACGATCCGCGAGTTCAATCATAAGAAGAAATATAAAGACTGGGTCTTCGTTTACGATCCCGCACAGGATCAGGGACGCTTGATCGTGACCCCGTACCAGCCTCAACTGGCGGGCTTCGGGCAGCAGGGAGCACCGCCGAACGCGAACGGGCAAAATGGCAGCAACAGCGGTTTCGGCAACAGCAGCGGCAGCTCGTTCGGCAACAGCAGCAGCTTCGGGTCGTCTGGCTCGGGAAACAATCAGAACTCGCCGACGAGTCCGGGGTTCGGAGCACCGAATCCGCCGAGTAATCCGCCTCCTCCGCAGCAGCAGTAGCACTGAAGAAACCAGCCGCGCTGTGCACGGCGGACAGCCGGGGCCGGCTGTCCCCCACATAATTCAAAGGCGCACTTCGTTCGCGTCGCCTGAAATGCAAACGGCCTCATCGCACGCGATGAGGCCGTTTCGTTTTGCAGAGCTTTTTCGTGAGCCGGCTTACACGCTGAACGAACTGCCGCAGCCGCAGGTACTCTTTACGTTCGGATTCTCGAACTTGAAGCCCGCGCCTTCCAGGGTCTCGACGTAGTCGACGATGCAGCCGTTCAAATACATCACCGAGGTCGCGTCAACGAACACCTTCAGGCCGTCCATTTCGAAAGTCTTGTCCATCATTCCAGCGCCATTTTCAAACTGCATGGAATAGGAGAAACCGGAGCATCCGCCACCCACGACTCCGATGCGCAAGCCGGCGGGGACGGGGTTCTGCTGGCTCATAATCTCTTTCACCTTGGTGACGGCGTTGGGGGAAAGAGTGACGGGCGCAGCCTTTTTGGTCACTTCAGGATTACTAACCGCGGGAACAGTGGTCGTGGCCATTGGGTATCTCCTTGGCTTTAAAGCTGTCTGATTATAGCAAAAGTCGTTTCCACCACAAATACTTGATCCAGTAACCACTTGGGGGAAACCTTACACCTCTTTGGATGCGGTCTGCGGCCGGAAGTCGCATTCTTCCCGCCCCTGTAACAGACTCCGAACAAAGGGATTAATTCAGCGCAGGGGCTTGCCAACAGGTCTATAATCATCTGCGTTAGGGCCTTCCCCGGGACTGGGTGTGGGGTTCTGCGTGCTCCCACCAGGAAGTGGAAAGCCTCTGCGCTTGGGTTGGAATCTGCCGAGGTGGTTTATGACGCTGACTGTAGTGGCCGTGGTCTTCGGAGTTTTCGCGATTGGTTTGATCCTCCTGCTGATTTACAAGAGCACACTCACCATGCACGAGGATGATCAGCTGTTTCTGGATGACAACAATTCGCACATGCAGGAAGAGCAGACCGAATTACTGGTCAAGGTCAACCGGCTCACGATTCCGATGCGCGTTTTCAGCATCGGGTCGGGGGTCTTTGGGCTGGTCCTGGTGGCGATGTTGATCTATCAAAAACTGAACGAAGTCCAGTAGCGTCATTGGCGGAACTCCGCCTGCGGGCGGCGTCCTCGCGGGGTGCAATGCGGTGCGGCCGCGATGTTTTGCCGTGGCCGCATATTTCCCCGTTCACGGAGTTGCGCAGTGGGAGAAGCCGCTTCGTGCCGCAGTCCTTTCGTTCCCGTCTGATCCTAGGCACAGCCTACCTAGCGGACCAGAAACTAACTGCCAACCGTCCGGGAAGAAAAAATCCGATCCCGGTCGCAAGGCACGACGGGCTTCCCGATCTAGTCTTTGAACCGCGTCTTGACCCGGGAGGATGCTCGCAACGCAGCGAATCGAATCTGGAAACCGCTTCCAAGTTCAGGTAATGTCAGATAACTAAGTAACGTCAGATAAGTAGTAACGTCAAACCCGGTGGGCAACGTTTGTGGCCCAACCAGATTCCTACTGCGGGAGAATTCCACCCATGCACTCGGCCCCTGCGACAGTGACTCCCGACTCCGAGTCTCCACCAGAACAGCCGGGAACACGACCGGAACCACCCGGAGGCAAAGGCGAAGACGACAAAGCGCGCCCCGCATGGCTGCGCGGTTGGATGGTGATCGTTGCGTCCGCGGTCTCTGTCGTTCTGGTCGCCATTTTATTCACGGCAAACCGCAGCAAGACTCCGGCGAGTTCAGCGACCTCGATTTCTGGTTCCGCTAATCCGAATCAGATCCTCCGCCTCAAAGGAACCACCGAGGCGGTACAGGCGCGCGCCATCCTCGCGCCGCTGCTGGCGGGCCAGACCGTTCCCACCCTCACGATCATTCACCTGACGCCGGCCGGGACGCGGGTCAAGAAAGGCGATCTGCTGGTGGAATTTGACCGGCAGGCGCAGATGAAGGATTTTGTCGACAAGCAGGCGGACTATTCCAAGCTGGTCGATCAGGTGGCGGAAGAGCAGGCAAAAGAAAATGCGGCCCGCGCCAAAGATGAAACCGAGTTAAAGACCGCCGAAGATAATCTCCGCAAGGCCGAACTGGAGATGCAAAAAACCGAGATTGTCTCGCGCATCGACGCCGAAAAAAATCAGGAAAACCTCGACGAGGCCAAAGCAACATTCGACCAACTGCGCCAAACCTTCGACCTTAAACGCAAAGCAGCCCAGGCCGCGATCCGTATTCTGGAAATCCAGCGCGATCGTACTCAGCAGACCATGCTGCACGCCCAGGCCAACGCCGACCTCATGCAGATTAAATCCCCTCTCGACGGCGTCGTGGTGCTGAACACAATTTGGAAGCAAGGCACGATGGGCGAGGTGCAGGAAGGCGACCAAGTGCGCCCAGGTGTGCCCTTCATGCAGGTGGTGAATCCGTTGGCCATGCAGGTGCGAGTCATGGCCAACCAGCAGGACTTCCCCAGCCTGCAGGTCGGACAGACGGCGAAGGTCCGGCTGGATGCCTATCCGGATCTGGTCTTCGCGGCGAAGCTGGATCAGGTCGCTCCCATCGGTGAGGGTGGAGATTTTTCCAACAAGTTGCGATCTTTTGTAGTGATTGTCGCGATCGAGGGCAATGATCCCAAGCTCATGCCCGATCTCTCCGCCGCGGTCGACGTCGATGTCGCAAAACAGAACGCTGCTTCCAGCGAACCCAAACCAGGGAGTGGTACGTAAATGATCAAGCGCTTTCGCCAACTAACCCTGCGAGGCAAGACGATCGCCATCGTGATCCTTGTGTTGGCGGGGAGCGGGGTCGTACTGGGAGCGGTGCGGTTCGGGAAGCGAACCCCGACGGTTCCCACCTATGAAGTGAAACGCGGAGAATTTCTTGACTCGCTGCAGTTTCGCGGCGAGGTCAAGGCGCTGAAGTCGGTTACGATCAGCGCACCCGCGGAGGCGGGCGATCTGCAGATCATCAAGGTGTCGGCGGAAGGCACCGTGGTGAAGCCCGGGGACGTAGTGGTTGAGTTCGACAAAACGAAGACCGAGCAGGATCTGGCGCAGTTCCGCTCCGCTCTGAAATCGGCGGAAGCAGGAATCGACCAGGCTCGCGCTCAGGCGCGCCTGACCGAAGAAGAAGACAAGACCACCACGCTCAAGGCGCGCTATGCGGTGGAGTCGGCAAAGCTCGAAGCCAGCAAGCAGGAAATCGTCTCTAAAATTGAAGGCGAAGAAGCGACGCTGAAACTGGCCGACGCGGAGCAAGCGCTGCGCGAAGCGGAGACCAAACAGAAATCAGACCAGACTCTCAACAAAGCAACCATCGAGAGCACCGAACAAGCCAGTGTCAAGGCCAAGTTTGATGTGGACCGCGAGGAGCGCAGCTTGGCAAAAATGAGTGTGCGCGCGCCCGCCGCGGGCACCATCAGCCTGCTGCAGCACTGGACCGGCTCCGGTGATGCTCCTTACCGTCCGGGAGATCGAGCCTGGCCGGGAGCGGCGATCGCGAACTTGCCCGACGCGACCACGCTGCGCATTTCCGCGCGCGTCGATGAAACCGAACGTGGCCGGCTGGCCATCAAGCAGCCCGTAACGGTCCAACTCAACGCCATACCCGACCGGCAATTCACCGGTCACATCGAACGGATTGGCGCCATCGCCAGCATGGATTTTTCCAGCGGCTGGCCCATCACTCGCAATTTTATTCTCGAGATCGTGCTCGATCAGACCGACGCCCGCTTCAAGCCGGGCATCTCGGGTGAGGTCACTGTGATCGTTGATCGCGTGGCGGACGCCATCACCATCCCCGCGCAGGCCATGTTTCAGAAATCCGGACAGAATGTCGCCTACGTCTGGCGGGGAACGCAGTTCGAGGAACGCGCGATTGATGTCGGAAGAAGAAGTGGCGACAGAATCATGGTCGCCAAGGGCGTCATCGCCGGAGATCAAGTGGCGCTGAAAGATCCGACGGCGAAAGAGTAAGAGAGAGAATAAACGGAGTAGACGAGTGCGATGAAAAGCAGACGTGCCATCTCATGGGCCGTGACAGCGGTCGTCCTGTGCGCCGTAGTCGGCGTCGTGGCCGCGGTGCGCCGCACCTCGCCTGTAGCCACGGCTGAAGACGTGCCCACCGGCCATGTGAAACGCGGCGATCTCGACATGAAGGTGTACGTCACCGGTGAACTGCGCGCCAGCCACTCTGAGATGCTGCTTGCCCCTCCGATTGGTGGAGGTTCGCTGCAGATTACACACTTGCTCCACACCGGCGCACCCGTCAAGAAGGGCGAGTTGGTGATGGAGTTCGACCCCACCGAGCAGCTCTTCAAACTCGATCAGAATCGCTCCGAATTGCTGCAGGCCGAACAGGAGATCACTAAGGCGAAGGCCGACGCGGAAGTAGTTTCGGCTCAGGACAAAGTCGCGCTGCTTAAGGCGCGCTTCGACGTCCGACGCGCCGAACTGGATGTGCAGAAAAACGAATTGGTCAGCACCATCGATGCAAAAAAGAATGATCTCGCCCTGGAACAGGCCAAACGAGTGCTCGCCGAACTCGAGCAAGACGTGAAGTCGCGCAGCGTATCGAATCAGGCCACTATCTCGCTGGCGCAGGAAAAACGTAACAAAGCAAAACTGGCAATGGACCAGGCGCAAGGCAACATCGACAAGATGCGAGTCAACTCGCCCATGGACGGTCTCGTTGCTCTGGAAAAAAACCAAGGAGCCATGGGCGGATTCTGCTGCTTCCCCGGCCTGACCATGCCGGAGTATCGCGAGGGCGACCAGGTCGAGCCGGGCCGAACCGTAGGCCAGGTGGTTGACCCCAAAGAAATGGAAATCAGCGCCAAGGTAGGAGAACTTGATCGCAACAACGTTAAGGAAGGACAGTCCGTTGACATTCAACTGGACGCGTTCCCGGGAAACACTTTTCATGGCACCGTGAAAACCGTCGGGGGCTCCAACACCCGCCAATTTTGGGAAGGTGATACCAGCAGTAAGTTTGAAGTCACCATCAAACTTTCGACCAACGACCCGCGCATGCGTCCGGGACTGACGGCTCAGGTCTTCATCAACGGCGATCCACGAAAAGATGTGCTCTATGTGCCTCGCCAGGCCCTCTTTCTGAAGGACAACAAGCGTCTGCTCTACGTGCGCAACGGCAGCAACTTTGACCCGCATGAAGTGAAGATCCAGGCCGAGAACGAAAGCCGCGCCGCCATCGAAGGCATCAACGCCGGCGCCGAAATCGCACTGATCGACCCGACGGCTCCAAAGAAGGCCGCGAGTTCCGGCGCCGCGTCTCCCGGCGGAGGAGGCTCTCTGTAATGGCAGCCGACACCTCCACTTCTGCCGCGCACATCGTGCACAGCTACCAGCAGTGGCTCCCCGACATGCAACTCGGGCTGCAGAATCTTCTGCTGCACCGCCTGCGCTCTTTGCTGACCATGCTGGGCATGATTTTCGGCGTCGCGGCGGTGGTCTCCATGTTGTCGATCGGCGCAGGCGCGCGTCAGAAAGTGATGGCCCTGATCGAGCAGATGGGTGTTCACAACCTGATCGTGGAAGCAAAAGAGACCACCGAGTGGCAGGCTCACCAGAAGGTTCGCAAGATTTCGCAGGGTTTGTCGTTCCAGGACTATCGCGTGATCCGCGATGACGTAAGCGACATCGTCGCGGCCACGCCGCGGAAGCGGATGACTCCCTCGAAGACCATCCCGAAATCGCAGCAGGAGCCGCCAACGATCTACGGAGTCAATCCTGATTATCTAAAGATCGCGGGACTGCACGTTCTGCAAGGCAGGTTCTTCAGCGAAGACGAAGAAACCCAGGGCGCGCCCGTTGTCGTGCTGGGCGCGGCCGCCCGTTCGAGTCTGTTCGGTTCAGCCGATCCCATCGGCCAGTACGTGAAGGCCAACGAAACCTGGTTCCGCGTGATCGGCGTAGCCTCGCCGCAACTCAGTTCGCAAACCGAAGTGGCGGGCGTGCCCTCCCAGGATCTCAACAACATCATGTACGTCCCGCTCAACTCGGCTCTGCTGCGACTGGAAGACAATTACAGCGACGTGCGCGATGAGATCGACGGCATCTACCTGAACATTCGCGATAGTGCCGACATGGCTTCGATAGCGCAAGTAGTGCGCGCAATTCTCGATTCCTCGCATCACTCGGCCGGGGACTTCAGCGTGATCGTCCCCGCCGAATTGCTCGCCGAACAAAAACGCACGGAACGTTTATTCAACGCCGTAATGGTTGCCATCGCCTCCATTTCCCTTCTCGTCGGCGGGATCGGCATCATGAACATCATGCTGGCCAGCATTCTCGAGCGCACGCGCGAAATTGGCGTCCGCCGCGCCGTGGGCGCCCGCCAGTCCGACATCATCCGCCAGTTCGTAGTGGAAGCCATGCTGATTTCTTTTGTCGGCGGCAGCTTCGGCATTCTGTTCGGCTTCGCCATGTCACGTCTGATCGCCCTGCTGGCGGGATGGTCGACCATCGTAACGCTAACCTCTATCCTGCTGGCATTCATCGTCTCGATCACGGTGGGCCTGGTTTTCGGAATTTATCCTGCAGTCAAAGCCGCACGTCTGGATCCGGTCGAAGCCATTCGTTGGGAATAGGCGCTGCGGCAGCCATCTTCACGCGTCACGCGTTCACGCTGCATGCTTTCACGCTTCACGCACGAGCCATACACTTGGGAGGAATCGAGGAATGCAATACTTTCGTCTGGGCCTTTTCGCTGGTCTTCTGCCGCTGTTAATTACATTCACCCTCCCCAGCCGGGCGCAACAGCGCGAGGGATATCGCGACATGGCGACTCCGCAAGTTCGCTCCGACAAACTGGCGCCGCCAGAGCATTTGCGGAGCTACGTCGTGGAAGGCAAGCTCCGGCTCAGCCTGCGCGATGCAGTCGTTCTCACACTGGAAAACAACAGCATCGTGAGGATCCAGGAAACCCAAATTGACTTTTCGAAATTCTCTCTGCTGGGCGCGCACTCGCCGTTCGATCCGTCGGTCACCGGATCCTACATCACAAATAATTCGACTTTCCCCCCGCAAACCACTCTGGGAGGAACGGGCGTCGTGCTGGCCACGAAGAGCATTACCAGGTCGACTCAGCTCACTTACTCTCAGACTTTCGAGACCGGCACCAACGTCCAGGCGGGACTGAGCAGCAGCCATTACTCCTTCAACAACTCGACCGTCACTCCCGTTGGCATTTTCGATCCTTCTGTCAATTCCACTCTCAATTTTCAGTTCACGCAGCCTCTCTTGCGAAACGGCTGGCTGTTCGCCAACCAGGCACCGCTGGTGATCGCACGTCGCAACCTGCAGCAGTCACGCGCCAATTTCGCCGCTGAAGTGAGTAACAACATTTTGCAGGCCGTGGGGCAGTACTGGTCGGTGATCGAAGCGCAAGGAAATCTTGAAGTCGCTCGCAGTTCCATGGAAGCCGCCGAGGCCACCTACAAACACGATAAACGGGCGCTGGAACTGGGCGCTCTGCCTCCGCTGGACATCTACCGGTCGGAGTCGCAGGTGGCATCGCGGCGCGTGCAGGTCATCCAAAGCGAATATGCGCTTAAACAAGCCGAGGATGCGCTCCGCATGACCATCGGCGCGGATCAGGATCCGAATATTCAGGCGCTGGACATTGAGCTCACCGAAAAGCCCGACCCGGAAGACGAACTGCTCACCATCGACTCGGCTACCGCGTTGCAGCAGGCTCTGACCAAGCGGCCCGAGTTTGATGCCGCCCACGCCGCCCTCGCCAATGACGCAACCCGCATTCGTCTCGCTCACAATCACCAGTTGCCCGAACTCGATCTCACCGGCATCTACGCCAGCAACGGCCTTGGAGGCGTTGAGCCCATAAGCACCACCCAGACTCTCTCAACTTCGTCGCTGAGTCAGCTCTCTAACTTTAGCTTTCCGACCTATGGCGTGCAATTGTCCTTGACGCTGCCGATCCGGAACCGGGCCGCCCAAGCGGAACTCGGTAGCGCGCTGGTATCGCGGCGCGGCGATTTGTATAACGAACGCCAACTCCGCGAGCAGGTCATGCTCGACGTCAGCAACGCCGTCCATCAACTCGAACAGGCCAAGCTCAGCATCGCCGCCGGCAAGGAAGCGCTCGACCTGGCCAAGAAGACCATGGCCGCCGAGCAGCGCAAATACGATCTGGGATCGGAAACAATCTTCTTTGTGCTCGAAGCGCAAACCGAACTCGCCAGCGCCGAGCTCGGCCTGCTGCAGGCTGAGGTCAACTATCAACTCGCCGTGGCCGGTCTTGACCATGCTACCGGTGCACTGCTGGAGCCCTATCACGTGCAGATTTCGGAACTGACGCATTAGCGGAGCTAACGCATTAGTCGTGTGCGACAGAGGATACTGGCTCAGCGTCTCAGCCTTAAAGTATTTACCTTATTTTCATCGCTGCGTTAACTCGCTACATTCCCGTTTAACTTGCACCCCTCCGGGGAGGAAGGAGTTGCAAGGAACGAGAGAGCGGACTCCAAACCCGCCCACGTTTGCCCAGATGACCCGTCGTTTCCTTCGGGGGAGGGGACCGACGGGTTCTTGGGCGAAGATTTTCGTCGACTAGGCTGGGCTTTGCCCGGTCGTCGCCCAGAACCCGCCGTCCGAGCAGCAGTCCTCACGCCCAGGAATGCGTCCATCGCTCAAACTTTTGAAACGGAATTTGGCCAGTACAGCAGTCCCGCGATCCGAGACGTGCTAGGATTTCTTTGGGACTGCCTTCTGCATTCAGCGCGGCAGACGTTCTTAAACTAGCTTGGGCGAGTTCGGTACAGATGCCAGCGGCTGAACAAAGTGCGAAAGTGGCGGAATTGGCAGACGCACCAGACTTAGGATCTGGCGGGTAAAACCGTGGGGGTTCGAGTCCCCCCTTTCGCACCAACGATTTCACAAACGATAATGCCAAGGTCTGCGCTTCTCCCGGGACGAACAACTTTCCGCCTGCCCACCGGCCAAATCCGTCCACCGATAAGTTCGATAGACTGACACCTATGGGCGAACACGATCCTGTTCCAAAAACCCCCGCCGTCGATCGTGAGTTGGGCATGGGCCGCCAAATTACGCGGAGAGATTTCCTGAACGGCGTGAGCATCGCCGTGGGCGCTTCGATCGCAGCGAGCAGTCCGTGGGTGACCGCATTCGGCATTGCAGATTCTCCCTTCGCTCCAGAAAAAGATGCCGGGTACTATCCACCAGCCAAGACTGGCATGCGCGGAAGCCACGACGGCTCATGGGAAGTCGCGCATGATCTGCGCGATGGAAAGGTGTGGCCAGAAGCGATAGTCGAGACCGACGCGTACGACCTGATCGTCGTCGGCGGCGGCATCAGCGGTCTGGCGGCGGCGTATTTCTTCCGTAAGTTTTCAGGGGCAGATTCACGAATCCTCGTGCTCGACAATCATGACGACTTCGGCGGACACGCCAAGCGCAACGAGTTCCGCTCCGGCAACCGCCTCCTGCTGGGATACGGGGGCACACAATCGATCGAGGCGCCCGCCAATTACAGCGGCGTTGCCAAGGGCCTTCTGCTCGAGTTGGGCATCGATGTAAAGCGCTTCTACAAATACTACGATCAGAAACTGTTCTCCAACATGAAGTTGAATGAGGCCACGTTTTTCAACAAGGAAACCTTTGGCGACGATCGGCTGGTGATGGAGGAACCGTCGACTTACCTGGGTCCGCGCTACTCCGCCAAAGCCGTGGACCAGATTCCGATTGCGCCGGAAGCTCGCCGTGACTTGCTCCGGTTGCAGGATGCGAAGCTCGATTATCTGCCCGGGCTGAGTCCCGAGCAGAAGCGGGTCAAGCTGATCCAAAAGAGCTACAAAGATTTTCTCCTGCAAGACGTCAAAGTACATGCCGACGTCGTAAAGATTTTTCAGACTACGACGCACGATCTGTACGCCGTTGGAATCGACGCAGTCTGCGCCTACGACTGCGCCCACTATGGCTTTCCCGGCTTCAGCGGGATGAGTCTGCCGAAGCGGCGTGGCGGCGACGAGCCGCAGGAAGAAGAGCCTTACATCTTCCACTTCCCTGACGGCAACGCGTCGATCGCCAGAATGTTCGTCCGTTCCCTGGTGCCGGGATCCGCGCCCGGCGACACGATGGAAGACATCGTGACCGCCCGCATGAACTACGCCAAGCTCGACGATTCACGATCCAAAATTCGTATACGCCTGAATAGCACGGCAATCAACGTCAAGCACGTCGGCGATCCACACAGCGCAAAAGAAGTTGAGGTCACATACGTTCGCGGAGGCCAGGCCCGCCGCGTGCGCGCGGCAACCTGCGTTCTCGCCTGCTACAACATGGTGATTCCTTATCTGTGTCCGGAAATGCCAGAGAAACAGAAGCAAGCTCTTGCCTATGCGGTCAAGATCCCGCTGGTTTATGTGAATGTACAAATCAAGAACTGGAAATCGTTTCAGAAACTGGGCCTGAGTTCCATTTATGCTCCGAGTTCGTATTTCTCGAACATCGCGCTGGACTACCCAGTATCGATGGGCGGATACAGTTTCCCCGCTTCCCCGGACGAACCCTGCGTTCTGCATTTGTTGCGCACCCCCTGCCAACCTGGTCTTCCGTGCAAAGATCAGTACCGGGCGGGGCGATGGGAATTGTTCAGCACGAAATTCGAGACCTTTGAGCATCAGGTGCGCGATCAGTTGGGACGAATGTTGTCTGCCGGAGGATTCGATCCTGCCGCAGACATCGAGGCCATCACCGTGAATCGCTGGCCGCACGGGTATGCCTACGAATACAATCGCCTGTTTGAACCGCTGGACCGTCCTGATTCCGAACGCCCGTGCGTACTCGGACGGCAGAGGTTCGGCCGCATTGCCATCGCGAACTCCGACGCCGATGGCCACGCGTATACGAATATCGCCATCGATCAGGGCCATCGTGCAATCACTGAACTGATGGTATTGCACGGGAGCCGCCTGCATGAGAGCCGTCTGCACGCGACTCATCAAGGTTAACTGCAGTTAACTCGCACGCATAAAGCAGAGCGCAGAACAGCACTTGCGCCGGCCTTCTGGATCATGACCAAGTCACCCTTTCCGCTGCCCGAAGAATTCAACGCGGCGTCTTATTTCGTGGACCGCCACATCGCCGAGGGCCGGGGCGACAACGTCGCAATCGAATGCGGGGACCGTCGGGTCTCGTATCGCGAACTTTTTGAGCAGGTCAACCGCGTTGGACACGCCTTCAAGAAAGCCGGAGTCCGCATCGAGGAACGAGTATTCCTCCTTTTGCTCGACACGCCAGACTTTGCCGCGTGCTTTTTCGGAGCAATCAAGATCGGAGCCGTGCCTGTCCCCGCTAACACGCTCCTGAAGCCCTCTGACTACGAATTCCTGCTCAACAACTCGCGAGCCCGGGTCGCGGTCGTCAGCGATTCGCTTCTCGCAAATCTGCAGGCGATTCCTCCGCAGAACCTCCGCTACCTGGAACAAATCGTTGTCGCTGAAGGTGCGGAACGTGGCGCGGAACGAGTCTCGGAAGGAGGCTCGGATGGGAGCGCCGAAAGAACGACTGAATCGCTCGCCGCCTGGACCCGCGACAGCCCCAGCACCCTCGATGCTGCGCCCACCGGCAAAGATGATGCCGCCTTCTGGCTTTATTCCTCGGGAAGCACCGGCAGGCCGAAAGCCTGCGTGCATCTGCAGCACGACATGGTCGTGTGCGCGGAGCGCTATGCGAAAGCGATTCTCGGCATCACGGAAAACGACCGCTTCTTCAGCGTAGCCAAACTCTTCTTCGCCTACGGACTGGGCAACGGACTTTATTTTCCGCTAGCCGTGGGAGCTACCAGCATCCTGCTGCCCGATCCGCCTAAACCGCAAACTGTTTTTGATACGGTCAGGCGCTTTCGCCCAACCCTGTTTTTCTCCGTGCCTTCAAACTACTCCAAGTTGCTGGCTCATCCACCGGATCAAGAACGCGCTCCAGATTTTTCCTCCGTGCGTCACGCGATTTCGGCGGGTGAGTGTCTTCCTGCCTCCATCTTTCGTCGCTTCAAAGAACGCTTCCAGGTTGAGATTCTCGACGCCATCGGCTCCACCGAGGCGCTGCATATGTTCATCTCGAACCGTCCCGGTGCGCTGAAGCCCGGGTCGAGCGGCACCATCATTCCTGGATTTGAAGCCCGCATCGTCGACGAAAATAATCAGTCTGTCCCGCACGGTGAAATGGGCGATTTAATCGTTAAGACCGACGCCGCGTGCGCCTGCTATTGGAACCAGCACGAAAAAACGAAAGACACCATCGCCGGCGATTGGCTTCGCACCGGCGACCGCTATTATCAGGACGCCGACGGATACTTCTGGTATGGCGGGCGCTCCGATGACATGCTAAAAGTCAGCGGCGCCTGGGTCAGCCCGGTTGAAATCGAGAATCAACTGCTCGAGCATCCCGAAGTGCTGGAAGCAGCAGTCGTCGGACGAAAAGATGAGGACGGCTTGGTCAAGACAGTGGCGTGCGTGGTGTTGCGCGATGGCAAACCCGGAAATCCTGTAGTCGCTGCGGAACTGCAAAGGTTCGTGCTTGCGCGCCTGCCGGTATTCAAGCGGCCTCACCGCGTCGAGTTTTTTTCGGAACTCCCCAAAACCGCGACCGGCAAACTGCAACGTTACAAACTGCGCTAGGGCGCGCTGCGAAGTACGAAGGAAGTGCGAAGGAAGCGCGAAGTGCAAAGAAGGTTCGGAGGATCATGAACGATCAGGCGTTACTGCGAGAAGCTCTCGAAGAGGCGAAAACGGGCCTGCGCGAAGGCGGTTTACCGATCGGTTCGGTGCTGGCCAACCAGCAAGGGCAGATCGTGGCCCGAGGACATAACCTCAGAGTTCAGAGTGGCGACCCGACCGCGCATGCCGAAACGGTATGCCTGCGCAATGCGGGCCGGCGGCGCGACTGGGCGGAGTTGACGCTGGTCAGCACTTTGAGTCCGTGCATCATGTGCACGGGCACGGCGCTGCTGTTTCACATTCCCCGCGTGGTCATTGGAGAAAATCGAAACTTCCAGGGCGCGGAAGATCTCTTCCGGAAATCCGGCGCGACTGTCGTGGTTCTCGACGACGCCGAATGTGTTCGCCTCATGCGCGACTTCATTGCGGCGCACGCCGACCTTTGGAATGAGGATATTGGGAAATGAAGTCTGAGCTGCGCGCTTAATTCAGCGCGCCGAAGGCACGTGCCGTTCCGCTTTCGGCGCAGCCGCCGTCTCGCTCGCGGGCAGAGCGTTTTTCAAATCCCAGCGGCACAAGGGGCAGCGGGTCGCGACCGAGAACACGATACGGCCAAACGCCACGCATTGCGTATTCGGACAAACTCTCATTTTCGACCTCCAGGCCCGGTCTTGATCGTACCGGCTCCAAATCAGCGGACTCAGAAGGCCACACTAGCACGCAACTAAAAAAGCTCGCGCGCTTCTTTTTAGCTGGCATAGATTTATTTTTCTTCTAGTTCCGCCTCAACGTTCTCACCAGCGAAGCCCCGCTCAGAGTGTTGTACAATCCGCCCCAACCGCAACCACTCGACAAAGGAGAAGTGCACTCCATGGAGCCAACACCGCCGGAGAACGCCCAAAGCACAGATTACGGTTTGCGGCGCGGAATTCTTTCTCCCCTGGAAACTCTGGCGCAGTCGGTATCCACCATGGCTCCGACCACAACGCCGGCGGCAACCATTCCACTGGTCTGCCACGACGCCGGCAACGGCACATGGCTCGCCTACGTTCTGGCGACCAGCGCAATATTTCTGGTCGGGCTGTGCATCGCACGCTACGCCCGCCATTCCGCATCTCCGGGCTCGCTCTATACCTACGCTTCGATGACCTTGCCGCCCTGGCTCTCGGCTACCGTCGCCTGGAGCCTGCTGCTCGCCTACGTGGCCACGGGATCCAGCGTGATTGGCGGTTTCTACCACTATGCGAACCTGTTGCTCCGCGATGCTACAGGACACGTTTTTTCTACGGTAGTCTTGTCGGTCGTAGTGACTGGGGTCTCCATCTGGATCGCCTATCGCGACGTAAAGATTTCCGCGCGGCTCATGTTGTGGATTGAAGCCGCGTCAGTTTCGGTGATCGTAATCGTGATCGCGCTCCTGCTGTTTCGCCACGACCCACACGTGGACGCGGATCAACTTCATCTCCGCGGCATGAGCGGCAGCGGACTCCGCCTCGGCCTCGTCTTGGCGCTGTTCAGCTTTGTGGGCTTCGAGAGCGCCACGACGCTGGGCTCGGAAGCCCGCAATCCGCTGAAGACGATTCCGCGCGCTGTGATTCAGAGCGCAGTTCTTGCCGGAGCTTTCTTCGCGGTGTGTGCCTATGCGGAAGTGCTCGGATTTCACACGGTCGGCCAGGATCTTGGCAAAAGTGAGGCTCCGATGTACGTGCTCGCGCAAGTGGGCGGCGTGCCGGTGCTGGGAATCCTCATCGATATCGGCGCACTGGTAAGCATGTTCGCGGGCACGCTGGCCTGCATTACGGCAGCAGCTCGCGTACTGATGCGCATGGCGCACGACGGGCTGGCCCATGAATCGCTGGGCGCGACCCACGCCCGCAATCACACGCCGAGCCGTGCCGTGGTCATCACCGGCGTCGCCGCTCTGCTTCCAGTGGCCGTGCTGGCCTATCGCGGAGCC